>NZ_JAAXYC010000074.1 GCF_018619185.1 Streptomyces sp. McG3 | reverse complement strand
ACGCCTCCCGGTCCGCCCTTCGGCCCGCCTCCCGTCACCCGGCGCAGGCCCGTCGGGGCCGTCGATCTGACGCCCGCGCCGGGAGCCGTTCCGCCGCCCCCCGGCGGCTACCGGACGCCGGTCCGTTACGGCTACCCGGAGACACCTGCCGAGACCACCACCCGGCTGCGGCCGGTCCGCCCCCGGCAGCGGTGGCGTACCGCGGCGGCCGCCGCCTGCGTGGTGCTCGGCCTCGGGCTGATCGGCGGGGCGGTCACCGGGGCCTGGCTGACCGGCGACTCCTCGGCCGAGACCACCGGGAACCCCTACACCGCCGCACGCGGCGCCTGGCACAGCGTCCCCGTCGACACGCTGTTCCCGCGCGCCCTCCAGGGCAAGGGCGCGGGCCCCGGCGGCACCCACCGCACCTGGACGCGGATCGCCGTCGCCGCCGACAGCACGTGCGAGGACGGGCTCGACCCCCTGCTCCTGACCACGCTCCGCGCCGTGGGCTGCGAACGGCTGGTGCGCGCCACCTACACCGACGCCACCCGCTCCGCCTTCACCACCGTCGGCCTGGTCTTCACCGAGGCCGACGCCCCGGGCATGCGGGCCCTGCACACCCGGTTCACCGAGCAGAAGCTCGGCGCGCGCAAGGACCTCATGCCCCGTACGTACGCTCCCGACGGCACGTCGGCGGCCTCCTTCGGCGACGGGCAGCGCGCCAGCTGGACGGTCGACCCGCTCACCGAGATCCCGGTCGTCGTCCTCGCCGTCTCCGGCTTCGCGGACGGCCGCACCGTCGCCGACCCGCAGCCCGCGCCCGCCGCCATGGCCCCGGGTGCCACGACGGACATCGCCCAGGCCGGGCTCGGCCACGAGGCGAAGGGCATCGCGGACCGGGTGGAGCGCGGGCTGCGCACGCATGTCGCCGAACTCACGGAGCAGCCCGGATGACCCGACGACCCCACCGCGTCCTCGCCGCGGTCTGCGCCGCCGCCGTCCTCGTGCTCACCCCCGCCGCGCCCGCCCGGGCGGACGCCATCCGGGACCAGCAGTGGGCCCTGGACGCCCTGCACACCGACCGGGCCTGGGAGACCACCCGGGGCCAGGGCGTCACCGTCGCCGTCCTGGACACCGGGGTCGACGACGCCCACCCCGACCTGACGGGCCAGGTGCTCCCCGGCAAGGACCTCGTCGGCTTCGGCGCCGCCCGCGGTGACTCCTCCTGGGCCCTGCACGGCACCGCGATGGCCGGCATCATCGCCGGGCGCGGCAGCGGTCCCGGGCGCTCCGACGGCATCCTCGGCATCGCGCCCGAGGCCAGGATCATGCCGGTCCGCGTCATCCTGGAATCCAAGGACCCGGACCGCGCCAAGGCCCGCAAGTCCCGCGGCGCCGCGCTCGCCGAGGGCATCCGCTGGGCCGCCGACAACGGCGCCGACGTCATCAACCTCTCCCTGGGCGACGACAGCAAGTCCGCCCACCCCGACCCCGGCGAGGACGCGGCCATCCAGTACGCCCTCTCCAAGGGCGTCCCCGTGGTCGCCTCGGCGGGCAACGGCGGCGAGAAGGGGGACCGGATCTCCTACCCCGCCGCCTACCCCGGAGTGATCGCGGTCGCCGCCGTCGACGAGTACGGCACCCACGCCTCGTTCTCCACCCGCCGCTGGTACGCCACCGTCAGCGCCCCCGGCGTCGACATCGTGGTCGCCAACCCGGACGGGCACTACTACATCGAGTGGGGCACATCGGCCGCCGCCGCGTTCGTCTCCGGCGCGGTCGCCCTGGTCCGGGCCGCCCACCCCGGCCTGGACCCGGCCCAGATCAAGAAGCTGCTGGCCGACACCGCCCGCGACGCCCCCGCCCAGGGCCGCGACGACGCCCGCGGCTACGGGATCGTCGACCCGGCGGAGGCGATCGAGGCGGGCTCCCGGCTGCGTCCGGCCGACCTGGACGCCAAGGCCGCCCCGGCGGGACACCGGGGGCGGTACTTCGGCGACGGCCCGGCCCCGGCCCGTACCGCCGGCGCGACGGCCAACTGGGCCGCCCCGCTCGCCGGCGGCCTCGGCGCGGCGCTGCTGGCCGCGGCCGTCGTCCTGTGGCGCGGCCGGAACGCCCCCGGCCGCCGCTGAGCGCACCGCGCCGGACCGGCCCGTGCCGCTTCACCGATTCGCCCCGGACACCGCGTCCGACCGGTCGTGCGCGGCCTGATCCCGGGCCTGATCACCGGTGTGCCCGTCGCCGCGCGGGGCGGCCCCGCGGTGCACCACGACCACCGCCACCAGCCCCAGCGCCAGGCCGAGCACGGTCCGGGGGCCGAACGGCTCCCCGAACATCAGGGCTCCCCACACCGCCGTGACCGGGGCCATCAGGAACATGAGCGTGTTGACCGCCGTGACGCCAGAGCGCCGCAGGATCAGCCAGTACAGCCCGTACCCGCCGAAGGTGGACAGCACCACCAGCCAGCCGACCGCGCCCCAGAACGCGAGCTCGGCGGGCGGCAGCGCGGTCCCCGTGCCGACGGCGAGCGCGGTGAAGATCACGGTGCTGGCGGCGCAGTGGACGGTCAGTGACACCGAAGGGGCCACCCGGTTGGCGGAACGGCTCTCCAGGAAGGTGGCCGCCACCAGCGACAGCATGCCGACGAACGGCAGGGCGTAGGCCCACCCGGCCACCCCGGCGGCGGCCGAGGCGTCGGCCGTCGTGACGACGACGACCCCGGCCACCCCCAGGCACAGACCGAGCCACTGCCGGGCGGTCACGTAACTCCGCAGCAACGGTCCGGCCAGCGCCCCCGCCACCAGGGGCTGGACCCCGTCGATCAGGGCCGTGGTGCCCGTGGAGACCCCGAGCTGGATCGCGTAGTAGACGGTCAGCAGATAGCCGCTCTGCGACAACGCGCCGATCACGGACTGCCGGACCACGTCCCGTACGCCCAGGCCCCGCCAGGAGGCGCGCGCGACGGTCACCGCGACCAGGGCCAGGACGACCGTCAGCGGCAGGAACCGCCACATCAGGATCGTGAGGGCGGACGCGCTGCCGGCGCCGAGCTTGGCCCCGATGAACCCGGAACTCCAGCACAGCACGAAGGCGACCGGGAGCAGGACGTTCATGACGCACCTCGCTATACAGATCGGTATACCTGCCCTCTCGACTATACAGATCGGTATACTCGTCGCCATGGGTACTTCCGGGGAACCGCGACGGATCACCATGACGCCTGCCGCGCGACGGGCCCTGGCGGCCGCCGAGCGGCTTTTCTACGACCGGGGCATCCACGCCGTCGGGGTGGATCTGATCGCCGCCGAGGCCGGGGTGACCAAGAAGACCCTCTACGACCGCTTCGGCTCCAAGGAGCAGATCGTCGTGGAGTACCTCGCCGACCGCGACGAACGCTGGCGCGCCTTCCTCGCCGGGCGCCTCGACGCCGCGCCGCCCGCGCCGCGCGCCCGGATCCTCGCCGTCTTCGACGCCTCGCGCGCCTGGATGGCGGACAACGGCTCCAAGGGCTGCAGCATGGTCAACGCCCACGCGGAGATCAGCGACCCGTCCCACCCGGCGCACGGGGTCATCACCGGCCAGAAGCAGTGGATGCTCGACCTGTTCACCCGGCTCACCCGGGGCGTCGAGGGCCTCGGCCCCGACGCCGCCGACCGGCTGGGCCGGACGCTCATGCTGCTGCACGAAGGGGCCCTGGTCGCCCACGGCCTGAAGGTCTTCCCGGACCCCGTCGCCCACGCCCGCGAGGAGGCGGCCGCCCTGCTGGCCGGGGCGGCCGGGCGCTGAGGTCCGCCCGCCCCACCTGCGGGCAGGCGGCCGGACCCCAGGCACTACCCTCGTCCCGTGGAGCTCAAGAACATCCCTGACCCCGGTTTCTCCGACGACGACGGTTCGGCGTCCCCCGCGCTGACCGGCGCCCTGGACGCCTGGTCCCGCGACCGGAGTGCCGTCGGCCCGGTCCTCGCGGCGCTGCGTGACGCCCGGCTCCTGGTGCCCGTCGTCGCCGTCCTGGGCGAGGTCGAGGAGGACGAGAAGGGGCTCCGCCGCGAGAAGACCAGCGACATGGCCGTTCCCACCCTCCGGGCCGGCGACCGGCGCGCGCTCCCCGCCTTCACCTCGACCGCGTCACTGGCGCTCTGGGACCCCGAGGCGCGCCCCGTGGCCGTACCGCTGCACCAGGCGCTCCAGGCCGCCGCGCACGAGAAGGCCGACACCGTCGTGCTGGACCTCGCCGGGCCCGTCGCCTTCGAGCTGAGCGGGCAGGTACTCCTGGCCCTCGCCGAGAACCGCACCAGCACCGACCCGCTCCAGGATCCCGCCGTCATCGCGGCCGTAAGGGAGACCGTGGCAGCCGACCCGGCCGTGGTCCGCGCCCACCTCGGCCCCGGCAGCGCGGACGGCACCCTCGCGCTCGTCCTCGCCCCGGACGCCGTGCCCGCCGAGGCGGCCCGCCGCGTCGCGCAGGCGCTGTCGGCCAGCGAGGTGCTGCGGGCCCGGCTGGTCAGCGGCCTGGACCTGGCCGTTCTCCCCGCGGGGACGCCCACACCGGGGGAGCCCCTCTTCGCCCGCTGACGCATCGAGCCGGACCGGGACGAACCCGGTCGACGCGCGCCAAGGGCCCACCGCCGTAAGAATTGTCGGGAAATCGGAGAAATCCGACCAGCCGATCAAGCTCGCGAGGTGGTTCCATGCAGAAGCGGATCGTGGCGTCAGAGTTCCTCGGCACCCTGCTGCTGGTGTTCTTCGCCGTGGGGTCCGCGGTGGTCGCCGTCGAATACCTCGGCACGGTGGGCATCGCCCTCACCTTCGGCTTCACCCTCCTCGCGCTGGCCTACGCGCTCGGCCCGATCTCCGGCTGCCATGTCAATCCCGCGGTGACGCTGGGCATGTACGTGGCGGGCCGGATCGACATCCGTACGGCCGTCGAGCGCTGGGTGGCCCAGTTCCTCGGCGCCGTCGTCGGCGCGGCCCTGCTGTTCCTGCTGGCGAAGCAGATCCCGGGCCTGGAGACGAGCGGCGAGTTCGGCACCAACGGCTACGACGACCGGTCGGCCGTCGGCATCAACATCGGCGGCGCGTTCCTCGCCGAGGTGGTCCTGACGTTCCTGCTCGTCTACGTGGTCCTCGCGGTGACCCACAAGGTGGCCGTCACCGGCTTCGACGGGCTGCCCATCGGCCTGGCGCTCGCCGCGATCCACCTGGTGGGCATCCCGCTGACCGGTACGTCGGTCAACCCGGCGCGCAGCTTCGGCCCGGCGCTCTTCGCGGGCGGCGCGGCCCTCTCCCAGCTCTGGCTGTTCATCGTCGCGCCCCTGGTCGGCGGAGCGATCGCCGCCTACGCCCACCGGCTCACCCACCCCTACCCCAACGTCCTGCCCGCGGAGACCGAGGACGCCATCTGACGTACCTCCCCGGCCCGCACCCCACGCGGAAGCCCGCCGCCCCACGGGGGGACGGCGGGCTTCCTGGCGTACGGGGAAGGGGTGGCGGCTAGCCGTAGACGGGACCGGTGTACTTCTCGCCGGGGCCGTGGCCCGGCTCGTCCGGCACCAGCGAGGCCTCGCGGAAGGCGAGCTGGAGGGACTTCAGGCCGTCGCGCAGCGGGGAGGCGTGGAAGGTGCTGATCTCCGTGGCGCTCGCGTCCAGCAGCCCGGCCAGCGCCTGGACCAGCTTGCGGGCCTCGTCGAGGTCCTTGTGCTCCTCGCCCTCCTCGGTGAGGCCGAGCTTCACCGCGGCTGCGCTCATCAGGTTGACGGCGACCGTCACGATCACCTCGACCGCGGGGACCTCCGCGATGTCGCGGGCCATGTCGTCGAAGCCGGGGTTCTCACTGCTGGGGGTCGCGTCACTCATGCCCACACGATAAGGCCGGGCCACCGCCCTCCCGCGCGCGGGAGCCGCTTCGGCCGCCGGGGCGGACAGGGGGACGACGGCGGGGGAGACGCAGGATTAGCGCCCCCGGGACCGGGCTGCTAACCTTGTGTAACGACCGGCCGGACATCTATGTGCCCGGCCCACAAGTGGAGGCTCCGATCTCCCACCTGGCTGTCCTCACCGGACGGCGGGTCACCGGTCAGACGGTCCCCATCGTTCCGTACGGACGATGGAGCCGTCCGATGCGCCCCGCGGTTGAACGCGGCGGTGCTCCGGTAGTTCCTGGAGCCCCGCCTGTGTCCCGTCCGGGGCATTTTTGCGCTTCCGGCTCGGTTGGTCTTGACGTTATAAGACGTTACGCGGCTGTCCGCCAGGCGGTCGCGTGGTGCTACCGAGGAGGATCCATCAGCGCCGAGCCCCGCATCAACGACCGGATTCGCGTTCCCGAGGTCCGACTTGTCGGTCCCAGCGGCGAGCAGGTCGGGATTGTTCCGCTTGCCAAGGCCCTGGAACTCGCACAGGAGTATGACCTCGACCTGGTCGAGGTGGCGGCGACAGCCCGTCCGCCCGTGTGCAAGCTCATGGACTACGGGAAGTTCAAGTACGAGTCGGCCATGAAGGCCCGTGAGGCGCGCAAGAACCAGGCGCACACGGTCATCAAGGAGATGAAGCTCCGGCCGAAGATCGACCCGCACGACTATGACACCAAGAAGGGTCACGTCGTCCGGTTCCTCAAGCAGGGCGACAAGGTCAAGATCACGATCATGTTCCGTGGTCGTGAGCAGTCCCGCCCCGAGCTGGGCTTCCGACTGCTCCAGCGTCTCGCTTCGGACGTGGAGGACCTGGGCTTCATCGAGTCCAACCCGAAGCAGGACGGCCGGAACATGATCATGGTTCTGGGCCCGCACAAGAAGAAGACCGAAGCCATGGCCGAGGCCCGTGAGGCCCAGGCCGCCCGCAAGGCCGAGCGTCAGGGCACGACCGACGCGCCGGCCGAGGGCGACACCGCCGAGGCTCCGGCCGAAGCGGTCGAGGCTCCGGCCGAGACACCTTCCGAGGCGTGACCTCAGGGGCTGCCATCCAGGCGGCCCCGGGTCCCCCCGGAATCCCATAGAGATCTGACGCCCCTGCAGTCCGGTGCCCCGCACCGTGAGGGGCGCCACTGACGAGGAGAGAACGGCGCGATGCCGAAGAACAAGACGCACAGCGGTGCCAGCAAGCGCTTCAAGATCACCGGCTCCGGCAAGGTGCTCCGCGAGAGGGCCGGCAAGCGCCACCTGCTCGAGCACAAGTCGTCCAAGAAGACCCGCTCGC
Source organism: Streptomyces sp. McG3 (assembly GCF_018619185.1). Classification (GTDB taxonomy): domain Bacteria; phylum Actinomycetota; class Actinomycetes; order Streptomycetales; family Streptomycetaceae; genus Streptomyces. The sequence continues at coordinate 22,916 of NZ_JAAXYC010000074.1, read as the reverse complement.
TGACCGGCACGGTCGTCGTGGCTCCGGCCGACGCCAAGAAGATCAAGAAGCTTCTCGGCAAGTGAGGCTCGGCCTCCGGCTCGCCCCGGAGGCACGACCTCGATCACACCGGGACCAATTCGTTTCCGGGCCGTGTGAAGACACCCACGGCCCCGCTACAAGGAGTTAACAAGTGGCACGCGTCAAGCGGGCAGTCAACGCCCACAAGAAGCGCCGGGCAATTCTCGAGGCGGCCAAGGGCTACCGCGGGCAGCGTTCGCGCCTGTACCGCAAGGCCAAGGAGCAGGTCACCCACTCCCTGGTCTACAACTACAACGACCGCAAGAAGCGCAAGGGCGACTTCCGTCAGCTGTGGATCCAGCGCATCAACGCCGCTGCCCGCCAGAACGGCATGACGTACAACCGCCTCATCCAGGGTCTGAAGGCCGCCAACATCGAGGTGGACCGCAAGATCCTGGCCGAGCTCGCGGTCAACGACGCCAACGCGTTCGCCGCCCTCGTCGAGGTCGCTCAGAAGGCCCTCCCGAGCGACGTCAACGCCCCGAAGGCCGCCTGATCCAGGCACCCCCTTCCAGGTAAGCGAACCGGACCCGCAGGCGCACGCCGCCTGCGGGTCCGGTGCGTTGGACCCCGCAGACACTCCACACCGCCACAGCCGTACGCAGAGAGGCTCGCCGCCGACCATGGGCACCCCCGAACTGATCTCCCCGCGTTCCCCCCGTGTCGCCGCCGCCCGCCGGCTGGCCCGCCGCAACTTCCGCGGCAAGGAGCGCAGGTTCATCGCCGAGGGGCCCCAAGCCGTACGCGAGGCCGCCGCCCACCGGGGCGGCGACGGCGAGCCGACCCTCATCGAGCTGTTCGCCACGCCCGAGGCCGCCGACCGGTACGCCGACATCGTCGAGGCCGCCCACACCGCGGGCGCCCGGGTGCACCTGGCCGACGACGACGTCCTCGCCGACGTCTCGCAGACCGTCACCCCGCAGGGCCTCATCGGCGTCTGCCGCTTCCTGGACACCCCGTTCCAGGAGATCCTCGCCGCGAAGCCCACCCTGGTGGCCGTTCTGGCCAACGTGCGGGACCCCGGGAACGCCGGGACGGTACTGCGCTGCGCGGACGCGGCCGGCGCGGACGCGGTGATCCTGACCGACGCCTCGGTCGACCTCTACAACCCCAAGTCCGTAAGGGCCTCGGTCGGTTCGCTGTACCACCTGCCCGTCGCCGTCGGCGTCCCCGTCGAACAGGCCGTGCGGGGCCTCCGGGACGCCGGGGTGCGCATCCTCGCCGCCGACGGGGCCGGGGCCGCCGACCTGGACGACGAGCTGGACGCGGGCACCATGGACACCCCCACCGCCTGGGTCTTCGGCAACGAGGCCTGGGGGCTCCCCGAGGAGACCCGCGCGCTCGCCGACGCCGTCGTCCGCGTCCCCATCCACGGCAGGGCGGAGAGCCTCAACCTCGCCACCGCCGCCGCCGTCTGCCTGTACGCCTCCGCCCGCGCGCAGCGCCCCCGGCGCGCCGCCGACGCGTAACGCGGCGCCGCTCCGACGGCCCGTCAGCACACGATCCCAGCCATTCCCGCGCCCCTCCCACCGGCGCACTCCTCTCCGCGCCCCCACAGGGTGTCGCCGGTTCACCACCGCCTAGTAGGGTGACGAACTCGGGGGCCCACTGCACCGGTTCGAGAGGTGGGGATACGGGAAGATGGCTGTCGGCATGAGCTCGCCGCGACCGGCGCACACCACCGCGGCACGCGCTGCGGAAGAGGAGCCGGACGGGTCGGCGGCCGGTCCGGACGGCCTCGGCGCCGACCTCGGCCAGGACGCCCCCGGCATCGACCCGGACGACCTTCCCGACGGTCTCGTCGTCGCCGACGAGAGCGGGCGCATCGTCTGCTTCAACGCCGCCGCCGCCCGCATCACCGCCACCCCCCGCGCCGACGCCATCGGACGCCCCCTGGACGTCGCCCTCCCCCTGGAGGACCTCAAGGGGAAGCGCTGGTGGGAGCTGACCGACCCGTACGGCGGTCTCGCCACCCGCAAGGCCCAGCCCGAGCGCAACCTGCTGCTGCCCGGCGGCCGTGAGGTGCTGGTCTCCGCCCGTTACGTACGCGAGCACCCGCTCGGCCCGGTGCGCCGGGTCGTGGTCTCGCTGCGGGGCACCGAGGCCCGCCGGCGTACCGAACGCAGCCACGCCGAGCTGATCGCCACCGTCGCCCACGAACTGCGTTCCCCGCTGACCTCCGTCAAGGGGTTCACCGCCACGCTGCTCGCCAAGTGGGAACGTTTCACCGACGACCAGAAGCGGCTGATGCTGGAGACCGTCGACGCGGACGCCGGCCGGGTCACCCGGCTCATCGCCGAGCTGCTCGACATCTCCCGCATCGACTCCGGCCGGCTGGAGCTGCGCCGCCAGCCCGTCGACGTCTCCGCCGCCGTGGCCCGGCACATCCAGGCGCTCATCACGGGCGGCCAGGCACCCGACCGCTTCCGGGTCCGGGCCCGGGGGCCCCTGCCCGCCCTGTGGGCCGATCCCGACAAGGTCGACCAGGTCCTCGGCAACCTCCTGGAAAACGCGGTGCGCCACGGCGAGGGAACCGTCACCATTGAGATCGCCCCGGCACCCACGCCGGGGACGGACGACGAGACGGGAACGGCTGTCACCGTGAGCGACGAAGGCCCCGGCATCCCCGAGGAGTCGATGGGCCGTGTCTTCACCCGCTTCTGGCGGGGGAGCAAGCGCGGCGGCACGGGCCTGGGCCTCTACATCGTCAAGGGCATCGTCGAGGCCCACGGCGGCACCATCACCGTCGACCGGGGACCCGGCGGCGGAGCCGAGTTCCGATTTATTCTGCCCGTGAGCATGCCCGCCTACCTGGTGTGAGCGGCCCGCGGGCGCCCCGACCGTCCTGCGGCCTTTAGACTCGACCTTTGGCACCTTTGCGTCCAGCGGTCTCGAGCCGGGTCGCGCCACCAGCCAATCGGAAGCACGGGAAGAGATGTCGGCACCGAACAAGTCGTACGACCCAGTCGAGGTCGAGGCACTGAAACCGGAAGAGATCGAGCGCCTGCGGGACGAGGCGTTCGCCGCCTTCGCCGCCGCCGGCGACCTCGACGCGCTCGCCCAGGCGAAGACCGCGCACACCGGAGGTACCTCGCCGCTGTCCCTCGCCAACCGCGAGATCGGCGCCCTGCCCCCGCAGGCCAAGGCCGAGGCGGGCAAGCGCGTGGGCCAGGCCCGCGGAGCCGTCTCCAAGGCGCTCGCCGCCCGCCAGGCGGAGCTGGAGGCAGAGCGGGACGCCCGGGTGCTCGTCGAGGAGGCCGTGGACGTCACGCTGCCCTACGACCGCGTCCCGGCCGGCGCCCGCCACCCCCTGACGACCATCATGGAGCGCGTCGCGGACGTCTTCGTGGCCATGGGCTACGAGATCGCCGAGGGCCCCGAGGTCGAGGCGGAGTGGTTCAACTTCGACGCCCTGAACTTCGTGCCCGACCACCCGGCCCGCCAGATGCAGGACACCTTCTTCGTCCGGGGCACCACGCCCGACGGGAAGGCGACCGAGGGCGACGAGTCCGGCGTCGTGCTGCGTACGCACACCTCCCCGGTCCAGGCCCGCTCGCTCCTGGAGCGCAAGCCCCCCGTCTACGTGGTCTGCCCCGGCCGGGTCTACCGCACCGACGAGCTCGACGCCACGCACACCCCGGTCTTCCACCAGATCGAGCTGCTCGCCGTCGACGAGGGCCTCACCATGGCCGACCTCAAGGGCACCCTCGACCACATGGTCCAGGCGCTCTTCGGACCGGACATGAAGACCCGGCTGCGGCCGAACTTCTTCCCGTTCACCGAGCCGTCCGCCGAGATGGACATGGTCTGCTACGTCTGCCGCGGCGAGTCCGTCGGCAACCCCGACCGCCCCTGCCGCACCTGCGGCAGCGAGGGCTGGATCGAGCTCGGCGGCTGCGGCATGGTCAACCCCAAGGTGCTCGTCGCCTGCGGCGTCGACCCCCAGAAGTACAGCGGATTCGCTTTCGGGTTCGGCATCGAACGGATGCTGATGTTCCGCCACAACGTCGAAGACATGCGAGACATGGTCGAGGGTGACGTCCGGTTCACCCGGCCGTTCGGGATGGAGATCTGATGCGCGTCCCGCTTTCCTGGCTGCGGGAGTACGTCGACCTGCCGGCGACGGAGACCGGCCGTGACGTACAGGCCAAGCTCGTCTCCGTCGGCCTGGAGGTCGAGACCGTCGAGCAGATCGGTGCGGGCCTCAAGGGCCCCCTGGTCGTCGGCAAGGTCCTGACCATCGAGGAGCTGGAGGGCTTCAAGAAGCCCATCCGCTTCTGCACGGTCGACGTCGGCACGGCCAACGGCACCGGCGAACCGCAGGAGATCGTGTGCGGCGCCCGTAACTTCTCGGTCGGCGACAAGGTCGTCGTGGTCCTCCCGGGCGCGGTCCTGCCCGGTGACTTCGCGATCGCCGCCCGCAAGACGTACGGCAAGACCTCGCACGGCATGATCTGCTCCACCGACGAGCTCGGCATGGGCGACGACGGAACGCACGGCATCATCGTGCTGCCGCCGGAGCACGAGGTCGGCACCGACGCGATCGAGCTGCTCCAGCTCGTCGACGAGGTCCTCGACATCGCCGTCACCCCGGACCGCGGATACTGCCTCTCGATGCGCGGTGTCGCCCGGGAGACGGCCATCGCGTACGGGCTGCCGCTGCGCGACCCGGCGCTGCTGGACGTGCCCGCGCCGAACGCGTACGGCTACCCCGTCAAGATCTCGGACCCGATCGGCTGCGACCGCTTCACCGCGCGCACCGTCACCGGTCTCCAGCCCGAGGCCCGCTCCCCGATCTGGATGCGCCGCCGCCTCCAGAAGGCCGGGATGCGGTCGATCTCGCTGGCCGTCGACATCACCAACTACGTGATGCTGGAGCTCGGTCAGCCCCTGCACGCCTACGACCGCACCCGGGTCGAGGGGCCGATCGGCGTGCGCCGCGCAGCGCAGGGCGAGAAGCTCACCACGCTGGACGGCACCGTGCGCGTGCTGGACGCCGAGGACCTCGTCATCACCGACGACCGCGGGCCGATCGGCCTCGCGGGCGTCATGGGCGGGGCCAACACCGAGATCGCCGACGCGGACGGCGAGCACGCCCTCACCACCGAGGTCGTCATCGAGGCCGCGCACTTCGACGCGATCTCGATCGCCCGCACCGCGCGCCGCCACAAGCTGTCCTCCGAGGCGTCCAAGCGCTTCGAGCGCGGCGTGGACCCGCAGGCCGCCGCCGCTGCCGCCCAGCGCACGGTGGACCTGCTGGTCCTCCTCGCGGGCGGTACCGCCGAGGCCGGGGTCACCGAGATCACCGCCCCGTCCGCGCCGCGCACCATCGCGATGCCGGCGAACCACCCGGACAGGGTGGCCGGTGTGGAGTACGGACGCGAGACCGTCGTCCGCCGCCTCCAGCAGGTCGGCTGCGACGTCTACGGGCAGGACGAGCTGATCGTCACCGTCCCGTCCTGGCGGCCCGACCTGAACGAGCCGAACGACCTCGCCGAAGAGGTCATCCGGCTGGAGGGCTACGAGAACCTCCCCTCCACCCTGCCCACGCCCCCCTCCGGGCGTGGTCTCACCGACCGCCAGCGGCTGCGCCGCCGCATCGGCAGGGTGCTCGCCGGAGCCGGTTACGTCGAGGCGCTGAGCTACCCGTTCATCGGCGACGCGGTCCTGGACCAGCTCGGTCTGGAGGCGGACGACGCCCGCCGCCGCACGGTCGAGCTCGTCAACCCGATCTCCGACGAGGAGCCGGCGCTGCGCACCACGCTGCTGCCGGGTCTCCTCGGCGCCCTGCGGCGCAACGACGGCCGGGGCAGCCACGACCTGGCGCTCTTCGAGACGGGCCTGGTCTTCCTTCCCCAAGCTCTCAACTCCGTTCGGGCAGGGGATGCCTCATCGACCGGCGAGGAGAAGCAGGCCGTCCGGCTGCCCGTCGACCGCCGTCCCACCGACGAGGAGATCGCCGGTCTGGACGCGGCCCTGCCGCGTCAGCCGCACCGCGCCGCCGTCGTCCTCGCGGGCGCCCACGAGCAGGCCGGCTGGTGGGGCAAGGGCACCCCGGCGACCTGGGCGGACGCCGTCGAGGCCGCTCGTTCGATCGCCGCGGAGGCCGGTGCGGAGGTCATCGTCCGCGCCGACCAGCACGCTCCGTGGCACCCGGGCCGCTGTGCCGCGCTGTACGTCACCGTGAACGGCGAGGAGACCCTCTTCGGACACGCGGGCGAACTGCACCCGCGCGTGATCAAGGCGCTCCACCTGCCCGAGCGGACCTGCGCCGCCGAGGTCGAGCTGGACGTCCTGGAGCAGGCCGTCGACGGAGCGCTCCAGGCGCCCCGGATCTCCACCTTCCCGGTGGCGACCCAGGACGTCGCGCTCGTCGTCGCCGGGGACGTCCCGGCCGCCGACGTGGAGCGGGCACTGCGCGAGGGCGCGGGTGAACTCCTCGAATCGCTGCGGCTGTTCGACGTCTTCACCGGCGAGCAGATCGGCGGGGGCAACAAGTCCCTGGCCTACGCGCTGCGCTTCCGCGCCGCCGACCGCACCCTGACCGTCGAGGAGGCCTCGGCCGCCCGCGACAGCGCCGTGGCCCTGGCCGCCCAGCGCACGGGCGCGGTGCTGCGCGGCGCGTAGTCCTCACGCGCCGAGGCGTTGAGAAGGGGCGTATCCGGCCACCGGATACGCCCCTTCTCCATCCCGCCGAGCGACGGTGGGACCACACGCCGGAGCCGGATCCGGAACCGGGAGGAACGCGGTTCCGGTGTCCGTTCCGCAGCCACCCTCCTTCGTCGTCGGTCAGTGGGCCGTGCGGTCCGGGCGCCGTCCGCGCTGCCTCGGAGTGTCGGGCAGGTCAGCAGCGCGGACGGCGCGGGTGCGGGTCGTGGGCCGTTACGAGGGGGAGCCGACGACCCGGCCGCCTCTTGCGAGGGAGCTCATTCAACCGAGCCCGGGACCCGCGCGGCAGAGCGCACAGCAGGAGGGTTCGGGCATTCCGTTCACACCCCGTGTGAATCGTGCTCCACTAGGCTCATTGCGACACGCACCTGGGGGGACGATGGAGCCCAATGTCCTGCTCGAAGCCCTGATCGAGGAGGCCGGTGTCTCCCGTGCGGGCCTCGCCGGTCACGTCAACCGGGCGGGCCTGAGCCGCGGGCTGAGCCTGCGGTACGAACACACGGCGGTCTCGCGCTGGCTCAAGGGCCAGCGCCCGCGGGGACAGGTGCCCGACCTGATCTGCGAAGTGCTGGCCGGCCGGCTGGGGCGGCCCGTCGGGCTCGACGACGTCGGGATGGGCGCGTCGGCCGCTGCCGCCGGGACGGACGCCGGCGCCGGGAGCGGTTCCCTCTGCGGGTTCGTCGAGCGGGCCACCGCCCTGTGGCGCTCCGACGAACAGCAGCGCCCGCACCTGACCACCGTGCCCGCCGTCACCGGTACCCCGGCGGTCATGCCGGTCTGGGAGTGGGAGAACCCCCCGGAGGACACCGACGTCTCGCGGCCGGGCCCGGGCCGGGTCAGCGCGGCCGACATAGCGATGCTCAAGTCGGCCCGCGACCACTACGAGCAGATGTACCGCAAGACGGGCGGCCTCGCGACCAGGTCCCGGATCGTCCGGTTCCTCAACGCGGAGGCCGCGCCGCTGCTGCGCGGCGGCTACAGCGACACCCTGGGCCGGAGCCTGCACCGGGCGACGGCGGGACTCGTGGCGGTGGCGGGCATCTGCGCCTACGACTCCGACGCCCACGGACTCGCCCAGCGCTACTTCCACCAGGCGCTGCGGCTCGCCAAGTCCAGCGGGGACCGGGGGCTGGGTGGCTATGTGATCGCGCTGCTGGTCACCCAGTCGCTGTTCCTCGGCGACTACCGCCGCTCCATCGCCTTCGCCGAGGCCGCACTGCGGGCCGCCGGTGGTCACATCACCCCCGCCCTCGCCGCCGATCTGCACGCCATGCAGGCCAAGGCGTACGCCCGGCTGGGCGACGCGGCGAGCGCCCGGGCCTGCATCGGGCGGGCCGAGGCGCAGGCGGGCCGGATCCACAGCGGCCGGGAGCCGGACGAGACCGGGTACGTCCAGCCGGGTTTCGTCGACGTCCAGGTGGCGGAGGCGCTGCTCGGTCTCGGGGACCTGCCCGCCGCCCGGGAGCACGCGGCCTCCGCCGTGCGCGCCCCGGCGCACGACCGGGGGCGCGTGCACCGTCTGGCGATGCTGAGTCATATCGAGCTGCTCCAGGGCGAGCCCGACCGTGCTGCCGTTACAGCTGCCGAAATGGCGACACGAGCCCGGGGAATGGAGTCCCAGCGGCTGCGTGACCGGCTGCGGCAGGTCCGGAGCGAGCTGGCCGCGAGCGGCTGCGCCGACGCAGTGGGAACCACCGACCTCATCGACGAGGCGCTCCGCGTGCCTCTGTGAGCTCTGCCGACGCCCCGTCGTTCGCTCCCCCTGACAGCCGAGCCTGCTGGCATGTTGACCCCAACATGTCGAAAGGCGGCAGAACCGTGCAGTGGACGAACTTAAGCGAACAGAATGTGTATCAGAACCCGTGGTTCCGGGTGAATCTGGCGGACGTCCAGCTCCCCGACGGCAGTCACCTCGACCACTTCGTCATCCGGCTGCGACCCGTCGCGGCCGCCACCGTCGTCAACGAGGCGAACGAGGTGCTGCTGCTCTGGCGGCACCGGTTCATCACCGACAGCTGGGGGTGGGAACTGGCCGCGGGCGTCGTCGAGGACGGCGAGGACATCGCGGTGGCGGCGGCCCGTGAGATGGAGGAGGAGACCGGCTGGCGCCCCGGCGAGCTGCGCCCGCTGCTCACCGTGGAACCGTCGAACGGCCTCACCGACGCCCGCCACCACCTGTACTGGTCCGACGAGGCGCACTGGACCGGGCATCCGCAGGACGCCTTCGAGTCCTCGCGCCGCGAGTGGATACCGCTGAAGGTGGTCCCGGACATGATCGCCCGGGGCGAGGTGCCCGCCGCGAACATGGCGGCCGCCCTGCTGATGCTGCACCACCTGAGACTGGGCTGACCCGGCCGCGTCCGAGCGCCCGCACGCACGAGGAGCCGGCCCGGGGTGACCGGGACCGGCTCCTGACAGCGGTTCGCGCGGGTCATTCAGGCGTACGGGCGGAAGCCCGACCCGTTCACGGGCTCCGCTTCGTCGCCGCCAGGGCGGGCCGGGTGGTCTGCGGGCGGTTGACCTCGGCGGGAGGGCCGAGGTCGGGACCGTTACCGTTCCCGGACGGTGTAGGTCACATGTGTCACTCTCGGGGAGTGCTCCGCCCGGACCTGCTTCAGGGCCACACGGCTCGCGTCCACGCCCTCGAACAGGCGGATTCCGGAGCCGAACAGCACGGGTGACAGCGCGATGGAGAACTCGTCGATCAGGCCGGCGTTCACGTACTCCAGGATCGTCGCGCCGCCGCCCGCGATGCGGACGTCCCGGTCGCCGGCGGCCTCGCGAGCCTGGTCGAGCGCGGACTCGATGCCGTCGTTGACGAAGTGGAACGTGGTCCCGCCCGGCAGCTCCCAGGGGTCGCGCTTCTCGTGCGTCACGACGAAGACCGGAGTGTGGAACGGCGCCTCCTGCGGCCACATCTGCTCGCCGGCGTCGAACATGCGCTTGCCCATCACGCTCGCGCCGGTGCGCTCGAACGTCTCCCGCACGATGTCGTTGTCGCGCCCCTCCTCGCCGCCGCCGCCGAGCTTCAGGTTCTCCCGGAAGAACCGCAGCGGGAAGACCCACCGCTGCAGTTCCATCCACTGCTGCCCCATCAGGTCCCCGAGGGAATCGGGCGCGATGAAACCGTCCAGCGACATCGACACGCTGAAGAACACCTTCCCGGCCATCAGCCCTCGGCTCCCTTCCGAACGATCCCGGTGACGTAGGCAGCCAGGTTGCCCAGGGTCTGCCGGCCGGCCTCGATCGCGTGGTACTTCTCGACCGCCTCGTCGCGCTGCTCCTTGGTGGGGAACACCGTGTGCATCTCGATCCGGGTCGCCGCTCCGGCGGGCTCGAACGTCAGGACCGACTCGAAGGCGTTCGGGTCGTCGCGGGTCTCACCGTGGAGCATCGTGATCCGCTCCGGCGGGGCGAGCTCTGTCCAGGAGATCCACTCCTGGTAGTCCGTCCCGTCCGGTCCGTGCATCACGAAGTCCCACTCCCCGCCGACGCGGAACTCGAACGCCCGCGTGGTGGTGGTGAACCCCTCCGGCCCCCACCAGTGCGACAGGTGCCGCACCTCGGTGAACGCCTCGAACACCAGCTCCCGTGGGGCGTCGATGATCCGGGAGATGACGGTCTCGCGGTCGGCTGTCGCCGACCGCGCCGGCGTTCCTTGTTCTGCCGTGCTCATCAGCTACTCCGCTTCCCTTGTCCGCTTCAGGTCCTGCACGTAGGCGTCCAGCCGGTCGAAGCTCTCGTTCCAGAACTGCTCGAAACCGCCGGTCCACTCGTGGACGGGCCGCAACCCGTCGGCGTCGAGGCCGTACAGGCGCTGCTTGCCTGCCTTGCGGTCCCGAACCAGCCCGACCTCCCGGAGCACCCGCAGGTGTTTGGACGCCCCCGGTTGGGTCATCCCCAGCTCCTGGGCCAACTCGGTCACCGACCGCTCGCCCGCCCGCAGCAGCACCAGAATCTCCCGGCGCTGAGGCTCGGCGATCGCGTTGAAGACGTCCGACGTCGTCGCTGCTCGTGCCATGGAACAATCGTATGCCGATATCGGCATACGTCAAGCCGTTCGCCGCACCGGCCACCGTCGTCGAGCGGTCCGACTGTCCCGTCTGTGAAGTGCCCGCCGGAAGCACCGGCCGGTGACCTGGCGAGGACGGACACCGAGGGCGAGCGCACGGTCTTCGACGACGACTCCTCGCGCCGCCTGACGAAGATCACCACACCGGCCCGACCTGGACCTCCGTATGCTCCCTGGTCGTACGACGAGATCGGCGACACGGCCGCAGGCGCCACCAATCCGGAGAGCACCCGCACGAGGGGTACGGGTACCGGCTTCCGGATGACGTCGATCACCGCCGGCGGCAAGACGTACGCGGGGCCAGTGCGGCTCCACCGACCGGTCCGAGCGGATCGGGCTCGGCGACACCTTCTTCCACCATGGGCCCCTCGGCCTCTCCGCCGGCTCAACTGCCGGTGTGGACACGGGATTCAACCGTGAACCCGGGGGCACGCTGAACTCCATGACCCGCGGGCGGAAGAACCATTACTGCCTGACCGACGCGCTCTGCAGCGTCGTCGCGCCGGCCGACGAGACCGGCGCCAAGGCCAACGCCTACAGCCCGCGCGGCGTCCGGCGCGCCACGACTTCCCGGACGCTTCCCCAGTCCAACCGGTTCGCAGGCGGCTGACAGGACCCCACCGGCCTCTGTCGCTACGCGGCCCCATCGGCGACATCGCCACTGGAGCCGCTGCCGTCAGCGGATAAACGAAACCCTGGGGGGAGGCTGCTCTCCTCTCCCTCCAGGGCACAGGAAGGAATTCAGAATGTCGCAGCCGAACGTCGGATGGACGATGGAGCAGCGAGCTGCCGTTAGGCGGTATGTTCAGTTCGCCGCCGTATTCACCGTCCTGGGCGTCGCATTGTCCATATTTCTGATTGCTTCCGGGAACAGTGGAGGATGGGCGCTCCTGGGAATTATCGGGTGCATTTGCGTGGTGGGCTACTTTTTCATTCAGAGGGGGAAGGGCGGGCGAGCCTGACAACGGAGCTCGCTGAACCCCACCGACCTGGGGGGCCGCGCAAATGAGTTCATGGCTGACGTAATCGCCATGCTGGAAGAGCTCAGGGACATCACCCCGCTGACCGCCGAGGCTGCGGCGGCCCGGTTCCTGGCTCAGGAGTGGACGCCCGGGGGCAAGGTCCGTGACGGCGTGGAGACGTCGTGGGACAAGGGCGGCGTCGGGGGCTGGATCCAGACGTTCGGCGGTGGGGCGGTCAGCGTCTCGTTCTCCGTCTGGATCCGCGACGTCGACGAGTCGGGCTACTTCGACGACCTGGATGCCGTCTACGAGGAGGGAGGCCAGGTGCTGGCCGACTTCCTCCCCGAGATCGAGGAGTCCCCGCTTGCCGGCCACCTCATCGAGGCCGAGGTGACGGAGGCGGACAGGGACGAGTTCATCAGGCTGAAGAAGTGGACCCTCGGCGGCCGGATTCTGACCGCCGGTGTGATCCAGCATGACGCCGATCTTCCGGTGATGGTCATGGCGGTGCTGGAGGAGCCCGGCGCTGCCTGACTGAGTCCGTACGCCAGGCCGTCCGCGGCTCCATCCGATGCCGGGCGCGCCCTGGCGTACACGAATCATGGTGGCGGGACCGGGAATCCGAAGACGAGGTCTCGCCGCTGCGGACCGATGCGATGGCGTTGCGGACGATCAACCGGAGCACGGCGTTGTCGGGCGAGAAGAACGCCGGGGACGGTGTCGGAAAGTTGGACGTCGTAGCCGCAGCCTGCGGGCGGAAACGGATGCGGGCGGAGGTCACCCGGACGGAGGCCTTTGGCGTCCCGTTCGCCGGTTCACTTCCGCATCACGCGGCTCCTGGCAGCATGATCGCTCTCGGTCTCGTCATGCGTAGGTCCCGGGTCTGAGTCGCCAGGGACTTTCAGCTCTGTCGGAGGGGCTCCGAGGGGGTTCCCGCCGTACGGGCACGGAAGGCTGCGACAGCGCTGAAAGGCCCAGGGCTTCGGGCCCGAGCATCCACTCGTCCGCGCCGCCGCTCCGTAGCGCTCCGGCACGGCGGCGGGCCGGCGGGAGGAGGTGCGGCTCTTCGGGCCGCACACGGCTCCGGCCTTGGGCAACGTGCCCCCGACGGGGCCGGCGCCGACGACGCCGGGCCCGCCGGTGGGACGGTCAGTAGGCGTAGAAGCCCGACCCCGTCTTGCGGCCGAGGCGGCCCGCGTCGACCATCCGCTGGAGCAGCGGGGGAGCGGCGTACAGCGGCTCCTTGTACTCGGCGTACATCGAGTCCGCGACCGAGGCCACGGTGTCCAGGCCGATCAGATCGGCCAGCTTGAGCGGACCCATCGGGTGGGCGCAGCCCATCTCCATGCCGTTGTCGATGTCCTCACGGCTGGCGATGCCCGACTCGAACATCCGGATCGCGGAGAGGAGGTACGGGATCAGCAGTGCGTTCACGACGAAGCCGGACCGGTCCTGGGCGCGGATCGGGTGCTTGCCGAGCACGTCCTGGACGACGGCCTCGGCGCGGGCGATCGTCTCGTCCGAGGTGGTCAGCGCCGGGATCAGCTCGACGAGCTTCTGCACCGGGGCCGGGTTGAAGAAGTGGATGCCGATGACCCGGTCCGGGCGCGAGGTGGCGACGGCCAGCTTCACCAGCGGGATCGAGGAGGTGTTGGAGGCCAGGATCGCGTCCTGCCGGGTCACCACCTGGTCGAGCACCTGGAAGATCTCGGTCTTGACCTGCTCGTTCTCCACGACGGCCTCGATGACGAGGTCGCGGTCGGCGAACTCCCCGAGGTCGGTCGTGAAGCTCAGCCGGCCGAGGGTCTCGTCCCGCTCCTCCGCGCTGATCTTGCCGCGCTCGGCGGCCTTCGAGAGGGAGTTGTGCAGACGGGTGCGGCCGATCTCCAGCGCTTCGCCGGTGGTCTCGGCGACCTTCACTTCGAGGCCGCTGCGCGCGCACACCTCCGCGATACCCGCGCCCATCTGGCCACAGCCCACCACTCCGACGCGTGCAATGTCGGCCATAGAGTCCGTCACCTCGTGCCTTTCGCTGTTCTCCGTATCGCAGGGTCCCGTGTGATTCCGGTGCCCGCCTCGACCCCACGACGTTACTCCGAATGCCGACGCGGACATCCCGCGGGTCATGACGGCCACGGATGGGAATGATGCGGTTACGTAGAGCCATCGGAGTCGGAGTGGGATGTGGCGGAGAGAGGTGGGCCAGGATGCGGCGAACGGGAGTGGCGCGACGGGCGTTCGTGCTGGGCGCGGCCGGGCTGCTGGCGGCGATGACGTCGGCCGGTGACGCGGTCGCCTTTCCGGCGGGCAGGAGGAGGGGCGGCGGACGGCCCGGGGCGGCGCCGGGTCAGGTGCGCGGTATGTGGATCGCCACGGTCGCCAACATCGACTGGCCGTCCGAGCCGGGGCTCACGGCGGCGCGACAGGAGGCCGAGCTGTTCGGCTATCTGGACCGGGCGGTCGAGCTGCGGCTCAACACGGTGGTGTTCCAGGTCAGGCCGACCGCCGACGCCCTGTGGCCCTCGCCGCACGAGCCGTGGGCCGCCTGCCTCACCGGGACCCAGGGGAAGGACCCGGGCTGGGACCCGCTCGGCACGGCGGTGCGCGCGGCGCACGACCGGAGCCTGGAGCTGCACGCCTGGTTCAACCCCTACCGGGTGGCGAACCACACCGACCCCACCCGCCTCATCGCCTCCCACCCGGCCCGGCTGAACCCGAGCTGGGTCGTGCCGTACGGCGGGAAGCTCTACTACAACCCGGGGCTGCCGGAGGTCCGCCGCTTCGTCCAGGACGCGATGCTGGACGCCGTGCGGCGCTACGACATCGACGCGGTGCACTGGGACGACTACTTCTACCCGTATCCGGTGGCCGGTCAGACCTTCGACGACGACGCGGAGTTCGAGCGGTACGGCGGTGGCTTCGCCGACCGGGCGGCCTGGCGGCGCGACAACATCGACCGGCTCGTGCGCGAGACGGGGGAGCGGATCCGGCAGATCAAGCCCCACGTCCGCTTCGGCGTCAGCCCCTTCGCGGTCTGGCGCAACGCGGCGACCGACCCGCTGGGTTCGGACACCCGGGCGGGCGTACAGACCTACGACGACCTGTACGCCGACACGCGTAAGTGGGTCAAAGAAGGGTGGATCGACTACATCTGCCCGCAGATCTACTGGTATGTCGGCCAGGCTGCCGCCGACTACGCGAAGGTCCTCGCCTGGTGGAGCCGGACCGTCCGGGGCACGGGCGTCGATCTGTACGTGGGCGAGGCGCTGTACAAGGCGGGTGACCCCGCCCAGGCGGACCCCTGGCAGGACCCGGCGGAACTCTCCCGCCACCTCACCCTCGCCCGGGACCACGCGGAGGTGGGCGGCCATGTCTTCTTCTCCGGGAAGAGCGTGATGGCGGACCGGATCGGCGCCATGCGACGCGTGGTGGCCGACCACTACGCGGACCGGGTCCGGCTCTACCCGGACCGGGGCCGCACGTTCCCGCACCGCGGCGGTCGCCCGTCGGTGAGGTGACCCGGGTCCCGGGCCCGGTCTCCGGCGGGGCACGCGGTGGTCGGGTCGGCCCCGGGGTGGCGCATCGCTGAGGGGGAGCGCGGTGGCCGGGGTCCGGTGTGCGAGCCCGGCCGCGCGCCTCCTGCCGCTACGACCCGTCCTCCGGCGCCTCCCTGTGCCGGACGACGCTGTCGGGGCCCGGTGACATCAGGTGTTCGTGGCCGTCCTCGAAGCGGAGCCGGTACGGGGGAGCGCCCCCGTCGCCGAGCACCTCGATGATCTCGGCGACCCGGTCGTGCTGTCCCACGGTTCTGCCGTGCATCAGCAGCCGGTCGCCCGTGTGTGCCTCCATCGGGAGCGACCTCCTCACAGGGGGAGACGGTGTCCGTGTCGACAAGTCTATGACCGTACGCGCCGGGATACCCCCGCTGCGCCGCGCCCGGCCCGCTGGGTGGCGGCGATGCAGACGAGCACGGCCACCGCCGCGACCGGAGCCGCGGCGGACATCTCCTCGCCGAGCAGGAGGAAGGACCACACGAGCGTCAGCAGCGGCTGGGCGAGCTGGAGCTGACTGGCCCGGGCGACACCGATCGCCGCCATGCCCCGGTACCAGACGTACAGCCCGAGGAAGGTCGACCCGGCGGCGACCCACACCAGGCCGAGGACGCCGTGGGCGTTCAGGTGCACGGGTTCGAGGGGCAGGGCCACCAGGCTGCCCGCCACCGCGAGCGGCAGGCACAGGACCAGGGCCCAGCCGATCACGTGCCATCCCGGCATCAGCCGGGCCAGCCGGCCGCCCTCGGTGTACCCGGCCGCGCACACGAGCAGCGCGCCGAACAGGTACAGGTCGCCGGGGGCGAGAGCCCCGCCGCTCTGCTGCACGGTGAAGGCGATGACCACGGCAGCCCCGGCGAGAGCCGCGGTCCAGAACGTGCGCGAAGGGCGTTCACCGGTGCGCAGGGATCCCAGCACCGCCGTGGTCAGCGGCAACAGGCCCACGACCACGGCCGCGTGCGAGGTGGTTGAGGTCTGCAGGGCCAGCGTCGTCAGCAGCGGAAAGCCCACCACCACCCCGCCTCCGACGACCGCGAGCCCGGCCCAGTGCCGGCGTTCGGGCGGCGGGACGCGCGCGGCCAGCAGCACACTGCCCGCGATCAGGGCGGCGAGCACGCTGCGCAGGGCTACCAGGGACCAGGGGCCGAAGCTCTCCAGGCCCCAGGCCGTGGCCGGGAAGGTGAGCGAGAACGCCACCACGCCGAGCCCGGCGAGCACGGTGCCGCTCCGCCCGGCCGAGGGCCCCGGCGCCGTCCTGCTTCCCGACCCGCCGGCAGCCGCAGTCGTCGCCGTAGTCGCTTTCGACATGATCGCCGAGGTGGTCCGCGAGGCGCCGTCCGGTTCGGCAACCGCTATCGATGCAGTCGGGGTAGCGCTATTATCTGCTCTCATGCAAGAGCGTAGCAGCGTCGCGGAACTGGTTACTTCCCTGCGGGCCGATCTCAACCGCTACTCTCCCGGTGGAAAGCTGCCGTCCAGTCGGGCACTCGTCGAGCGGTTCCGGGTCAGCCCCGTCACCGTCTCCCGCGCCATCGCCCAGCTCGCCGCCGAGGGGCTCGTCGTCACCCGCCCCGGCTCCGGCGCCTTCCGGGCGCATCCCCGCGTCGCACTGCCCGCGCCGGGCGACACGTCCTGGCAGGAGGTGTCGCTGAGTGGCGACGGCGGGCCCGAGGTGGTGCCGCGCACGGTGGACGCCTCCGGCGTGCTGGTCACCCTCACCGCACCGCCGCCCGGCGTCATCGAGTTCAACGGCGGCTACCTCCACGCCTCCCTCCAGCCCGAGCGGGCGCTCTCCGCGGCCCTGGCCCGCGCGGGCCGCAGGCCCGGCGCCTGGGGCCGCCCCCCGACGGACGGACTGCCCGAACTGCGGTCCTGGTTCGCCCGGGAGATCGGCCCCACCGTCTCCGGCACCGACGTCCTGATCACCGCGGGTGGCCAGAGCGCCCTGGCCACCGCGCTGCGCGCGCTCGCCCCGCCCGGTGCCCCGGTCCTCGTGGAGTCGCCCACCTACCCCGGGATGCTCGCCGCCGCCCGCGCCACAGGGCTGCGCCCCGTCCCCGTGCCGATGGACGCCGACGGGGTACGCCCCGAGCTGCTCGCCGACGCCTTCCGGGCCACCGGCGCCCGGGTCTTCGTCACCCAGCCGCTCTTCCAGAACCCCACCGGGGCCACCCTCGCACCCGCCCGCCGCCCCGAGATCCTGGCCATCGCCCGCGCGGCCGGGGCGTTCGTGGTCGAGGACGACTTCGCCCGCCGGCTCGTCCACGACGACGCCGGACCGCTTCCGGCGCCGCTGGCCGCCGACGATCCCGACGGTGTCGTCGTCCACGTCTGCTCGCTGACCAAGGTCACCTCGCCCAGCCTGCGGGTCGGGGCCCTGGCCGCCCGGGGGCCGGTGCTGGAGCGCCTGCGGGCCATCCAGGTCGTCGACAGCTTCTTCGTACCCCGGCCGCTCCAGGAAGCCGCGCTGGAACTCGTCGGCTCCCCGTCCTGGGGACGTCACCTCGCCGCCGTCGCCGCCGAGCTGGGCCATCGCCGTACGGTCATGGCCGCCGCACTCACCGCCGAACTGCCGGAACTCGTGCTGCCGCACCTCCCGGCGGGCGGCGGCAGCCTCTGGCTCCGGCTGCCGGGCGGCGGTGCGGGAACGGCCACCGACGAGCCGGCCGTCGTCTCGGCCGCCCTGCGCGCCTCCGTCGCCATCGCCCCGGGGCGCCCCTACTTCTGCGCCGAGCCCCCGGCCGGCCACGTCCGTCTGAGCTTCGCCGCGGTCTCCGGGGCGGCCGAGATCGCGGAGGGCGTCCGCCGCCTCCGTACCGCCTTCGACGGGCTCCTGGGCGGCTAGTACGTCTCCGGTGGACCGGACCGGACCGGACGAGCGGACCTGACCGCATCGGACGGGATCGGACCGGATCGGACTGGATCGGATCGGATCAGGGAGTGAGATCCGGCCCGCCTCGCAACTGACCGCGAGCGGTGGCTTCTCGGGGCGCCCGGCGCGTCGAGGACGCACGGCCCCGTCCGGTCGTTGCCGCGTGGCGGGCGAGGTGTGCCTCGACGGCGCTGCGGGCGGTGGCGTACACCGCGCTCTCGGCGGAACGGGAGGGGTTGGCGCTGATGCGGTTGTGGTGCATGTGGAGCAGTGACGCCAGGAGCGGAGTCACCTGCGCGTCGGTGCCGGTCAGGTGGTGTCCGTAGGAGGACAGGGACTCGGCGGTGGCGGTCCACGCCTTCATCAGGGGTGCTGTGGCGGGCAGGGCTCGCAGGGCGGCGAAGTCGTCGAACGGATCGACGATGCGCAGGGCCTCCCGACGCTGTGCGCGGAAGGCGTCGTGGTGCTCTCCGCGCGGTGCGACCGAGAGCAGCAGGCGTGCGCCCGGCGGCTCCACAGAGGTGTCGTCCGGTGCGGGGAAGCGGAAGGCCAGGTGGGCCTGCCCGGCGGCGGCGAGCAGCAGCGGGTCCATCGGAGGAGGCGAGGCGTCGAGGAGGCGGAGGTGTTCCAGGGCGGCCGCGCTGTCGGCGTGGAAGACGCGCTCGGCGGCGGCCATGGCGTCGGCCGTGCCGCCGTAGCGCGCCGTCTCGGGTTCGTACGTGTCCAGGACCAGCCGTCCGGCCAGCCCCTGCCCCCGCAGGTCTTCGGTGAGGTCGCGAAGGCGGGGGAGCACCTGGGCGGTCAGCGTCCGGGGACTACCGTGCAGCCGCAGCCGCAGGTGCGGGTCGGGGTCGGCGTAGCGGACGAAGAACCAGCGGTCGACTTCGTCCGGCAGGCTGTCCACCAGCCCGGGCAGGTGGTGGACCAGCACGGTGTTCTGGGTCACGGCGGGGCAGTACAGCTTGGCGAAGATCCAGTCGCCGCCCGGGAGATGGCGCTGCGGACGGCCGCTCGACGGCGTGCCGCGCGGCCGAGTCGGGCCCGACGTGTCCGTGGGGGCGGCGCGACGGAGCAGCGGCACGGAGATCTCGGCGGCGTGGTGGCCGCCGGTGGGACCGGTCAGCCAGCCGCTGCCCGAGCCGTCCGGGTCGACGGATGCGTGGATCTCCGCGTCCGGGTGGTGCCTCAGCTCCTGGCGCAGCAGCGAGAGGTCGGCGGGGCGGGTCAGATCGAGGGGGAGGCGCTGGTCGAACGTGCCCACCTCGATGCGGTCGGGCACCCGCCACCGCCGCTGCCAGGCGCGCAGGGCGGGAAGCCAGTGCCGGGTCTCCGTGGCTCCGTCGAGGACATCCTGGTCCCTGACGAGCCAGCGGGCACGGCTCAGTACGGATGGTCCGTGGCGTACGCCCGGCAGGTACGGCCAGTCCCGCGCCGCCCCCCAGTCCCAGCCGTACAACGGGCGTACCCCGTCCGCGGTCAGGAGTTGCAGCAGCGCCACGTGCGGAGGGGCGTGCGTGCCGGTGTTCAGCATGTGGAAGGTGCCCGCCGCCACGTCTCGCCCGCCGTGGGCCGGCGAGACCAGGCGCAGACGGTCCGGGGTGGCGACGACGGCGAGATCCTCCATGCCCAGGGAGCCGGGGGCCGACCGTTCGCCGAAGGTGCCGGGGGCGAGGGTGTGGCCGGCCCATCGGGGCGTTCTGATGACGTTGCCGCAGCGGGCGTCCCGGGGGTGGAAGACGAGCTGCACGGGGACGGGAGCATCCGCGGTGCCGACAGGGCTGCCGGTGAGGGCGGCGGCCGCCAGATTCCCGAGGTCCTGCGCCGCCTCGGGCAGCAGGGGCGCGAAGCGGCCCCACAGCGCACCGGCGGGCCAGGACCCGGTCAGCGGCGACATGACCAGGGTGAAATCGCCCCGCTCCAAGGCGTCCGGTGAGCGAGCCAGGAGGTGGAAGACCGCCTCGGCCGACGGCGGCGGCACCCCGGCATCGTCCTCCAGCGCGGCGATGTCCTTGTCGGTGAGGTCGATCTCGCGGCGGCCCGAGAGGACTGCCTCCTCGGCGAGAGCGAGCAGGGCACGGTCGCGCCGTCCGTCCCCGCCGGTGCTCGCTGCGAGGGGAGCGGGATGCCCCAATCCGTCCACCGGGTCGAGGAGTTCGTCCAGGGGGACCGCCCGCTCGGTTCCGTACCGGTGCAGAAACGCCTCGTGGTAGGCGCCCAGCGGGCGCCGCCACGGTGCGGGCGGACCGGTTCGCCACAGCAGATCGGCGGCGCGGGCGGCCTCCTGTGCCACCGCGCGGGGCAGCTCGATGTCCGCGTCCAGTGCCAGGTCCACCGTGACCGGGCGCTCGCACGGTTGCAGGGCACGCATCCGGCGCACCGCCCGGCGAAGCTCGGGCAGCCCCCGCCCCGGAGGCCGGGCGCTGTAGTCGGCCAGATCAACGGTCACCTCGCGCAGCCGCGCGGTCTCGTCGGCGGCGGCGGGAATGCCGGCGAGCCGGTCGGTGAGATCGCGCAGCGGGTCCGGTGCGTCCGGGGCGGGCGGCAGGTCGGTGAGAAGGAAGGAATGGGCGACCAGTTCGGCGATGACGCCCTCGACCGCCCCGGCCGGCGGCTCGGGCAGGCTCTCGCGCATCCGGGCCGTCAGCTCCGCGTGGGTGACGGGTGTGCGTGCGCAGGCCAGCGCCGCACTCACCGCTTCCGTGCACCGCACGGACACCTCGTCGGCGGGCCGTCCGTCCGCCCGGCCGGCGTCGGCAGCGGTGACGTACGGCAGCACCAGACGCTCGCCGCGCCGCACGCACAGGCCGTTGGCCGACAGCCGCAGGTGCGCCAGGATCGCGGGCCGGCGCTCCCACCGCGAGGTCACCTCCGCCAGCCAGGCCGCGTCGGGCTGTACGGCTTTGCGGTGCGCGGCGGCGAACCGCAGGGAGAGGGTGTCGGTGAACCGCAGGCGCGTCACCCCCGCCATCAGCCCGAAAGGGGTCGAGCGGCCTCCCATCCGGATCCGGTAGCGCAGCACCGCCCGGTAGCAACGGCGCAGCTGGGGCAGTGTGGCGGGCCGGCCGTCCAGCAGACCGTCCACACGGTCGGCCAGGGAAGGGCTCGACAGGGCCAGGGCTTCGGCTACCAGGGGTTCGGCGGCCAGGTGAAGGATCGCCTGTCGTAGCCGGTCGGCCTCTCCGGGAGCCCGGTCGGCCTCTCCGGGAGCACCGGGCTCCTCGGTGATCTCGTCGGCGACGATGCCGGGCGCCGGGCCCGGGGCATCGTCCGTGAGCCCGGCCCGGAGCGCGGGATCATCGACGGGGAGCACCGGGGAACGCATGAGCGCCATGCCCACAGGGGCGTACAGGGCACCGGCGGTTACAGGGGTGGTGGTCATGGTGTCCTCCGGGGTGTTCCGCTCAGCCCGCGCGGCACCGGCCCCGCCACCGGCGAGACGGTGGCGGGGCCGGTGCCCGCTGTCCGGGCCGTGGTTCGCCTACGCCCCGGTCATCGGGTG
The DNA here is from genome assembly GCF_018619185.1 of Streptomyces sp. McG3. Lineage (GTDB taxonomy): Bacteria > Actinomycetota > Actinomycetes > Streptomycetales > Streptomycetaceae > Streptomyces. The sequence continues at coordinate 1,231 of NZ_JAAXYC010000074.1, read as the reverse complement.
CATCGTGTGGCTGGTCATCTGCCGGCCGGCCTGTCCGGCCGCGGACCGCGCTCCGGCCATCGGGTGCAGTGTGGTGCTGGTCATCGGCCGGCTCGCCTGCCCGGCCGCGGACTGCGCCCCGGCCATCGGGTGCACCGTGCCGATGGTCATCGGCCGGCTCGCCCGCCTTGCTGCCGGTGTGCGTCCCTGCCCGCTCCCGGAGCGCTCGTCCCGGCCACTGAGGTCCGCTGACGCGCCTACGCGGACGTCGAGGTCATACGGACTGCTCGTCATGGGTATTCCTCTCCTTCAAGCTTCCTTCACTGCCGTATATCACCACATTGACACCGATAAGGGACCTTCACGTCATCAGTGGGAAGGAGTCCTGTCTGCGACCTTCGACGCATGCTCCCGGTCCGCCCCTGACCGCATGGGCCAAGGTCTGCCGCAGCACGACGAGTTCCCGGGCGGCGTCGCCGATGCAGCGGGCCGCGCCCGGGTCCATGAGGGTGCGGCCGGGTGGGCCGGCCTCGCCGAGAGGGAGAGCTGCCTTCTCCGGCACGACAGGGCTGGGAACGGCCACCCCCTGCCCCGGGGCATGCCGCGCTTGCACGCCCTCTTGACCAAACAGGCGTTCGGCCCCACGATCCCGCCATGACGCTTCGGGTCTCCCTGGTCGCAGCGGCGCGCAGCTCCTCCCGGCTGGCCGAACGCTTCGACGACGACCGGCCGCTCGATCAGGCCGGCTGGCACGAGGTGCAGCTCGTCGCCCACACGCTCGTCCCGCTCGGCGCCGCCGAGCTGCGCTACTGCTCGCCCACTCCGCGCAGCCGCGCCACCGGGGACGCCCTCGGCTTCGCGCCGATGGCGCAACCGGCTCTGCGTGACTGGGACATGGGCCGCTGGCGGGGGCTGACGCTGGGCGAGGTCACCGCCCGGGAACCGGCCGCCGTGGACCACTGGCTGGCGGACCCGCGCAGCGCGCCGCACGGCGGCGAGTCGATGCTCGGCTTCATCGGGCGGGTCGGCGGCTGGCTGGACACCCGCCCCGCCGCCGACGGCCTCGTCGTCGCGGTCGCCGAACCCGCCGTGATCCGGGCCGCCCTCGTCTACGCCCTGAACGCCCCGCCGTCCGCGTACTGGAACGTCGACGTCCGCCCGCTGTCCACCATCACGCTGACCGGCCTGCCGGGCCGCTGGAGCCTGAGCCTGGAGGCGGGCATCCGCTGACCGGGGCGGACCGGGGCGGGGT
>NZ_JAAXYC010000073.1 GCF_018619185.1 Streptomyces sp. McG3 | reverse complement strand
GGGCGGTCTCGGCGACCGTTTCCCCGGGCGTGTCGTCCGCGGCGGGGGCGGCGGACCCGTCGGCCGGTATGGCCGGCGTGAGGTCCTCGGCGGGGGCCGCGGTCGCACCGGGCGGGCCCGCCGGGCGGGAAGCGGCGCGGCGCCTGCGGCGCGGCGGCAGCTTGTCCCCGGGGGTGTTCTCTTCGTTGTTCCCGGTCGTGCCGGGTTCGTTCGGCTGAGGCATGCGGGCGGTTCTCCCGTCGTGCTCCCGGGCGCCGCGTCTGATTCCGGTCCGGCACGGTCCGCAGTGGTGCGATACCGCCGTCCGGGGCGCGGGCGCCGCACGGGAACTGATGTCTGGCTCGCCGGTTCCGTATGCGGTGTGCCTACGGCCTGGCGAAAGTCTTATGGGTCAGTGCGCGGCCCGACCCAGGTGGCTCCCGAGTCGGAGGGCTGCGCTACAACGACCGCCTTACGCGGAACCTGCACCTTCCGGCGCCGTCGCGACGGCTGCCCCGGCGACCGCGGAATGTGCGGTCGGGGCGGCCTCGCGGTCGGGCGCGAGCGGGTCGGTCACCGTGCCGGACTCCTCGTCGAAGAGCCCCTGCGCCAGCCTCGTCACCGCGGCGGGGACGGGCGGCGCCAGGTCGGCCACAGCTCGGAGACCGGACAGGACGTCGTCGGGTCGCACGGCAGGTGTCACGTGCCGAACAACCAGGCGCAGTATCGCACAGGGCCGCTCTACCGGCCTATCGGCCGGAGCGTCGACGACCCGCAGGTCGGCGACGGCGGCACGGGCGTCGAACGTCCGGATGCCGTTCTTCGCCTTGCGCTGGACCTCCACGGCCTCGGCGTCGTTGAACGCGGCCACGGCGGTCCGGACGTCCTCGGGCTCGACGCCGTCCAGGCGCATCTCCCAGACGGACGCGGTGAGCCGCTCGGCCAGGCCCGAGGTGCGGGCCTCCACGGCGTCGATGATGTCGAGGCCGTCCGGCATCGACGCGTCGAGCAGTCCGCGCAGGACCTCGGGGTCCCGCGCCTCGGTGAGGGCGATCTCCAGGAACTCCGCCTCACTGCCCGTGCCGGTGGGTGCGGCATTGGCGTAGGAGACCTTGGGGTGGGGGGTGAAGCCCGCCGAGTACGCCATCGGCACCTCGGAGCGGCGCAGTGCCCGCTCGAAGGCCCGCTGGAAGTCTCGGTGGCTGGTGAACCGGAGGCGGCCGCGCTTGGTGTAGCGCAGGCGGATGCGCTGCACTGCCGGTGCGGGCGGCGGGCCTTCGGGCTGTCGCTTGCCCAGTGGTTCTTCTCCTCGGTGCGGGGCGGGCGCGGTGGCGCGCCGCCCACGAGATTCGGGTGACCCCCGGGTGCCGCTCCGGCTCACCCCCGCTGGACGAGTTTCTCGCCGAGCAGAGGGGTCTCGGACGCCTGCGCCGCGCTGGGGACAGTCGTTGTACTACCCAGAGTACGCGCAGGGATCCCCACCGGTTCCCGGGACCGTGCGCCGTCCGTGGAGCCGGCCAGCGCCCGCCACGCGTCGCGGCGCGCCCGGCGCACGGTTTCCCGGGCGGACGCGAGGGCAGCGCGGGCGGCCCGGCCCGCCTCGGCGGCGGCGCGGCGGGCCGGGGCCGCCACGGAGTCGCGCAGGAAGTGGCCGACAGGGGTGAACAGCGTGCGGTACGCCCAGGAGACCGGCGCGCCGACGAGGTACCACGCGAGCCGGGCGATGCCCCGGCCGACGGCCCGGGAGACGTACCCGGCGATCCGCCAGGCGACCTCGGACGCGGCGGCGATCTCCCGGCCGACCGGGGCGAGGACGCGGCGGTACGTCCAGGAGACGGGGGCGACGAGCAGGGTCATGACCAGCCAGGCGACGGCGACGCCCAGCCCGCGTCCGGTGGCCGCGATCCCCCGCCAGAGCCGGCCGAGCACCCAGGCAGCGCCCTGCCACAGCCTGCCCAGGACCCAGGCCGTGCCGAGGCCGATGGGGGTGAGGACGGCCCCGTACAGCCACACCACCGGGACGATCAGCCCGTAGCGGACCACCGGGACGATCACATAGCGCCACAGAGCCGCGGCCGGCAGGACGAGCAAAGTGGCGAGCAGCCAGGCCAGGCCGGTTCCCAGACCGCGCGCCGCCGAGGCCAGCAGGGCGATGCCGATCCAGCGCAGCCCGTGGCCCAGCGGGGTGAGGACGGCCCGGTACAGCCATACCGCCGGCGCGGCGATCCCGTAGCGGGCGACAGGGACGACCACGTACCGCCACAGGCCGATCCAGGGCCACAGGAGGAGGGCGACGGCCAGCCAGGAGGCGGCCTTGCCGAGCGGTGTGAGGACCCCGGTGTACAGCCAGGTCAGCGGGGTCAGTACGAGCGTGTCGAGGAGCCACGCCAGGGCCCGGCCGAGCGGGCGCAGCAGGACACGGCCGGCGGCGTGCCAGAGGGCGGTGAGCGCGTCCCGGACCATGCGGACGGGCAGGACGAGCACCACGACCACGATCCGCACCGGGATCCTGATCAGCGTGGTCAGAACGCTGCCGCCGGGCTCGTACCCCTGCGGGGCCTGGTGCTTGCCGTAGTCCATGCCGTCAAGGACGCGTCAGGCCCGGTCCGGGGTTGCCGGACCGGGCCTGCGGGTCGATCGGGGAAGCGCTACTTGTTCACGACGCTGAGCGGCAGGAGCTTCTTGCCGGTCGGGCCGATCTGGATGTCCAGGTCGAGCTGCGGGCAGACGCCGCAGTCGAAGCAGGGGGTCCAGCGGCAGTCCTCGACCTCGGTCTCGTCGAGCGCGTCCTGCCAGTCCTCCCAGAGCCAGTCCTTGTCCAGGCCGGAGTCGAGGTGGTCCCAGGGCAGGACCTCCTCGTAGGTCCGCTCGCGGGTGGTGTACCAGTCGACGTCGACCCCGAACCCGGGCAGCGTCTTCTCGGCGCTGTTCATCCAGAGGTCGTAGCTGAAGTGCTCGCGCCAGCCGTCGAAGCGGCCGCCGGACTCGTAGACCGCGCGGATGACGGAGCCGACGCGGCGGTCGCCGCGCGAGAGGAGTCCCTCGACGATGCCGGGCTTCCCGTCGTGGTAGCGGAAGCCGATGGAGCGGCCGTACTTCTTGTCGCCGCGGATCTTGTCGCGGAGCTTCTTCAGCCGGGCGTCGGTGTCCTCGGCGCTGAGCTGCGGGGCCCACTGGAAGGGGGTGTGCGGCTTGGGCACGAAGCCGCCGATGGAGACCGTGGCGCGGATGTCGTTCTGGCCGGAGACCTCGCGGCCCTTGGCGATGACGTTGACCGCCATGTCGCCGATCTGGAGGACGTCCTCGTCGGTCTCGGTGGGCAGGCCGCACATGAAGTACAGCTTCACCTGGCGCCAGCCGTTGCCGTAGGCCGTGGCGACCGTCCGGATCAGGTCCTCCTCCGAGACCATCTTGTTGATGACCTTGCGCATGCGCTCGGAGCCGCCCTCGGGGGCGAAGGTGAGGCCGGAGCGGCGGCCGTTGCGGGTCAGCTCGTTGGCCAGGTCGACGTTGAACGCGTCGACGCGGGTCGAGGGCAGCGAGAGGCCGATCTTGTCGTCGGTGTAGCGGTCGGCGAGGCCCTTGGCGATGTCGCCGATCTCGCTGTGGTCGGCGGAGGAGAGCGAGAGCAGGCCGACCTCCTCGAAGCCGGTCGCCTTGAGGCCCTTCTCGACCATCTCGCCGATGCCGGTGATGCTTCGCTCCCGCACGGGGCGCGTGATCATGCCGGCCTGGCAGAAACGGCAGCCGCGGGTGCAGCCGCGGAAGATCTCCACGGACATCCGCTCGTGCACGGTCTCCGCGAGCGGGACGAGCGGCTGCTTGGGGTAGGGCCACTCGTCGAGGTCCATCACCGTGTGCTTGGAGACCCGCCACGGCACGCCGGACCGGTTGGGCACGACGCGGCCGATGCGGCCGTCGGGGAGGTACTCCACGTCGTAGAAGCGCGGGACGTAGACGCCGCCGGTCTTCGACAGCCGGAAGAGCACCTCGTCGCGGCCGCCGGGGCGGCCCTCGGCCTTCCAGGCGCGGATGATCTCGGTGATCTCCAGGACGGCCTGCTCGCCGTCGCCGACGACCGCGCAGTCGATGAAGTCCGCGATCGGCTCGGGGTTGAACGCGGCGTGGCCGCCCGCGAGGACGATCGGGTGGTCGACGGTGCGGTCCTTGGACTCCAGCGGGATGCCCGCGAGGTCCAGGGCGGTGAGCATGTTGGTGTAGCCCAGTTCGGTGGAGAAGCTCAGCCCGAAGACGTCGAACGCGCCGACGGGGCGGTGGCTGTCCACGGTGAACTGCGGCACGTCGTGCTCGCGCATCAGCGCTTCGAGGTCCGGCCAGACGCTGTACGTGCGCTCGGCGAGGACGCCCTCGCGCTCGTTGAGCACCTCGTAGAGGATCATGACGCCCTGGTTGGGGAGTCCGACCTCGTAGGCGTCGGGGTACATGAGGGTCCAGCGGACGTCGCAGCTGTCCCACTCCTTGACGGTGGAGTTCAGCTCACCGCCGACGTACTGGATGGGCTTCTGCACATGCGGGAGCAGAGCTTCGAGCTGTGGGAAGACCGATGCGGCAGACATCTCGCGAACCTTCGTGAGCCGGCAGGGGTGACCATCCAGCGTACCCCGGTACTCAGGTCCTCAGATCCGCGCGCAGTCCGGGGGCGGACGCGCGGTCCCAGACCTCGGGCAGTTCGCGCTCCCGGGCCTCGGCGGCGGCCTCCTCCTGTCCGTACAGCAGCCCCCAGGTGAACGCGGTCTCCCCCGCCGCGTGCGACTGGATCGCGAGCCCGCGCAGGGCCTCGCGGGCGACGACGCTGTCCTGGTGGTCGCCGAGGACGGTCTGTACGGCCTTCACCCGCCGGGCGAAACGCTGGGCGGGCTTGCCGAGCGCGGGGCGGGCCGCCTCGCCGGCGTACCGGGCGCGCTTGGCGGCCTTGCGGGCCTCGTGCAGGGCCGCGTCGCGCTCCGGTCCGGGCTGCTGACCGAGGGCGTGGTCGACGCGGGTGGCGAGGCGCTCGTAGTCCTTGAGGACCGCCCGGGGCAGGGCCTTGCCGGGCGCGCGGCCGGCGGCGGGGCGCAGCGGCGGGTCGGCGATCAGCGCGTCGAGGGCGTCCAGGAGGTCCAGATACCGCTTCCCGTCCAGTACGTCGATGATCCTGCGGCGCGATCCGGTGCGGCGGGCGGCCGACCAGGCGCGGAGGCGGCCGCGGACCGGGCCGAGGGTCAGGGTGGCGGGCAGGGCCTCGACGCGGGTGCCGAGGCGTTCGTCCAGGACCTCCTGGTCGCGGTCGAGGCCCAGTTCGGCGGCGAGCCACTTGAGCTCCGCGCCCAGCGGGTCGGTGACCTCGCGGTCGAGGAGCCCCCGGTGGGTCTTGAAGGTGCTGCGCAGCCTGCGGGTGGCGACGCGCATCTTGTGCACGGAGTCGGGCAGATCGCGGCGGACGGCGGGGTCGAGGCGGACGATCGTGGAGATCTGCTTCCGTACGTAGGCGAGGACGTGGTCGCCCGCGGTCTGCGGCGCGTCCTTCTCCCGCCCTTCCCCGTCCCGTACGGGTGTCGTCTCCGCCAGCGCCCGGGCGAGCTTCGAGGCGGACTCCGCGGGGCGCACCCCGGCCTTGCGGAGCCGCTTCTCGACGGCGTCCAGGATCGCGGGGTCGCCGTCGTCCGCCAGCTCGACCTCGATCTCGGTCCAGGTGGCGGTGGTGCCGCTCCCCTCCCCCGCGAGGCGCTCCGCGAGCACCTTGTCGACGCTGACCTCGGCGAGGAGGGTCCCGTCGGCGGCCAGCAGGTGGTGGACGTCCCGGGAGGAGAGCAGCCGGACGACGGGGGCGATCTCCGCGTGGCGGACCCGGGAGCGGAGCAGGGCCGCCAGCGAGGGCGGCACCGCGTCGGAGAGCGGCTCGTGGATCTCGTCCCGGACGCCGACGGCGACGGGGAACTTCGCGTGCCAGCCCTCGTCCGCCCCGCCGGTCCTGCGGCGCAGGGTGAGGGCGTCGGCGGCCAGGCAGAGGCCGGCGGTGTCGTAGTAGACGGCGTCGAGCTCGGTCAGGCCGCGGTGGACCGTCCGGTCGACCCCGGCCGCCCGGGTCAGGTCGGGCAGCCGGGTGTCGTCGGTGGCTTCGTACTTCCGCTCGATCTCGCGCTTGGTGTCCGCCATGTACGGACACCTACCCGGCGGGCGCCGGGTTCAGGCGGACATCGGCCGTTGCACCCTGATGGACTGCAACAGCCCGATCGCCACCCAGACGGCGAACATCGAGGATCCTCCGTAGGAGACGAAGGGCAGCGGCAGCCCGGCGACCGGCATGATGCCGAGCGTCATGCCGATGTTCTCGAAGGACTGGAAGGCGAACCAGGCGATGATCCCGGCGGCGACGACGGTGCCGTACAGCTCGGTGGTCTCGCGGGCGATACGGCAGGCGCGCCACAGGATGACGCCCAGGAGCAGGAGGATCAGTCCCGCTCCGAGGAAGCCCAGTTCCTCGCCGGCGACGGTGAAGACGAAGTCGGTCTGCTGCTCGGGCACGAACTGACCGGTGGTCTGGGTGCCTTCGAAGAGTCCGGTACCGGTGAGTCCGCCGGAGCCGATCGCGATGCGGGCCTGGTTGGTGTTGTAGCCGACGCCCGCCGGGTCGAGCGCGGGGTTGGCGAAGGCGGCGAAGCGGGCGATCTGGTAGTCGTCGAGCAGGCCGAGCTGCCAGACGGCGACGGCTCCGCCCGCGCCCGCGCCGATGAGGCCGAAGACCCAGCGGTTGGAGGCGCCGGAGGCCAGCAGGATGCCGAGGACGATGACGGCCATGACCATCACCGAGCCGAGGTCCGGCATGAGCATGACGATGGCCATGGGGATGGCGGCGAGGCCCAGGGCCTTGGCGACGGTCCGGTGGTCGGGGTGGGCCTGGTCGCCCGCGTCGACACGGGCCGCCAGCAGCATCGCCATCACGAGGATGATGGTGATCTTCGTGAACTCGGAGGGCTGGATCGAGAAGCCGGCGGGGAGCTTGATCCACGCGTGGGCTCCGTTGACCGTGGTGCCGAGCGGGGTGAGGACCGCCAGGACCAGCAGCACCGAGATGCCGTAGAGGACCGGGACGGCCCCGCGCAGCGTGCGGTGGCCGAGCCAGATCGTGCCGATCATCAGAGCGACGCCGATGCCGGTGTTGAGGGCGTGGCGCAGGAGGAAGAAGTACGGGTCGCCCTGGGTGAGGTGATCGCGGTTGCGGGTCGCGGACCACACGAGCAGGGCGCCGAGGAACGAGAGCGCCAGCGAGGCCCCGAGCAGCGGCCAGTCCAGCCGCCGCGCGAGGGAGTCGCGGGCGGTCAGCTTGGCCCAGGAGCCCTGGTCGGGGGCGTAGCGGGAGACGGAGAATCCACCTGCCATCAGGGCTGCCTCCCGTTCGACGCCGGCGATCCTGTGAGTCCGGGCTGGCCTCCGGGCGGCAGGGGCAACTGGGGTTCCTGCCCGCCCGGCTGCTCCGCGGGCTCGGCCGGGGTGGGGTCGTAGGGCTTGACCTTGGGGGCGTAGATCGAGCCGTCGGGCTGGATCTTCGGCAGCGCCTTCTGGGGCTTCGGCAGCAGGGCCTTCTTCTTGTCCTGGTTGCCCTCGGCGTCGAGGCCGTAGAGCGCGTCGTAGATCTTGCGGACGGCGGGCCCGGCGGAGCCGGAGCCGGTGCCGCCCTGGGAGATCGTCATGACGATCGTGTAGTCGTCGGTGTAGGTCGCGAACCAACCGGTGGTCTGCTTGCCGTAGACCTGGGCGGTACCGGTCTTGGCGCGCATCGGGATCTTGTCCTGCGGCCAGCCGCCGAACCGCCAGGCGGCGGTGCCGCCGGGCTCGACCACCGAGCGCAGCCCCTTGTCGAGGTCCTTGATGGTCTGGGCGTTGACCGGCAGCTTGCCGCTGGCCTTGGGCTCGATCTCCTGGACGGTCTTTCCGTCGGGGCTGATCACAGCCTTGCCGACGGTGGGCTCGTGGAGGGTGCCGCCGTTGCTGATGGCGGCGTAGGCGGTGGCCATCTGGATGGGCGTGACGAGCACGTCACCCTGGCCGATCGAGTAGTTGATGCTGTCGTAGGCCTTGAGCTGGTTGCCTTCGAGGCAGCTCTCGTACGCGATCTGCTGGACGTAGGTGCCGCCCTTCTTGCCCTCCTTGCACCAGGAGTCCTTGTTGGCCGCCCAGAAGTCCTGCTTCCACTGGCGGTCCGGGATGCGGCCCTTGACCTCGTTGGGCAGGTCGATGCCGGTCTCGGCGCCGAGCCCGAAGTCGCGGGCGGTGCGGTAGAACCAGTCCTTGGCGTTCTTCTTCGGCTTTATGCCGCCGTCCTTCGCCCACTCCTCGTGGCCGAGACGGTAGAAGACGGTGTTGCAGGAGTACTTGAGCGCGTCGCCGAGGGTGATGGGGCCGTGGCCCTGGGACTCGAAGTTGGCGAAGGTCTGGTTGCCGAGGCTGTAGGAGCTGCTGCACTCGTAGAGGTCGTCGAAGGCGTGGCCGCCACGTACGGCGGCGCTGGCGGAGACCACCTTGAAGATCGAGCCGGCGGGGGCCTGGCCCTGGATGCCCCGGTTGAGCAGCGGGTAGTTGGACTTCTTGCTCGTGAGCTTGGCGTACTGCTTGCCGGAGATGCCGCCGACCCAGTCGTTGGGGTCGTAGTCGGGCTGGGAGGCCATCGAGACGATGCGGCCCGTCTTGGACTCCATCACGACGACGGCGCCGGAGTCCGCCTCGTACTTACGGCCGGTGATCTTGTCGGTCTCGCCGCGGACCAGCTTCATCGCGGCGGCGAGCTCGTGCTCGGCGACGGCCTGGACGCGGGCGTCGAGGCTGGTGACGAGGGTGGAGCCGGAGACCGCCGGGTCGTTCTCCGCCTCGCCCATGACGCGGCCGAGGTTGTCGACCTCGTAGCGGGTGACGCCCGCCTTGCCGCGCAGCTCCTTGTCGTACGTGCGCTCCAGGCCGGAGCGGCCGACCTGGTCGGAGCGGAGATAGGGCGACGGGCCGTCCTGCGCCTTCTGGATCTCCTCGTCGGTGACGGGCGACAGGTAGCCGAGGACCTGTGCGGTCCTCGCCTTTCCGGGTGCGGCGTAGCGGCGTACGGCGGTGGGTTCGGCGGTGATGCCGGGGAAGTCCTCGGCGCGCTCGCGGATCTGGAGTGCCTGCTGGGTGGTGGCCTCGTCGGTGACCGGGATCGGCTGGTACGGCGATCCGTTCCAGCAGGGCTGGGGGGTCTTGGAGTCGCAGAGGCGGACCTTGTCCCGGACGTCGCTCGCCTTCATGTCCAGGACGTCGGCGAGGCGGGTGAGGACGCCGACGCCGTCGTCCTTCATCTTCAGCAGCTCGGTGCGGCTCGCGGAGACGACGAGGCGGGTCTCGTTGTCGGCGAGCGGCACGCCGCGGGCGTCGAGGATCGAGCCGCGCACGGCGGGCTGGACGACCTGCTGCACCCCGTTGCCCGCGGCTTCGGCGGTGTACTCGTCGCCGTTGCGGATCTGGAGGTACCACAGGCGCCCGCCGAGGGTCAGCAGCAGCGAGAAGACGAGGACCTGGATGACGATGAGCCGGATCTGGACCCGCTGGGTCCGCCCGGTCTCGGGAATGTTGCTCACGCGGTTCCCCCGGTGCCCTCTGTCGCGTACGGCTTCACAGTCGCTTGACCCCCTTGATCCTGCCCGCGCGGGCGGCGCGGTTGCGGGCGGCCTTGACGCGCAGCCCGCCGCGCTGGTTGCCGATCCGCAGACCGGTGCCCGAGGCGAGCCAGCCGGCGGCGACGTCGTTGCCACCGGACGAGGAGTCGGCGAGCGGATCGTTCTCGGTGCGTCTGGCCAGCGCCATGATGAGCGGCACGGTGAAGGGCGCCAGCAGCAGGTCGTAGACCGCGGCCGTGAACAGCAGGCTGCCCAGGCCCACATGGCGGGCGGCGGTGTCGCCGACGAGCGCGCCGACGCCCGCGTACAGCAGGGTCGAGCCGATCGCGGCGGCGACGACCACGGCCATCGGGGCGAAGGCCGACTTCAGCTGACCGTTCTCCGGCCGGGCCAGGCCCGCGAGGTAGCCGATGACGCAGAGCACCAGGGCGTAGCGTCCGGCGGCGTGGTCGGCAGGCGGGGCGAGGTCCGCGAGGAGGCCCGCGCCGAAGCCGATGAGGGAGCCGCTCACCGGCCCGTACACGAAGGCGAGGCCGAGGACGGTGAGGAGCAGCAGGTCGGGGACGGCCCCGGGGAGCTGGAGGCGGGCGAGGACGGAGACCTGGACGACGAGGGCGACGACGACCAGGACGATCGAGAGCAGAGTCCGGTTGATGCGCATGGGGATCAGCTCTACTCCTGGTCGTTGGCCGCGTTGTCGGGTTGGGCGTTGCCCTGCTGGTCGCCTGCCGCGTCGCCGCCCGGCTGCTCGTTGATGTTGCCGACGACCTTGCCGGAGCCGTCCACCAGGTCCCCGTTGGGCTGGACCGTGACGGTGACCGTGGGAGTCGGTTTCGGCTTCTTCTTGACGGGCTGCTTGGGCAGGACCATGTCGCGCGGGTCCTCGCGGGGCGCCTGGACGACGACGCCGACGATGTCGAGCTTGGTGAACCCGACGTACGGCTTCACGTAGACGGTCCGGGTCAGCGCGCCGCCGGAGGGGTCGACGCGGACGACCTCGCCGACCGGGACGCCGGGCACGAAGGGCTTGTCCTTGCTGGAGCCGAAGGTGACCAGCCGGTCGCCGGCCTTCACCTTGGCCTTGCCGTTGAGGAACTGCACCGACAGCGGGCGCGAGCCCTGGCCGGTGGCGAAGCCGAGCTCGTCGGTCTTCTCCATCCGGGTGCCGACGGTGAAGTCGGGGTCGTTGGCGAGCAGGACCGTCGCGGTGTCGGGGCCGACGGTGGTGACCCGGCCGACCAGCCCCTCCCCGTTGAGGACGGTCATGTCGCGGCGGATGCCGTCGTCGGCCCCGGCGTCGATGGTGACCGTCCAGGAGAAGCCCTGGGCCGCTCCTATGGCGATGACCTCGGCGCCCTTGATGCCGTACTGTCCGGCGCCCGCGTTCTTCAGCATGGCGTCGAGCTGACGGACCCGGCTGTTGGTGCGGTCGTCGCTGCCGAGCTTGGCCTTCAGCGCGGCGTTCTCCTGCTCCAGGGTGGAGATCCGGTCGTGCCGGTTGCCGGAGTCCCGTACCGCGCCTATGGCGTTGCCCACCGGGTCGACCGCTGCCGCCACGCCGTTCTCGACCGGCCCGAAGACGGTGGCCGCGGCCTGCCTCGCGCCGTCGACCGGTGACTCCTCGCCGCCTCGGATATCCACCGTGATCAGGGCGAATGCGATGGCGATCAGCAGCACCAGGAGCAGCCGGCTCTCTCGTGTGTCCCTCACGTGCGGCGGCCGTGCCTTCCTCGTCGGAATGTTCGTGCCTTTTTGTACGTCGCTGTACGTGTATCCGCGTCGACGCGTGTCCGCGTCGGTGTGTCTCCGCGTCCCTACAGGTACAGCAACGATCTATATCAACGATCCGGCGGGCGGAGCGTCAGCGTCCGCTCGCCGGATCGGGTGGTTGTCCCCGCGGGGACAACCACCCGAAGTGCGCTAGCGGCGGGGCTGGGCGTCCAGCACCTGCTGGAGCGCCTCGAACTCCTCGACGCACTTGCCGGAGCCGAGCGCCACCGAGTCCAGCGGGTCCTCGGCGATGTGGATCGGCATGCCCGTCTCGTGGCGCAGCCGCTCGTCCAGTCCGCGCAGCAGCGCGCCGCCGCCGGTGAGGACGATGCCGCGGTCCATGACGTCTCCGGACAGCTCGGGCGGGCACTTGTCGAGCGTCGTCTTCACGGCGTCGACGATCGCGTTGACCGGTTCCTCGATGGCCTTGCGGACCTCGGCGGCCGAGATGACGACCGTCTTGGGCAGCCCGGACACCAGGTCGCGGCCGCGGATCTCGGTGTGCTCGTCCTTCTCCAGGTCGAACGCCGAACCGATGGTGATCTTGATCTGTTCGGCGGTCCGCTCACCGAGAAGGAGCGAGTACTCCTTCTTGATGTGCTGGATGATCGCGTTGTCCAGCTCGTCACCGGCGGTGCGGATCGACTGCGCGGTGACGATTCCGCCGAGTGAGATCACGGCGACCTCGGTGGTGCCACCGCCGATGTCGACGACCATGTTCCCGGTGGCCTCGTGGACCGGCAGGCCGGAGCCGATGGCCGCGGCCATGGGCTCCTCGATGATGTGCACCTGGCGCGCGCCGGCCTGCGTGGACGCCTCGATGACGGCGCGGCGCTCGACCCCGGTGATACCGGAGGGAACACAGACGACGACACGGGGGCGCGCCAGATAGCGACGCTTGTGGATCTTGAGGATGAAGTAGCGGAGCATCCGCTCGGTGATCTCGAAGTCGGCGATCACGCCGTCCTTCAGGGGCCGCACGGCAACGATGTTGCCCGGTGTGCGCCCGATCATCTTCTTGGCCTCGGAGCCGACCGCCAGAATTCCGCCGGTGTTGGTGTTGATGGCCACGACGGACGGCTCGTTCAGAACGATGCCGCGCCCCCTGACGTACACCAGCGTGTTGGCAGTCCCGAGGTCGATAGCCATGTCACGGCCGATGAACGACATTGAGTTCCCCTTGTTCCCCATGAGGATGCGTCGGGCCTTCCCAGGTAGCGAAGATGGCTGGTTCTGGTAGGCGAGGTTGGCGCTGCGGGCGTGGAAGCTTCCATCGTAGTGCCGTATGCACGGACACAGCGCGAGGGTCCTTCGCCATCGTGAGCGGAACGGGTGCCCGTTCTACCCATGGTGACGTTACGTCGGAGGGATGCGTTCCCGCGATCCCAAACCCTATGCCGAAGGGCGACCGAATTACTTCGGTCGCCCCAGGCATACAGCGCTGTTTGGCCGATCGGGTCAGGAAAGTCCCGGAAAGAAAAGCTTCAGTTCTCGCTCTGCGGACTCCTCGGAGTCCGAGGCGTGGATGAGGTTTTCCCGGGTGATCGTGCCGAAGTCACCACGGATGGACCCGGGCGCGGCGGCGATCGGGTCGGTGGGGCCGGCCAGGGTGCGGACACCCTCGATGACCCGCTCACCTTCGGCCACCAGGGCGACGACGGGGCCGGACCGCATGAACTCCATGAGCGGCTCGTAGAACGGGCGGCCCTTGTGCTCGCCGTAGTGCTGCTCCAGCGTCTCGTGGTCCAGGGTGCGCAGCTCCAGCGCGGTGATCCGCCAGTCCGCCTTGCGCTCGATGCGGCCGACGATCTCGCCGATCAGGCCACGGCGGACCGCGTCGGGCTTGAGCAGGACGAGAGTGCGCTGAGTCATGTACGGCTCCTTGCAAGGCCAGGCATACGGGTGCGGTGAGGGCGAGATTACAGGGGTTCGGGGGCAGGTCTGCGCCCGGGTTCACCCAGGGTCACCTTCGGGCCCCGGATTTGCGGGGCCCGAGGGGCGAGCCGCGCGTGTCGGCGGGCCTGCGCGATCCGGAGATCCGGAGATCCGGACGGGGAGACCCGGCCCGGGACCTCAAGGTCTCAGGGCCGCAGCGTCTCAGGCCGTGGCCTCTTCGGCTTCCTGCCGGGCGGCCCAGTCGGCCTTGGCCTCGTCGATCTTGCGCCCGTAGTGGATCGAGGCCCACCACAGACCGCCGAAGGCCAGGCCCAGGATGAACATCGTCGGGACCACGAACCCGCTCAGGACCAGGGCGACCTGGAGCGCCCAGCCCAGCTGGACACCGCCGGGCCGGGTGATCATTCCGCACAGCAGCACGGAGAGGAGCATGCCGATGCCGCACACCGTCCAGACCACGGCCATGGAGGCGTCGTCCAGCTTCATCGCGACGAGACCGGCGAAGCCGATCACGAAGAACTCACCGATCAGCGTCGAGGCGCAGAGCGTCCGCATCCTTCTCTCAGCCCCTTCCCAGCAGCAGCCGGGCTTCGCCGACCGTGATCACGGATCCGGTCACCAGCACCCCGGCGCCCGCGTACTCGTCCTCCTCCTCGGCCAGCGTGATCGCCGCCTCCAGCGCGTCGTCGAGCCGCGGCTCGACCTGGACCCGGTCGTCACCGAAGACCTCGACGGCGATCGCGGCCAGCTCGTCCGCGTCCATCGCGCGGGCGGTGGAGTTCTGCGTGACGACGATCTCGGCGAAGATCGGCTCGAAGGCCTCCAGGAGCCCGCGGGCGTCCTTGTCACCGCTCGTGCCGACCACGCCGATCAGCCGGGAGAAGCTGAACGCCTCGGAGATGCCGTCCGCCGCCGCCTTGGCCCCCGCCGGGTTGTGCGCGGCGTCCAGCACGACGGTCGGGCTGGAGCGCACGACCTCCAGGCGGCCGGGCGAGAGCACCGAGGCGAACGCCTTGCGGATCGCGTCGATGTCGAGGGAGCGGGCCTGCTCGGCGCCGATGCCGAAGAACGCCTCGACGGCGGAGAGCGCCACCGCGGCGTTGTGCGCCTGGTGGGCCCCGTACAGCGGAAGGAAGATGTCCGTGTACTCGCCGCCCAGCCCGCGCAGCGTCAGCAACTGGCCGCCGACCGCGATCTCGCGCGAGGTGATGCCGAACTCCAGGCCCTCGCGGGCCACGGTGGCGTCGACCTCGACGGCCTTCTTGAGCATCACCTGCGCGGCGTCCACCGGCTGCTGCGCCAGGATGACCGTGGCGCCCTGCTTGATGACCCCGGCCTTCTCGCCGGCGATCTCGGCCGGCGTGGTGCCGAGCCGGTCGGTGTGGTCCAGCGAGATGGGGGTGACGACGGCGACCGTGGAGTCGATGACGTTCGTCGCGTCCCAGGTGCCGCCCATCCCGACCTCGACGACCGCCACGTCGACCGGCGCGTCGGCGAAGGCCGCGTACGCCATGCCGGTGAGGACCTCGAAGAAGGAGAGCCGGTAGGGCTGCTGGGCGTCGACCATCTCCACGTACGGCTTGACGTCCTCGTACGTCTCGATGAACCGCTCGGGCTCGATCGGGGAGCCGTCGAGGCTGATCCGCTCGGTGATCGACTGGACGTGCGGGGAGGTGTAGCGGCCGGTGCGCAGCTCGAAGGCGTTGAGCAGGGCCTCGATCATGCGGGCCGTGCTGGTCTTGCCGTTGGTGCCGGTGATGTGGATGGAGGGGTAGGCGCGCTGCGGCTCGCCGAGGAGGTCCATCAGCGCGGCGATGCGCGTGACGGACGGCTCCAGCTTGGTCTCGCCCCAGCGTCCGGCGAGCTCCTGCTCCACCGCGCGCAGCGCCTTGTCGGTCTCGGGGTCGGCCGGGCGGGCCGGGACCGTTTCGCCCTGGGGCTGACCCGAGTGGGCGCGCAGGGTGCGGCTCCCGGCCTCGATCACCGCCAGGTCGGGGTCGCGCTGGGTCGCCTCGTCGACGATCTCCTCGAAGGTGTCGTCGGGATCGGGCGCGTCGTGCCGGTCTGAAGGGCGGGGCTCACTCACGGGGCCCAGTCTACGGATGGGCGCCGACATCGCGCGCAGCGCCCGGCGGAGTGGGGACGGGCCGGGCGCGGAGGGCGTACGGCGAAGCCCCCGCGCCCCGGTCGGCCCGGGTTCGGGGGCTTCGTTCAGGGGGTGACTGATCAGCTCTGCGGGAGGGCCGCCAGCTGGGCGCCGATCCGCTCGATGTCGGCCTCGGCCTTGGAGAGCCGGCCGCGGATCTTGTCGACCACGTTGTCCGGGGCCTTGGCCAGGAAGGCTTCGTTGCCGAGCTTCCCGGTGGCCTGGGCCTTCTCCTTCTGCGCGGCCTCCAGGTCCTTCGTGAGGCGCTTGCGCTCGGCCGGCACGTCGATCGTGCCGGACAGGTCCAGGGCGACGGTGGCCCCGGCGACCGGGAGCGACGCGGTGGCCTGGAAGCCGTCCCCGGCGGGCTGGAGCCGCAGGAGCTGGCGGATGGCCGCCTCGTGCGGGGCGAGCTCCGTGCCGGTCAGGGTCAGCTCGGCCGGGACCTTCTGGCCGGGCTGGAGGCCCTGGTCGTTGCGGAAGCGGCGGACCTCGGTGACGACCTGCTGGACCAGCTCGATCTCCTTCTCGGCCGCGTCGTCGCGGAAGCCGGAGTCGCCCGGCCACTCGGCGATGACGATCGACTCGCGCCCGGTGAGCGCGGTCCACAGCGCCTCCGTGACGAACGGGACGATCGGGTGCAGCAGCCGGAGCATCACGTCCAGGACCTCGCCGAGGACCCGGCCCGAGACCTCGGCCGGGCGGCCGCCCGCGAAGAACGTGGTCTTGGACAGCTCGACGTACCAGTCGAAGACCTCGTCCCACGCGAAGTGGCGCAGCGACTCACTGATCCTGGCGAACTGGAAGTCGTCGTAGAACGCGTCGACGTCGGCGACCGTCTTGTTCAGACGGGACAGGATCCAGCGGTCGGTGACGGACATCTCCTCGACCGGGGGCAGGTCGCCCTCGATCGTGGCGCCGTTCATCAGGGCGAAGCGGGTGGCGTTCCAGATCTTGTTGGAGAACTTCGCCGAGCCCTGGACCCACTCCTCGCCGATGGGCACGTCGGTGCCCGGGTTGGCGCCGCGCGCGAGGGTGAAGCGCAGGGCGTCGGAGCCGTACTTGTCCATCCAGTCCAGCGGGTTGACGACGTTGCCGAAGGACTTCGACATCTTCTTGCCGTGCTCGTCGCGGACCATGCCGTGCAGGACGATGGTGGAGAACGGCGGGACGCCGTCGTTGACGTACAGGCCGAACATCATCATCCGGGCGACCCAGAAGAAGAGGATGTCGTAGCCGGTGACCAGGACGGAGTTCGGATAGAACTTCGCGAGGCTGTCGGTCCGTTCGGGCCAGCCGAGGGTGGAGAACGGCCACAGGCCCGAGGAGAACCAGGTGTCCAGGACATCGCTGTCCTGGGTCCAGCCCTCGCCGGTGGGCGCCGCCTCGTCGGGTCCGACGCAGACGACCTCGCCGTTCGGTCCGTACCAGACGGGGATGCGGTGGCCCCACCAGAGCTGGCGCGAGATCGTCCAGTCGTGGAGGTTGTCGACCCAGTCGAAGTAGCGCTTCTCCATCTCCTGCGGGTGGATCTTGACGCTGCCGTCGCGGACCGCGTCACCGGCGGCCTTGGCGAGCGGGGCGACCTTGACCCACCACTGGAGGGAGAGGCGCGGCTCGATGGTGGTCTTGCAGCGCGAGCAGTGCCCGACGGAGTGGACGTAGGGCCGCTTCTCGGCGACGATCCGGCCCTCGGCGCGCAGGGCGGCGACGATGGCGGAGCGGGCCTCCAGCCGGTCCAGACCCTGGAAGGGGCCGGGGACGGTGATGACGGCGCGCTCGTCGAGGACCGTGAGGAACGGCAGGTCGTGGCGCTTGCCGATCTCGAAGTCGTTGGGGTCGTGCGCGGGGGTCACCTTGACCGCGCCGGTGCCGAACTCCGGGTCGACGTGGTGGTCGGCGACGACGGGGATGGTGCGGTCGGTCAGCGGCAGGCTGATCTGCTTGCTGACCAGGTGCTTGTAGCGCTCGTCGTCGGGGTGGACGGCGACGGCGGTGTCACCGAGCATCGTCTCGGCGCGGGTGGTGGCGACGACGATGGTCTCGTCCCCGTCCCCGTACGTCATGGAGACGAGCTCGCCGTCGTCCTCCTGGTACTCGACCTCGATGTCGGAGATCGCGGTGAGACAGCGGGGGCACCAGTTGATGATGCGCTCGGCGCGGTAGATGAGCCCGTCGTCGTACATCTGCTTGAAGACGGTCTGGACGGCCTTGGACAGGCCCTCGTCCATGGTGAAGCGCTCACGGGACCAGGCGACGCCCTCGCCGAGGCGGCGCATCTGGCCGGAGATCTGGCCGCCGGACTCGTCCTTCCACTGCCAGACCCGCTCGACGAAGGCCTCACGGCCCAGGTCGTGGCGGGACTTGCCCTCCTTGCCGAGCTCGCGCTCGACGACGTTCTGGGTGGCGATGCCGGCGTGGTCCATGCCCGGCTGGTAGAGCGCCTCGTAGCCCTGCATCCGCTTCCGGCGGACGAGGGCGTCGATCAGGGTGTGCTCGAAGGCATGACCCAGGTGAAGGGAGCCGGTGACGTTCGGCGGCGGGATGACGATGCTGTACGGCGGCTTGTCGCTGTGCTCGTCGGCTTCGAAGTACCCGCGCTCCACCCAGCGCTCGTACAACTTCCCCTCTACATCGGCCGGCGCGTACTGGGTCGGCAGTTCGGGGTTGCTGGCGCTTGGCTGCTGAGTGTTCTCGGTCACGGGAGACAGTTTAGGGCCGTCACAGGTCTGCACTGAAACGGGTTAGTTCAGTAACGGTGTCCGACCCGATCCCCCATGTCAGGGCTGCTTCGGTCAGGATGTTCGCAACGCATAAGGACCGACCGGCACCTGAAGGGCGGGAGAAGGAGCGGGGCTGGGTGCGTGCAGCTGCAAGGCGGAGGATTGAGCCAACGCGGAGCGTTGGTGATTGACGACAACG
This sequence comes from Streptomyces sp. McG3, assembly GCF_018619185.1. Lineage (GTDB taxonomy): Bacteria > Actinomycetota > Actinomycetes > Streptomycetales > Streptomycetaceae > Streptomyces. The sequence goes on along the minus strand of NZ_JAAXYC010000073.1, from coordinate 12,240 downwards.
CCGCAGATGCGCGTGCCCAGCCCCGCGACGCCGCCCTTCGGGTGCCGGTCGGTCCGAGAATTCTGGAGGGGACACCGCAATGAGCTACAACCAGCCGGGCCCGTACGGTGGGCAGCCGCCGCAGGGCCAGCCCGGACCGTACGGACAGCAGCCGGGCCCGTACGGAGCCCCGCCGCCCCAGGGCCCCCCGCAGGGCCAGCCCGGCTACGGCTACCCGCAGCAGGCCCCTCAAGGCGTCCCCCCGCAGCAGCCGAACCCGTACGGGCAGCCGCAGCAGCCGCAGCAGGGTTACGGCTACCCGCAGGCCCAGCAGCCCGGCCCCTACGGCCAGCAGCCGCCCACCCCTCCGTACGGCGGGCAGCCTCCGTACGGGTCCCAGCCGCCGCAGCCGAAGAAGAAGACCGGCCTGATCGTGGGCGTGGCCGTGGTGGCCCTGGCGGTCATCGCGGGCGGGGTGTACTTCCTGACCTCCGGCGGCGGCAGCGGTGACGTGGCGGACTCCACGAAGGGGTACAAGCTGACGCCCGCGGCTTCGGTGGACGCCTACAAGCAGGACACGAAGGAGAAGGCGCCGGCCGGGCCGCTGACGGGCAAGGAGAAGGCCGAGATGGAGGCCATCGGGGTCAAGAACCCCAACCAGGCCGGCGCCCAGTACCAGAGCGGCGATGTCGAGAAGAACCCGCTCACCGCGAAGATGCTCATGCTCATGGGTGTCTGGGGAGAGGTCGACGACCCCGACGCCGTCATCGACAGCTTCTTCCTCAACGCCGAGAAGGAAGTGATGGCGGACGAGGGCTTCGAGGGCGAGCTGGTCGGCAGCCCGAAGAACGTCACCCCGGACGGCTTCGAGGGCGCGCTGATGAAGTGCCAGGACATCAAGATCGTCAATGACAAGGCCGACGGCACGGTCCAGAACGGTCCCAAGGACATGACCATGCCGATCTGCGTCTGGGCCGATTACAGCACCGTCAGCGCGGTGATCGGTGTCGACATCGGCGGGGCCATGACCAACAAGTCGATGTCCCAGGACGAGGCGGCCGCCCTCGCCGCCAAGCTCTACAACACCTCCCGCACCAAGATCTGATCCGATCGCTCAACGCCGAAGGGGCGCCCGCCGGTTCATCCGGTGGGCGCCCCTTCGGCGTGCGCAAGTCCTCTGCGGCTAGGCCGACTTCTCGTGCCGGCCGCCGTCGTTCTTGCCGATGGTGCGCGGCTCGCGCGGGACCAGCGTCGGGTTGACGTTGTTGCGGACGACGTCGGGCGTGATGACGACGCGGGCGACGTCCTTGCGGGACGGGACCTCGTACATCACGGACTGGAGGACTTCCTCCATGATCGCGCGCAGACCGCGTGCGCCGGTCTGGCGCAGGATCGCCTGGTCGGCGATGGCCTCCAGCGCCTCGCGCTCGAATTCCAGCTCCACACCGTCGAGTTCGAACAGTCGCTCGTACTGCTTGACCAGGGCGTTACGCGGCTCGATGAGGATCTGGAGGAGGGCCTCACGGTCCAGGTTGTGGACCGAGGTCAGCACGGGGAGACGGCCGATGAACTCGGGGATCATCCCGAACTTCACCAGGTCCTCCGGCATGACCTCCTGGAACTGGTCGCTCGCCTGGATCTCCAGCTTGGAGCGGATCGTGGCGCCGAAGCCGATGCCCTTGGCGCCGGCCCGGGACTCGATGATCTTCTCCAGGCCTGAGAACGCGCCGCCCACGATGAACAGCACGTTCGTCGTGTCGATCTGGATGAACTCCTGGTGCGGGTGCTTGCGTCCGCCCTGCGGCGGTACGGAGGCGGTGGTGCCCTCCAGGATCTTCAGCAGGGCCTGCTGCACGCCCTCGCCGGAGACATCGCGGGTGATCGACGGGTTCTCGCTCTTGCGGGCGACCTTGTCGATCTCGTCGATGTAGATGATCCCGGTCTCGGCCTTCTTGACGTCGTAGTCGGCCGCCTGGATCAGCTTGAGCAGGATGTTCTCGACGTCCTCACCGACATAGCCGGCCTCCGTCAGCGCCGTCGCGTCCGCGATCGCGAACGGGACGTTGAGCATGCGGGCCAGCGTCTGCGCGAGCAGCGTCTTGCCGGAACCCGTGGGGCCCAGCAGGAGGATGTTCGACTTGGCGAGCTCGATCGCGTCCTCGCGATGGGCGCCGCCGCCGTTCTCCCCGGCCTGGACCCGCTTGTAGTGGTTGTACACCGCGACCGAGAGGGCCTTCTTCGCGGGCTCCTGCCCGACGACGTACCCCTCCAGGAACTCGTAGATCTCGCGAGGCTTGGGAAGCTCTTCCCAACGAACCTCGCTCGTCTCCGCGAGCTCCTCCTCGATGATCTCGTTGCAGAGATCGATGCACTCGTCGCAGATGTACACACCGGGTCCCGCGATGAGCTTCTTCACCTGCTTCTGGCTCTTTCCGCAGAACGAGCACTTGAGCAGGTCGCCGCCATCACCGATGCGTGCCACGAGGTGCTTCCCCTTCGCCTGGGAGACGCCTGGTTCAGCGACTCCTGGTGCCTCTATCCGACGGTACCTTGCCTGGGCCCCCGTTCGGGCCCCCCTTGGCACGGTTCACACGGCCGGGGCCGTGCAAACGGAATGTGCCAAGGGGAAAGACCGACGTCAGAGCGATGCGCCCGCGGTGGTCTTGCGGGTGGAAACGATCTGGTCGACCAGACCGTACGCCAGGGCGTCCTCGGCCGTGAGGATCTTGTCGCGCTCGATGTCCTCGCTGATCTTCTCCAGCGGGGTCGTCGAGTGCCGGGCCAGCATCTGCTCCAGCTGCGTGCGCATCCGGAGGATCTCGTTGGCCGCGATCTCCAGGTCGGAGAGCTGCTCGCGGCCCGTCTGCGAGGACGGCTGGTGGATGAGCACCCGGGCGTGCGGGAGCGCCATGCGCTTGCCCGGGGTGCCCGCGGCGAGCAGGACCGCGGCGGCGGAGGCCGCCTGGCCCATGCAGACCGTCTGGATGTCCGGCTTCACGAACTGCATCGTGTCGTAGATCGCGGTGAGCGCGGTGAACGAGCCGCCGGGGCTGTTGATGTAGATCGAGATGTCGCGGTCGGGGTCCATCGACTCCAGGCACAGCAGCTGCGCCATGACGTCGTTGGCCGAGGCGTCGTCGATCTGGACGCCCAGGAAGATCACGCGCTCCTCGAAGAGCTTCGCGTACGGGTCGTACTCGCGCACGCCCTGCGAGGTGCGCTCCACGAAGCGCGGGACGACGTAGCGGTTGTCCACCTGCGGGCCGGTGTAGAGGCCGCTCGCAGAGGCGCCGGTGTAGTTGTTCATGTGGGTCTTCACCATCCTGGTGGCGTTCTGTGGGCTGGAGGTCTCGGCGTGCGAGAGGCGTGCGGGAGGTGGTGCGGCCGGTCCGGTGGGAACCGGATCAGGCACCGGTGCCGCCGCCGCCCGGGATGCCCGACGCGACCGTGATGATCTCGTCGATGAGGCCGTAGTCCTTGGCCTCCTCCGCCGTGTACCAGCGGTCGCGGTCGCCGTCGCGGATGATCGTCTCGACGGTCTGGCCGGAGTGGCGGGCGGTGATCTCCGCCATCCGCGTCTTGGTGCGGAGCAGGTACTGGGCCTGGATCTTGATGTCCGAGGCCGTTCCGCCGATGCCGGCCGAACCCTGGTGCATGAGGATGTCGGTGTTCGGGAGCGCGAAGCGCTTGCCCGCGGCGCCGCCGGTGAGCAGGAACTGGCCCATGGAGGCGGCCATGCCCATGCCGATGGTGACGACGTCGTTCGGGATGTACTGCATGGTGTCGTAGACCGCCATGCCGGCCGTCACCGAACCACCGGGGCTGTTGATGTAGAGGTAGATGTCCTTGTCGGGCTCCGCGGCAAGGAGGAGAAGCTGTGCGGTGATCTTGTTGGCGATGTCATCGTCGACCTGCTGACCGAGGAAGATGATGCGCTCGCCGAGCAGTCGGCTGTAGACCTGGTCACCGAGGCCTCCACCGAGGGACGGCTCTCCGGCGGCGTAGGGCATCAGATTCGTCACGTATCCACCTGCTCGTCTCTGACGGCTCCGGCCGTCTCAGCGTCTTCGTACCGGGCGGGTGAAGTCACTGCCCCACCCTTCCTCTTCATGGACCCTAACGCGCAGGTGGGACAACGCCATCCCGCTTCCGCAACTGTTCGCTGGGAGCGCAAGGTCCGCAGTGGGCACAAGGGTTCCGGGGCTCGCACAGCGATACGACGCTCGACGCCGCGCGATACGGCGACGGGCCCCGGACGCGTGGAGCGTCCGGGGCCCGTCGTGCCGGTCGGCGCGAAGGCCGTCCTGGGATCGGGACGAGGCTCAGGCCTCGTTCTTCTCCTCGGCCTTGTCCTCCGCCTTGTCCTCGGTGGCGGCCTCGGCGGGCGCCTCCGTGGTCTCGGCGGTGGCCTCGGCGGCCTCTTCCTCGTCCTCGAGGTCGACGACCTCACCGTTGGTGTCGACGACCTTGGCGGCCTCGACGACGACGGCGAGCGCCTTGCCGCGGGCGACCTCGCCGACGAGCATCGGCACCTGGCCACCCTCGACGACGGCCTGGGCGAACTGGTCGGGGCTCATGCCGGAGGAGGCAGCGCGCCGCATGAGGTGCTCGGTGAGCTCCTCCTGGTTGACGTTCAGCTTCTCCTTGTTGACGAGCTCGTCAAGGATGAACTGGGTCTTGATGCCCTTGATGGCCTGCTCGGAGGTCTCGTTCTCGAACTCCTCCAGGGTCTTGCCCTGGATCTCCAGGTACTTCTCGAGGTCGAGACCCATCTGACCGAGCTGGTGGTGCTCCAGGTTGTGCTTGCGGGTCTGGACCTCGTCCGCGAGCAGCTTCTCCGGGATCGGGACCTCGGCGAGCTTCAGCAGCTCCTCCAGGACCCGCTCCTGGGCCTGGGTGGCCTGGTCGTACTGCTTGGTGGTCTCCAGGCGCTTGCGGCTGTCGGCCTTCAGCTCCTCCAGCGTGTCGAACTCGCTGGCCATCTGGGCGAAGTCGTCGTCCAGCTCGGGAAGCTCACGGGCGGCGACGGCGGTGACCTTGACGGTGACCTCCGCGGCCTTGCCCTCGGCGGAGCCGCCCTTCAGCTCGGAGGTGAAGGTGGCCTCGCCACCGGCCTCCAGGCCGGTCACGGCCTCGTCGATGCCGTCGAGGAGCTCGCCGGAACCGATGGTGTACGAGACACCGTCGGCGACGCCGTCCTCCAGGACCTCACCGTCGACCTTGGCCTCCAGGTCGATCGTGACGACGTCGCCGTCGGCAGCGGCGCGCTCAACCGGGTTGGTGGCGGCGAAGCGCTCGCGGAGCTGCTCCACGGCCTTCTCGACCTCTTCGTCGGTGACCTCAAGGGCGTCGACGGTGACCTCGATGCCGGAGTAGTCCGGGATCTCGATCTCGGGGCGTACGTCAACCTCGGCGGTGAAGGCCAGCAGCTCGCCGTCCTTCAGCTCGGTGATGTCGACCTCGGGCTGGCCGAGGACGTTCAGCTCACCCTCGTTGACCGCCTCGGTGTAGAACTTCGGGAGGGCGTCGTTGACGGCCTCCTCCAGCACCGCACCGCGGCCGAACCGCTGGTCGATGACCCGGGCGGGGATCTTGCCCTTGCGGAAGCCCTTCACCGTGACCTGCTGGTTGATCTTCTTGTACGCCGCGTCGAGGCTGTCCTTGAGCTCCTCGAAGGGCACCTCAATGCTGAGCCGAACCCGGGTCGGGTTCAGGGTCTCCACGGCGCTCTTCACGGTTCGGTCTCCTTGGTGGCTGACTTCTTGGGGTTCTGCTGGGCCGCCGATTGGCGGCTTCGCGGACCGAGCCCGGTACATCAGACACACGGGCACGCATTTTGCATAGTAACGGCAAGGGGGATGACTCCCACAATGCGATCTTGCTGGTGGTCGGGGTGGCCGGATTCGAACCGACGACCTTCCGCTCCCAAAGCGGACGCGCTACCAAGCTGCGCCACACCCCGTCGGTGCGACACGTAGGGTACATGCACCGGAGCCGTGGTTCCGCCGCTTTACGGAGCGGTGTCGGGCGGTCCGGTCCGGGTCCGGTCCGGCGGCCGGCACAACGGGTGTGCGGGCACCGCCGCCGACCCGCTACGATGCTCTTCGTGCCGCGGTCCACGGACCTGCGGTGCGACGCTTGCGGGCGTAGCTCAATGGTAGAGCCCTAGTCTTCCAAACTAGCTACGCGGGTTCGATTCCCGTCGCCCGCTCCACGCAGTCGAGGGCCGGGCCGGAGGATCATCCTCCGGCCCGGCCCTCGTGCGTTGCGTACGTCAACGGCCGGCCCGGCCGCCGGACGCCGACCCCGGCCTCAGAAGCTGATCTGGTTGATGGTGTCGGCTATCGAGTTCATGAACCTGTTGATCGACGGCGCCATGCCGGTCGATGCCAGGAAGAAGCCGAAGAGCACGGCGACGACCGCGGGACCGGCCTTGATGGAGCCACCACGGATCATTACCACCAGGATGACCGCGAACAGCAGCACCATAGACAGTGAAATAGCCACGTCTGATCACACCCTCGGTCGGTCCGCCTTGCCGGCCCGGAAGCGTGCACCACCGCGCGCCCCGTCGCCCCCATCGTGCCACCAACTCCCCCGTGGTTGCTGCCGGGTGACGGAACGGACTGACGGGATCCCGCCATCCTTCACGGGCCGGCGTCACGCCCCGCGACAGGCGCGGTACGGCGCCCGTCCCGCGCCGCACCCGGGAACCGGGCGGGAAGCACGCGGGAGCCGCGGTGCCCTCGCGCCCGCTGTGCGCCGGCTGTGAAATCCCTGCGGCCGAATATCCACCACGTTGATCGTTTCCGCATCCCCACACTTCATTCACAGCCAATCGACCGCGCGAATGCGACGTAATTCACTTCGCCCAACGCCCGGCCGATATGCACCATTTAAGCCGGATCAATGGTGTCATAGCGGGCGGTGTTCGACGGTTTCACATTCGAATAGAGGGGAACACGCGATATCTCCCCGCAGTTTTACGCGAGGCAATCGACCGGTCTAAGGTGCCTTAGATGTTCCAAGCTCCGAGCGCATTTCAGAGGGCCCCGCTTCCCCCGGCGACCCGGGAGTCGGAGCCCAGACACGAGCAGACGCTCACCGCCACCGCACCCCGCCCGGCCCTCGGGCCCAGCGCTCGGGGCGCCGCCGCTCCGGTGCCCGCGGCGGCGAGGAAACGCGATCCCTACTTCGACAATGTGAAGTATCTGGCCATCGTTCTCGTCGCCGTGGCGCACGCCTGGGAACCCGTGATGGACGGCAGCCGCGCCACCCGGGCGCTGTACGTGGTCGTGTACACGTTCCACATGCCGGCCTTCATCCTCATCTCCGGCTATTTCTCCCGCTCGTTCGACATGACGGCGCCCAAGGTGAAGCGGCTGCTCACCAGCGTCGTGGTGCCGTACGTGCTGTTCGAGACGGCGTATTCGCTCTTCAAGCGGTACGCGGACGATTCGCCGGACATGGCGATCAGTCTGATCGACCCGTTCTTCCTGACCTGGTTCCTGATCGCCCTGTTCATCTGGCGGGTGACCACGCCGATCTGGCGGACGCTGCGCCATCCGCTGCCGGTGGCGCTCGCCATCGCGGTGCTCGCCTCGGTCTCCCCCGAGATCGGCGACGACCTCGATCTCCAGCGGGTGCTGCAGTTCCTGCCGTTCTTCGTGCTCGGCCTGCTGATGAAGCCCGAGCACTTCCGGCTGGTCAGGCGGCGCGAGGTGCGGCTGCTGTCGTTGCCGCTGTTCGCCGGCGCGCTGCTCTTCGCGTACTGGATCGCCCCGCGCATGGAGCTCGGCTGGTTCTACCGCGCCAACAGCGCGCAGGAGATGGACGCGCCGTGGTGGTCCGGCGCGGTGATGACCCTCGCGATGTTCGGCTGCGCCCTGGCGCTGACGGTCGGCTTCCTGGCCTGGGTGCCCGGCAGGGCCCGGTGGTTCACGGCGCTCGGCGCCGGAACGATCTGCGGCTACCTGCTGCACGGCTTCCTGATCAAGGGGGCCGAGTACGCGGGCCTGTTCGACCGCTGCACCTGGCTCTCCGAGCCGGTCGGGCTGGTCGTCGTCTCGCTCACCGCGGCGGTGGCCGTGACGGCGATGTGCACCCCATGGGTGGGACGCGCCCTGAAGTGGGCCACCGAGCCGGACATGAAGTGGGCGTTCCGGAAGGACCCCGCGGGGCGCTGAGCCCCCAGGCGGAGCGCCGTTCACGGAACGGCCGCCGCCCCCTCGCCGTTCTCCCTGATCCACCCGCCGGCCCGGCCGCCGCGGGTGGATCAGCGCGTCTCCGGGTTGGCCGGATTCTTTCGGTCCGGGGGTGATTCGTCGCCGGCCAGCCCCAACAGCTCGCGTACCTGCGCATACTTCGCCGTCAGTCGGGTACGCGTCGCCGCGTCCAGGACCGCGAGGCGCTCGGGATCCGCGTTGTGGGCGAGGTCCGCCTCCTTGATGAGCAGCGCGCCCGGCGTGGCCAGGATCCGCGCGGCGTACGCGGACAGCTCCTCGCCCGGCCGCTTGGTCACGGCCAGGACCATGTCCTTCACCTCCTGCGGCAGGGCGACGGCGGCCAGCCACTCGGCCGTGAGCGCGGCGTCCTCGATCGCGTCGTGCAGCCAGGCCGCCGCGATCTGCCCGTCGTCGCCGCCCCGCACCCGTACACCTTCGGCCACCGCCGCCAGGTGTTCCGCGTACGGACGGCCCGCCTTGTCGGTCTGCCGCGCATGGGCCTCGCGGGCGACGGCCTCCACCTCGGCGACGCTCAGATCGTGTCCGGTCATGGGCCGACCCTACGGCCGCGTGCGCCATGACGGCCCGGGCCGCGCCCAGGCCCTTTCCGGGGCCTGAGCCGAACTCGCCTCATCCGTCCGGCTGTTGACGTCGCATCCCGATGATCTCCATAGCGGAATCAAAACGACAAAAGCTGACAATCTGACGGACCCATAGTTGCAGGGTCAATCGTTCGGTAAACTAATTACTGATGGTTTCTTAATACCCCCTTGACCAGCTCTTGACCGACCCCGAAGGATCAGGCTCATCGGACACGCAGACACCCTCCTCGCCATGGGCGGCGCCTTCCTGGCCGCTGCCGTCCTCGCCCGCCTCGGCGGCCGCATCGGGCTGCCGACGATTCCCTTGTTCATCCTGGCCGGGATCCTCCTGGGCCCGCACACCCCCGGCTACACGCTCCTGAAGAACCCGCACGACCTGGAGATGCTCTCCGCGCTGGGACTCGTCCTTCTGCTGTTCTACCTGGGGCTCGAGTTCCACATGGACGACCTCAAGACCGGCGGCCGGAAGATGGCCATCGCCGGCGGGACGTACCTCCTGCTGAACGTCGGCGCCGGTCTCGCCTTCGGCTTCGCACTGGGCTGGGGCATGGCGGAGGCGCTGGTCCTCGCCGGTGTCCTCGGCATCTCCTCGTCCGCGATCGTCACCAAGATCCTGGTGGACCTCGGGCGCATCGGGAATCCGGAGACCCGGCCGATCCTCGGCATCATCGTCGTCGAGGACATCTTCCTCGCCCTGTACCTCGCCGCGCTCCAGCCGATCCTGTCCGGTGCGGACAGCCTCTCGGCCGCGCTGATCGACGGCGGCAAGGCCTTCGGCTTCCTGTTGCTGCTCGCCCTGGCGGCCCGGTTCGGCACGAAGCTCATCGGCAAGCTCATGAACACCAAGGACGACGAGCTGCTCGTCATCTCCTTCCTGGGTGTCGCCGTCTTCGTCGCGGGTGTCTCCGAGATGTTCGGCGTCGCCGACGCGATCGGTGCGTTCATGGTCGGCCTGATGCTCGGCTCCACCTCGTCCGCCGACCGCATCCTGAAGCTCGTCCACCCGCTCCGCGACGCGTTCGGCGCGATCTTCTTCTTCGCCTTCGGCCTCTCCATCGACCCGGGCGACCTCCCGAGCGTGCTGTGGCCGGTGCTGGCCGCCGTGGTGCTGACGCTCGCCATGAACATCGCGGCAGGGCTCGCGGCGGCGAAGGTGTACTCCTTCGGCGCGCAGGCCACGTCCAACATCGCCACCACCCTGGTCGCCCGCGGTGAGTTCGCGCTCATCCTGGCCACGATGGCGGCGGCCGCCGGACTGGACGAGCGGCTCTCGCCGTTCATCGCCGGCTACGTCCTCCTGCTCGCCGTCCTCGCGCCGCTGGCCGCCGGACGCTCCCACTGGCTGACGCGCATCCTGCCGGGCGGCCGCAGGAAGGACGACGACCAGGACCAGAAACAGGTACCGGTGTCGGTCTGAGCGGCAGCGAACGGCGGAGAGGCGCCCCGATACCCGGTCTCCGGGTGACGGGCGCCTCTCCGCCGTTCGCTGTCCGGTGCGGGTGCCTCTCCGTCGTTCGCTGTCCCGCGTGGGGTGCCTTGACGCCGTTCGCTGTCCCGTGCCCGTGTCCCGGCGGAAGGCCGCTCAGGCCCGGCGGGAGAGCAGCAGCAGGGCCCGGTCGTCGTTGACGTCCTTGGCGCAGGCCTCGATCAGGTGCCAGGCCGCGCCTTCGAAGCCGGTGGAGACATAGCGGTCGGCCTCGCCCGTCAGCCGGTCGATGCCCTCGGCGATGTCCAGGTCGGAGGCCTCCACCAGACCGTCGGTGAACAGCATCAGGACGTCGCCCGGCGCGAGCGATCCCTTCACCGCGTCGAACTCGGCCCCGTCGTAGACGCCGAGCAGGGGCCCCTCCCCGGACTTCTCCTCCCACTGGCCCGTGCCCGCGTGCAGTTGGAGGGCGGGCGGATGACCTGCGGAGAAGATCTCGTAGTCGCCCGATTCCAGGTCCAGCACCAGATGGATCGAGGTGGCGAAGCCCTCGTCCCAGTCCTGGCGCAGCAGGTAGCCGTTGGCGGCGGGCAGGAAGGCGTGTGAGGGCAGTGAGCCGAGCAGCCCGCCGAAGGCGCCGGACAGCAGCAGGGCCCGGGAGCCCGCGTCCATGCCCTTGCCGGAGACGTCGGTGAGGACGGCCTCCAGCGTGCGGCCCCCGTGGGTGCGGGCCGCGACGACGAAGTCCCCGGAGAACGACTGGCCGCCGGCCGGGCGCAGGGCCATCTCGCGGTGCCAGCCCTGGGGCAGCCGGGGCAGGGAGCTCTGGACCCGGATGCGTTCACGCAGGTCGAAGAGCATCGTGCCGCCGCGCCGCCAGGGCACGCCGACCCGGGCCCGGAACTGGGCCAGGATCAGCCCGAAGAATCCGCACGCGGCGACGACGAGCACCGTGCCGGGGGTGACCCGGGCGGGGCCGTCCAGGTACGGGCCGAGGGTGAGGGCCTCGACGATCAGTGCGCCGGCGGCCGTCGCGTAGAGGCCCAGCAGGCTGGCGGGGCGCAGCAGGAGGCCGCCCGCCACGATGGGCAGCGCGAGGGCGGCCGGGTCGATCCAGACCGGGCTGACGACGGTGGCGAAGGTGATGGCCGGGATCGTCAGCAGCAGACCGGCCAGGGCTATCCAGTCGGAGCCGTCGCCGCGGAAGTAGTCGACCCCGGATCTGCGCAGGCCGATGCGGGCCCGGTGCAGGTTTCTGCGCCACCGGGCCCCGAAGTCGTCTACTCCTCCGCTACGGGCCATTGCCGGGACCTTATCGACCCGAACGCCTCCGGTGCAGGGGGACCCCGGTGACAATGCGATCGAAATGGGGCCGTCCGCACGGCGGGAGCCGATTTCACCTGGCATATGACACGGATTCGCGGGGCCGGGACGTCAGTCGCCGGAGGGTCCCGGGGGCTGGCACCGGGGGCACCAGAAGAGGTTGCGGGAGACCAGGTCCGCGGTGCGGATCTCCGTACGGCAGATGTGGCAGGGGAGGTTCGCGCGGCGGTAGACGTAGACCTCGCCGCCGTGGTCGTCCTTGCGGGGCGGGCGGCCCATGGCCTCGGGGAGGTGTTCGGGGCGGACGGTGTCGATCCGGTTGTTCCGCACGCCTTCGCGCATCAGCTCCCCCAGGTCCGCCCAGATCGTGTCCCACTCGGCGCGGGTGAGGTCCCTGCCCGTGCGGTACGGGTCGATGCCGTGGCGGAAGAGGACCTCGGCGCGGTACACGTTGCCGACGCCCGCGATGACCTTCTGGTCCATCAGCAGGGCGGCGACGGTGGTCCGGCTGCGGGAGATCCGCTGCCAGGCGCGCTCGCCGTCCTCGTCGCCGCGCAGCGGGTCCGGGCCCAGGCGCTCGTGTATCGCGCGCTTCTCGGGCTCGGTGATCAGGGCGCAGGTGGTGGGACCGCGCAGATCGGCGTGGTGGCCGGCGTTGACCAGCCGGAGGCGGACGGTGTCGGTG
>NZ_JAAXYC010000072.1 GCF_018619185.1 Streptomyces sp. McG3 | reverse complement strand
ACGTCCTCGAGCGCCGGACCGGCTGGGGACGCCCGGCCCGCCCGACCCCACAGACGCATCGCACGTCCACATGGACGCTTCCGTCCTCAAACGCCGGACAGGCCGGATGTGCCGGGTGGGCTGGAAGGGGCTCGGGTTGGGACGGTCTCGTCAGTCCTTCGCGAGGACGAACGACGCTCGCTGGACCGCCTCGCCCGGGGTCTTCGCCTCCAGGAGATACGTTCCCGGGCCGGCCTTGCCGGCCGGCGGGGTCGCACAGCCGGGGGCCGACAGCGTGCGGTTCCAGTCGACCGTGTGGATCACCGTCGCGCCCGCCGGAACCTTCAGGAACAGCGGACCGGCCGCGGCGGGGCAGTCCTTCGAGGACCAGATCGGATCGTCGTCCTCGCCGCCGGCCTCGGTGACCGTGAGGACCGCGCTCTTCGGCCCGAGGTCGGCCTTGCACGCGGCAGACGAGGTGTTCTTCGCGATCAGTTCGAACTTCGGCTTGTCGTCGGGGCCGTAACTGACCTTCGTCCGCAGGCTCAACCGCACCGCGTCGGGCTTGCACTCGGCGAGCGGGGAGCCGGCCGGGACCTGTTGGCCCGCCGTGCCGCCGCCGCCCGCACCGGCCGTGTCCGCACCGCCCGTTGACGCCCCGTCGGACGAAGCCCCGTCGCCCGCGCCACCGGAGGACGCGCCCGCGCCACCGTCGGGGCCGCCCGGTCCGCCGGAGCCCCCGGAGCCGCCGTTCTCACCCGACTCGTCTCGGCCGCCCGGCTGTTGGCTGATCGCGGGGCCCGAGCCCGACGGCCCGGGAGTGATCGACTCGACCGGATCGGAGCCGCCGGACTTGCCGTCGTTCCGGCTTCCCCCACCGCCTCCGGACGTCACGCCCCAGGCGATCAACACGGCGAGCAGCGCAACCAGAAGTCCCGCTACCGCCCTTCGTCGCCAGTAGATGCTGGAGGGAAGCGGACCGACCGGATTGCGCATAGATCCCACGTCCCGAACTCTACGAGAGATCCGGACCGACTCAGGCCCCACCCGCCGCTCCGGCGCCAAGTTTTGCCGATCATCATCACGGGGATCCGGTCACAGGGGACAGAACGGGTGGCGTTGTCCCCTCCTGGGCCGCCGCGTGGGCCGACACTCCCGTGCCCGTGACCGCCGCTCCCTCTTCCGTGCCAGGATCGTCCGTGCGATGACTGCCATGACTTCGACACAGACGCCCCCCGCCGCCTCCCTCCACACCCCCGTCATCGGGTGGTTCGAGCAGCATGCCCGCGATCTGCCCTGGCGCCGCCCCGAAGCGGGCGCCTGGGGCGTGATGGTCAGCGAGTTCATGCTGCAGCAGACCCCGGTGAGCCGGGTCCTCCCGGTGTACGAACAGTGGCTCGCCCGCTGGCCCCGCCCCGCCGACCTGGCCGCCGAGGCGCCCGGGGAGGCGGTCCGCGCCTGGGGCCGGCTCGGCTACCCGCGCCGTGCGCTGCGCCTGCACGGGGCGGCGCAGGCGATAACGGAACGGCACGGCGGCGATGTGCCGAGCGAGCACGCCCAGCTGCTGGCGCTGCCCGGGATCGGCGAGTACACGGCGGCGGCCGTGGCCTCGTTCGCGTACGGACAGCGGCACGCGGTGCTCGACACGAACGTCCGCCGGGTGTTCGCCCGCGCCGCCTCCGGGGTCCAGTACCCGCCGAACGCGACCACGGCCGCCGAGCGCAAGCTCGCGCGGGCGCTGCTGCCCGATGAGGACGAGCGGGCGGCGCGCTGGGCGGCGGCCACGATGGAGCTGGGCGCCCTCGTGTGCACCGCGCGCAACGAGGACTGCGACCGGTGCCCGATCGCCTCGCGGTGCGCCTGGCGGCTGGCCGGGAAGCCGGCGCACCAGGGTCCGCCGCGCAAGGGCCAGACGTACGCCGGCACCGACCGCCAGGTGCGCGGGCGGCTGCTGGCGGTGTTGCGGGACTCGGTGAGCCCCGTGGCCCAGGCCGCGCTGGACGCGGTGTGGGAGGAGCCGGTGCAGCGGGCCCGCGCGCTGGACGGGCTGGTGGCCGACGGACTGGTCGAGCCACTGGCCGACGGCCGGTACCGGCTGCCGCTGACCTGATCCCCTAGCTCCGGGGCCGTGAGTCCGTGGTCCGCGGCCACCGGCCCCGGTCCGCGGGGAACCCCTTCTCCTGCGCTGTTACACAACCGATGGGCAGCCGTGCACCGGCCTACGGCTGCTCCGCACATCGCCGTGACAACGCCTCCGTAGCGTCTCCGACAGCAGGCCGGCCGGACCGCGGAACACCCGCGGCCCGGCGGTGACACGGGGATGTTCGGGGACGGAGGCGGTTGTCATGGCGCAGGGCGAGGTGCTCGCGTTCGAGGACTACGTACGCACACGGCAGGAGGCGCTGCTGCGCAGCGCGCGCCGTCTGGTTCCCGACCCCGTGGATGCCCAGGACCTGCTGCAGACCGCCCTGGTGCGCACCTACGGCCGCTGGGACGGCATCGCCGACAAGTCGCTGGCCGACGCCTATCTGCGCCGTGTCATGATCAACACCCGTACGGAGTGGTGGCGGGCGCGCAAGCTCGAAGAGGTGCCGACCGAGCAGCTGCCCGACGCGAGTGTCGAGGACGGCAGCGAGCAGCGCGCCGACCGCGCCCTGCTGATGGACATCCTGGGCATTCTGGCTCCCAAGCAGCGCAGCGTCGTCGTGCTGCGACACTGGGAGCAGATGAGCACGGAGGAGACGGCCGCGGCGCTCGGCATGTCGGCCGGTACGGTCAAGAGCACGCTGCACCGGGCCCTGGCACGGTTGCGCCAGGAGCTGGAGAGCCGCGATCTGGTCAGCCGCGAGGCGGTCGCCCGGGAGACCGGGGGCCACCGGAGCGCGGCGCCGGTCACCTCCGCCCGTGTCCCCGCCCAGCGGTCGCCCGTCACGACGGTGCCGGGGGCGAGGGCACACACACAGGCGCAGCGCGACGGGCGTCACGACGAGCGGGGGATGGAGCGGTGCGCGGCCTGAGTGGCAGCAGCGGCGGCGGGGGCGGCTTCGGGGACGATTCCTCGGGCAGCGTTTCCGGAAGTGGCCCTGCGTCGAGTGATTCCTCCACCAGCAGATCCTCCGTGAGTGGTTCATCCCTCAGTGGTTCCGGGGGCTCGGACGACGGCGACGATCCGGGGAGATCGGGCCGGAGCCGGGGGCTCCGGAGCGGTATGGCGGCGAGTGGCACGGCCTTGGCCGGACTCGTCGCCTTCGGGCTGTTCGGCGTCGGCTGCTCCACGGGCGGCACCGGCACCCGGGACGAGGGCCCCGCCGGCAGTCAGCCGGTCGCCCAGATCACCCCCCAGGCCAGCCCTTCCGGCACGACACCGCCGGTCAGGCGGGTCGACGCCGTGCGGCTGCTCAAGGGTGACCCCAAGGTGGGCGAGCAGGTCAGGGACGGGCTCAAGCCCTGCGCGGGCAAGGCCTACCCGATCGACACCTCCTACGGATCGATGACGGGCGGCCGGGCCGCCGACGTGGTGGTCAACGTGATGAGCTGCGCCGACTCGGTGGGCGTCGGAACGTATGTGTACCGGGCGGACGGCGACGGCTCGTACAAGAACGTCTTCGCGGCCGAGGTCCCCGCCGTCTACGGAACGATCGACCGGGGCGACCTGGTGGTGACGACCCAGGTCTACGGGTCGAAGGATCCGCTGGCGTACCCCTCCGGCTCGGAGGTGGTCACCTACCGTTGGGCGAGCGACCGCTTCACCGAGCACGACCGGGTGCACAACGACTTCAGCCGTGCCGTCGAGGGCACGGACGGCGAGCTGCCGGTGCAGTCGGAGCCGGTGGACCCGGTGGAACCGGTTCCGTCGGAGGCGCCGGTGGAGCAGGGCAGGAATTGAGACCGGAAGGCACGAAGCCGTGCCGGTGGAACCGGGCGGGAACCGAAAGCGAGAAGCAGCCCCATGGCCGAGACCCACGTCCTCTTCGTCGAGGACGACGACGTCATCCGCGAGGCCACCCAGCTCGCCCTGGAGCGGGTCGGCTTCACGGTCACCGCGATGCCCGACGGGCTCTCCGGTCTGGAGGCGTTCCGCGCCGACCGGCCGGACATCGCCCTGCTCGACGTGATGGTGCCGGGTCTTGACGGGGTGAGCCTGTGCCGCCGTATCCGGGACGAGTCGACCGTTCCGGTGATCATGCTCTCCGCGCGGGCCGACTCGATCGACGTGGTGCTGGGCCTGGAGGCCGGGGCCGACGACTACGTCACCAAGCCCTTCGACGGGGCTGTCCTGGTGGCCCGCATCCGGGCGGTGCTGCGCCGCTTCGGCCACGCGGCCGGGCCGGACGGGCTGGGCCAGGGCGGTACGGAGGGGGACGCCGGGACGTTCGGCGGGGTGCTGGTCTTCGGTGACCTGGAGGTCGACACGGACGGCATGGAGGTGCGGCGCGCCGGTGAGCAGGTGGCGCTGACGCCCACCGAGATGCGGCTGCTGCTGGAGTTCTCGTCCGCGCCGGGCACCGTCCTGTCCCGCGACAAGCTCCTGGAGCGGGTCTGGGACTACGGCTGGGGCGGTGACACCCGGGTCGTGGACGTCCACGTCCAGCGGCTGCGCACCAAGATCGGCCAGGACCGGATCGATACGGTCCGCGGCTTCGGCTACAAGCTGCGCGGATGAAGCGACTGGCCCTGCGGACCGGAGTCCGCTGGAAGATCAGCATCGCCATCGCGGCGGTGGGCGCGCTCGTCGCGGTGGCACTGAGCCTCGTGGTGCACAACGCGGCCCGCGTCTCGATGATCGAGAACGCCCGCGAGGTGCAGCTGGAGCGGCTGCTGGGCGCCCAGCGGTTCTACGAGGCGACGAGCATGCAGAAGGGCGGGCCGAAGTTCGGGGCGAAGCTCAACGACCCGACGATCCCGCCGAGCCTGCGTGACGAGGTCCGCAAGAACCGCCGGGCCACCCATGTGACACAGGGCCCCGACGGGGTCCCCGAGGTCTGGGCCGCGGTGCCGCTGGCGGGCGGGGACGTGCTCTCGCTGCACTCCCGGTTCGCGGACCGCTCCGCCACGATCATGGACGACCTGGACCGGGCCCTGCTCATCGGCTCGGTCTCGGTGGTCTTCGGCGGCTGCGCGCTCGGGGTCCTCATCGGCGGCCAGCTCTCGCGCCGGCTGCGCAAGGCGGCGGCCGCGGCGGGCCGGGTCGCCCAGGGGCAGACGGACGTACGGGTCAGGGAGGCCGTCGGCGGGGTCGTCCGCGACGAGACCGACGAGCTGGCGCGGGCGGTCGACGCGCTGACCGACGCGCTGAACGAGCGGATCGAGGCGGAGCGCCGGGTCACCGCGGACATCGCCCATGAGCTGCGTACCCCGGTGACCGGGCTGCTCACGGCGGCCGAGCTGCTGCCGCCGGGCCGCCCCACCGAGCTGGTACGGGACCGGGCGCAGGCGATGCGGACGCTGGTCGAGGACGTGCTGGAGGTGGCGCGCCTGGACAGCGCCTCGGAGCGGGCGGAGCTCCAGGAGCTGCCGCTCGGCGAGTTCGTCAGCCGCCGGATAGGCGTGCTGAACCCCGAGGTGACCGTGCGGGTGGTGCACGAGTCGTGGGTCTCCACCGATCCGCGCCGGCTGGAGCGCATCCTGGGCAATCTGCTGGGGAACGCCGCCAAGCACGGCTCGACCCCGGTGGAGGTCACGGTCGAGGGCCGGGTGGTGCGGGTCCGCGACCACGGTCCGGGATTCCCGGAGGAGCTGCTGCGGGACGGGCCGAGCCGGTTCCGTACCGGAAGCATGGACCGGGCCGGGCACGGGCACGGGCTGGGCCTCACGATCGCGGCGGGCCAGGCAAGGGTGCTGGGGGCCCGGCTGACCTTCCGCAACGCGGCGCCCTCGGGCGCGGCGAAGGGCACGGGCGGGGCGATCGCGGTGCTGTGGCTGCCGGAGCACGCGCCGACGGTCACCGGGAGCTTCCCGGTGCTGCGGATGGCGGACCAGCGGCAGGCGTCGGACTGAGCCGGACACCCGGCGGAGGGTGCGGAACACCCGGCGGAGGGTGCGGAACACCCGGCGGAGGGTGCGGAACACCCGGCGGAGGGTGCGGAACACCCGGCGGTGAGCGGTGCGGGGAAACGCCCGGTGATGGGCGGTGCGGAACACCCGATGGTGGCCGGTGCGGGGAAAACGCCGACGGCGACCCCGAGGAGTGAGCCGTGAGGCTGTCCTCGACGTCGCCGTCGGACGGGTGGCCCGGGCGCACGCCCCGGGTACCGGGGTGTAACGGGTCCACTGACTCTTTTCGGTTGTGCTGCGCGCCCGCCGGGTCCCGGCGGGTGAGCGCGGTTACGCCGGCCGGATCAGATGGAGACGTGCACCGAGCGGAGGAACGCGGCCGGGTTCAGCGCCGAGCCGTAGTTCGGGCTGGTGCGGATCTCGAAGTGCAGGTGCGGGCCGCTGGAGTTTCCGGTGTTGCCGGACAGGGCGATCTTCTCGCCCGTCTTCACGGTCTGGCCGATCTTCACGTTGACCTTCGACAGGTGCGCGTACTGCGAGTACTTGCCGTTGGAGTGCTTGATCACGACGGCGTTGCCGTACGCGGGACCGTCACCGGCGCCGTTCGGGCCGGCCTTCACGACGGTGCCCTTGTGGGCGGCCGTGACCGTGGTGCCGATCGGCACGGCGAAGTCCTGGCCGGAGTGCTTGGCGGCCCAGCGGGCGCCACCGGTGCCGTAGCTGGCGGTCAGCGTGTACTTCTTGACCGGGGTCTTCCAGGAGGCGGCGTTCTTCTTCGCGGCCTTCTTCTTGTCCTCGGCCTTCTTCTTGGCGTCGGAGGCCTTCTTCGCGGTCGCCTTCTTGGCGGCCTCGGCGGCCTTGCCCTGCGCGGTCGCCTGCGCGGCGACGGAGTTGGCGGTCGTGCCCGCGGCCAGGGGAGCGGCGGCGGTCTCGGTGCCGCCGGAGGCGAACGCCGTTCCGGCACCCAGCACCACGGACGCTCCCAGGCCGGCGGCCAGGACGGCGCCACGGACGCGGAAGGCGGACGGGCGGATGGTGTGCTGGTTCGTTGCGCGCTTCATACGAGGAAGTCCTCCGAAGGTGAGTGGACCCGGCGTGCTGTCCGGGCTTGCTCCACCTTGGTAACCCGCACCCCCGCCGGTGCTCAAACACCCCATCTACGAAGAAAAGCCGTAGAGAGGGCTGGGGGAATTCATCGCTCTTGTCCTCTTACGGGAAGGTCGCGCGGCCACGAAATCCTGCACGCGAAGGACGTTTAACGCCTGTTCCATGGGGCTCTTTCCGGACATGGCACCGCGAAAGGTCCGTATCGCCCAGAACCTCGGAAGGGCCCGCCGACGCCGGGCCGAAGGTCCCGCGACCGGTCACGGCCCCTTCTCCTAACCCGGGTAGTACCCCTGTTTCGGCCTGTGCGCCTTGTCACCGCCGGTGGGACCTTGGTCCTTCCGTTTCAGGACCTTCGACCCGCTACTTCACTACGCTGACGGGAAAGCGCACCGGACCCCGGGGGACCCCATGACGGCCGAGAACACCCACGTACCGGACACCCGCACACCGGGCACCCACTCGCTGGGCGCCCACGTACCGGGCGCCCACGCGCTGGACGGCATCGAGCTCGCCGACGCCGTCGCGTCCATCCGCAACCAGCTCATCGACGCGGCGGCCCGGGCCACGGACCACCCGGTCGCCTTCGCGGTCGGCGACATCCAGATGGAGTTCACCCTCGAACTGCGCCGGGAGGCCAGGGCGGGCGGCAAGGTGAAGGCCTGGGTGGTCGAGGCGGGCGCGGACGCCGCGCGCACCACGGGCCGCACGCACAAGGTGGCCTTCACCCTGACCCCGCGCAACGCCGCGACGGGCGAGGCCTGGGAGATCGGGACGGAGGACGACGGATCCACCGCGGGGTTCGGTGACGCGGCGGCGAGGCCGTGAGCACGGTGCAGCCGGCCGACCGCACGGTGGCCGTCTCCGCGATCCAGCAGGGCAGCGGCGTCCTGCTCACCGACCGGCTGGTCCTGACCTGCGCCCATGTGGTCAAGTCCGGGTCCGTCCTCATCGCGCACCCCGCCCTCCAGGACCGGGTGCGGGCGACCGTCGCCTGGATCGACTACCGGCTGGACGTGGCGCTGCTGGAGGCCGTCGAGCCCGTACGGGACGTTCCGCCCGTACGCCTCGGCGTGGTCGACACCCGCCAGGCGATACCCGGCTGCGAGATCACCGGCTTCCCGCGCGTCCAGCGCTACGGCCGGGACGGGCGGCTGGAGGCGGACCAGTACACGGCGACGGTCCTGCCCCTGGCGGGCCGGGTCCGCGACCTGCTGGTCTGCGATCTGGACAGCCCGCCCGCCGCACGCCCGGACGACGAGCCGGCCGCCCTGGCCGGGCTCTCGGGCGGCCCGGTCTTCATGGGGGACGTCCTGCTGGGCATCGCCCGCCAGGTCCCGCTCCAGCGCGACGGCCGCCGGGTCGAGTGCGTTCAGCTCGCCCCCGTCCTGGCGGCGAAGCCCTTCCGCCTCGTCTACGCGCGGACCGGGACCGAGCCACGCCACGAACGGGTGCACGGCAGCTTCCCGCGAGATCTGCGGTACGAGACGGAGTACGCCCAGGCGCTCGGCGTGGCCTACCGCCGTACGAAGATCTTCGGCCTGGACGAGCTGAGCCGGCACGACGCCGAGTGGGACCTGGACACCGCCTACCTCAGCCTGGAGGCCCTGGCGCAGACCCCGCCGGCCCGCGCCACGGGCCCCACCCGCTCACTCCCCCAGCGCATCGACGCCCTTCTCACCGGCCGTCCCCGGGTCCTGCTGCGCGGCGAGGCGGGCGCGGGCAAGACGACCCTGCTGTGGTGGCTCGCCTCGCACGCGTCGGCCCGGACCCTGGTCGACGCGCTGGCCCCGCTGAACGGACTGATCCCCTTCGTGGTGCCCCTGCGCACGCTGCGCGCCCGCGGCGGTACGTTCCCGGGGCCCGCGGAGCTGTCCGGCACGGCAGGACTGGTGATCGACACGGCCCCGGAGGGCTGGGCGGGCCGGGTCCTGGAGTCCGGCCGGGCGCTGCTCCTGGTGGACGGCCTGGACGAGGTGCCGCCGGAGGAACGCGAACAGGCCCACACCTGGCTCTCGCAGCTGCTGGCCCGCTACCCGGACACCCGGTGCGTGGCGACCGCACGGCCGCTGGCGGTGGAGCAGGACTGGCTGCGCTCCGAAGGCTTCGACGAGTTGCGCCTGCTGCCGATGCGGGACCAGGACATCCAGGCGTTCGTGGCCTCCTGGCACCGGGCGGCCCGGCTGTCGGAGGAGGACGACGCCGAGCGGCTGGACGAGCTGGAGCGCGACCTCTCCCGCCAGTTCGAGCAGAACCCCACGCTCCGTGACCTGGCCCGTACGCCGCTGCTCTGCGCGGTGATCTGCGCCCTGCACCGCCGCCGCGACGGCTTCCTCCCGGAGACCCGCTGGAAGCTGTACCGCTCGGCCCTGGAGATGCTGCTGGGCCACCGCGACCACCGCCGCCGGATCGGGGGCCCCGAGGGCATCGGCCTGGACGTCGAGGACGCCACCCAGCTTCTCCAGCGGATCGCCGTCTGGCTGGTCCGCGAGGGCCAGTCGGAGTTCACCCGGGAACAGGCCCTGCGCCAACTCGGCCGTGCGCTGGCGGGGATGGAACGGGTGAGCTCCCAGGGCCCGCCCGAGCAGATCCTCACCCACCTCCTCAACCGCAGCGGCCTGCTCCAGGAACACGGCGACGACATCTACCAGTTCATCCACCGCACCTTCCAGGACTTCCTGGCCGCGAAGGAGCTCATCGAGGACGACCACCTCAACGAACTGCTGCGGCACGCGGAGGAGGAACCCTGGCAGGACGTGATCCTGCTGGCCGCCGGGCATTGCGGACGACGTCAACTGGCCGTGCTGGTGGACGGATTGCTGGACGCGGGTCTGCGGCACGGAGAAGGAACGGTCTACCGGGCGGACCTCCATGTCCTGGCCGCACTGTGCGCGCAGCACGCGGCATGGCTGGACGCCGGCGCACGGAACCGGGTCAGGCGGAGCACGGAGGCGCTCCTGCCGCCGGGGAGCCATGCGTCGGCGGCCCTGCTGGCCCGGCTCGGGAGAACGGCGCTGGAGTTCCTGCCACAGCCCGGAAGCCTGCCCCCCGACGCTCCGGCCGCCCGGCGCACGGTCCAGCTGCTGGGCCTGATCGGCGGCCGCGAGGCCATCCCGCACGCCCGCGCATGGGCCCGGGAACAT
Source organism: Streptomyces sp. McG3 (assembly GCF_018619185.1). Taxonomy (GTDB): domain Bacteria; phylum Actinomycetota; class Actinomycetes; order Streptomycetales; family Streptomycetaceae; genus Streptomyces. The sequence continues at coordinate 20,529 of NZ_JAAXYC010000072.1, read as the reverse complement.
CCGGACCTGGGCCTTGAGTTCATCGCCCATTGGGACAACTTCCCGCTGGACGTGTACGCGTCCGAGGTGCTGCGGTCCTGTTCGCTCGCGGGGGACTTCGTGACGGTCTCCCGCAGGCACATGGGGTATCTGCCCCGCCTGACGGACATCGACCAGCTCCTGGTGAGGGACGACCTGTCGGAGGAGGAGTTCGTGGCGGCCGTGGCGGAGCACCGGCTCATCGGGCTCGGGTTCGGCGACAACCGGCTGATCAGCGATCTCGGCATGATGCTGGCTTCCGTCGTGCCGAGCCTGGCTCTTCTTCACTTCACGAGATGCCCGGCCATCGAGGACTTCACGCCCCTCGCGGACTTCCCCGAGCTCGAAAGCTTCAGCCTCCGCCAGTGCGGGAAGGCCCGGCTCGACGAACTGCCGCCCCTTCCGCGCGTCCGCTTCCTGGGCCTGTACGACGACCGCCCGGTCACGCTGCGCGGCCTCGCGTCCTGGGAGGGGCTCACCTCACTCGCCGTCTCCCGGCTCGGCTCGTTCGCCGATGCCGCCGCGGAGCTGCGGGATCACGGGGGCGTCCTGGCGCTACGGCTCGTCGACCCCCCGTCGGCGGCCGACTGCGCGACCGTGGCCCCGCTGCCCTCCGTCCAGCACCTCATTCTCGACACCCACGGAGACGCGGAGAGCCTGGCCCTCCTGCGGCAGCTCTTCCCCGGGCTCCGGACACTCAGGCTGGACACCGAGGCCGGGCACCCGGCCGGCGACCTCGCCCCGCTGCACCGCAGCTGGCCGGAGCTCCAGGTGTCGGTGGCGGTCGACGGACAAGGGGCTGCCCCGGACCGGCCGTAAAGCCGATTCCGGGGCAGCCCCTCACGTTGTGCCCTATGCGGGCGTCACGCGTCCTTCGTGAGGTTCGGGCCGGCGCCGCCTGCCGCCTGCTCGATCGGCGGGACGTCGGGCAGAGCCGACTTCTCCTCGCCGCGGAAGGTGAACGTCTTCTCGTCACCCTCGCCCTCGGTGCCCACGACCACGATGTGACCGGGACGCAGCTCACCGAAGAGGATCTTCTCGGAGAGGATGTCCTCGATCTGCCGCTGGATCGTCCGGCGCAGCGGCCGGGCGCCCATCACGGGGTCGTAGCCCTTCTTCGCCAGCAGCGCCTTGGCCTCGGCACTGAGCTCGATGCCCATGTCGCGGTCCTTGAGACGCTCGTCGACCTTGTCGAGCATGAGGTCGACGATCTGGACGATGTCTTCCTCGGTCAGCTGGTGGAAGACCACCGTGTCGTCGACACGGTTGAGGAATTCCGGCCGGAAGTGCTGCTTGAGCTCTTCGTTGACCTTGGTCTTCATCCGCTCGTAGTTCGACTTGACGTCGCCCTGGGCGGCGAAGCCCAGGTTGAAGCCCTTCGAGATGTCCCGGGTCCCGAGGTTGGTCGTCATGATGATGACCGTGTTCTTGAAGTCCACGACCCGACCCTGGGAGTCGGTCAGGCGACCGTCCTCCAGAATCTGGAGCAGGGAATTGAAGATATCGGGGTGGGCCTTCTCGACCTCGTCGAAGAGGACGACGGAGAACGGCTTGCGGCGCACCTTCTCGGTGAGCTGCCCACCCTCCTCGTAGCCCACGTAGCCGGGGGGCGAACCGAAGAGGCGGGAAACCGTGTGCTTCTCGCTGAACTCCGACATGTCGAGGGAGATCAGCGCGTCCTCGTCGCCGAAGAGGAATTCGGCGAGCGTCTTGGAGAGCTCGGTCTTACCGACGCCGGACGGGCCGGCGAAGATGAACGAGCCACCGGGGCGCTTCGGGTCCTTCAGACCGGCTCGCGTACGGCGGATCGCCTGCGAAAGGGCCTTGATGGCGTCCTTCTGCCCGATGACGCGCTTGTGGAGCTCGTCCTCCATGCGCAGCAGACGGGAGGACTCCTCCTCCGTCAGCTTGAAGACCGGGATTCCGGTGGCCGTGGCCAGGACTTCGGCGATGAGCTCGCCGTCGACCTCGGCGACGACGTCCATGTCGCCGGCCTTCCATTCCTTCTCCCGCTTGGCCTTCGCCGCCAGCAGCTGCTTCTCCTTGTCACGGAGGGAAGCCGCCTTCTCGAAGTCCTGGGAGTCGATGGCCGACTCCTTGTCGCGGCGGACGCCCGCGATCTTCTCGTCGAACTCGCGGAGGTCCGGCGGCGCGGTCATCCGGCGGATGCGCATCCGGGAACCGGCCTCGTCGATCAGGTCGATCGCCTTGTCCGGCAGGAAGCGGTCCGAGATGTACCGGTCGGCCAGGGTCGCGGCCTGGACCAGCGCCTCGTCCGTGATGGAGACCCGGTGGTGCGCCTCGTAACGGTCGCGCAGACCCTTGAGGATCTCGATGGTGTGCGGCAGCGACGGCTCCGCGACCTGGATGGGCTGGAAGCGGCGCTCCAGGGCCGCGTCCTTCTCCAGGTGCTTGCGGTACTCGTCGAGCGTGGTGGCCCCGATGGTCTGGAGCTCACCGCGCGCCAGCATGGGCTTCAGGATCGAAGCCGCGTCGATGGCGCCTTCGGCGGCACCCGCGCCGACGAGCGTGTGGAGCTCGTCGATGAACAGGATGATGTCGCCGCGGGTGCGGATCTCCTTGAGGACCTTCTTCAGGCGCTCCTCGAAGTCACCCCGGTACCGGGAGCCGGCGACCAGGGCGCCGAGGTCCAGGGTGTAGAGGTGCTTGTCCTTGAGGGTCTCGGGCACCTCGCCCTTGACGATCGCCTGGGCCAGGCCCTCGACGACCGCCGTCTTGCCGACTCCGGGCTCGCCGATGAGGACCGGGTTGTTCTTGGTCCGGCGGGACAGCACCTGCATGACCCGCTCGATCTCCTTCTCGCGCCCGATGACCGGGTCGAGCTTGGACTCACGAGCGGCCTGGGTGAGGTTCCGGCCGAACTGGTCGAGCACCAGGGACGTGGAGGGCGTGCCCTCGGCGGGACCGCCTGCGGTGGCCGCCTCCTTGCCGCCCGAATACCCGGAAAGCAGCTGGATGACCTGCTGCCGGACCCGGTTCAGGTCGGCGCCCAGCTTCACGAGGACCTGGGCGGCGACGCCCTCGCCCTCGCGGATCAGGCCGAGCAGGATGTGCTCGGTGCCGATGTAGTTGTGGCCCAGCTGAAGTGCCTCGCGGAGCGACAGCTCCAGGACCTTCTTGGCTCGCGGAGTGAAGGGGATGTGCCCGGAAGGAGCCTGCTGCCCCTGCCCGATGATCTCCTCCACCTGCTGGCGGACCGCCTCGAGCGAAATCCCGAGGCTCTCCAGGGCCTTAGCGGCGACACCCTCACCCTCATGGATCAGGCCCAGGAGGATGTGCTCGGTGCCGATGTAGTTGTGGTTGAGCATCCGGGCTTCTTCCTGAGCCAGGACGACAACCCGCCGCGCGCGGTCGGTGAACCTCTCGAACATCGTTAATCGCTCCTCAGAGCGGTCGGTCAGTGAGGGGTCGGTCCCCTCCCAGTCCTTCCGCATGCTAGTCCCGCAGGACGGGACAGCTCATTCCAACTGCCGACATCCGTCCGGATCACCCCGCGCCGGGCGGGGATTCTTACTGCCGAACAGCTGACAACTGCTCCAACCCGATGGTGCGAGACGATGTTCCCGCAGGCCAGGCAGATACCCCTTTCGCCAGTACGCCGATGGCGAACGTGAGACGCCTCGGCCAGCGTGTCGCCCCTTCCCACTAGGAAAGTCTTACCCGCAATCACTGACAGTCCATGCGGCGCGCCCCGGTTCCCTCCGCTACGGGCGAACATCCTTGCGCTGCTGAATGCTCTCGCGCGCCCCCAAGGCCAGGACTGAACGTGACGCGGCGGGAACCCTGCGTAACTCCGGGGGTGGTTCGGCGGTTCATCGGACATGCCTCCCACCGTCCCTCAGCCCCGATCGTCACCCGATGCCGCTCCGGGTCCGGCCGATGCCGCACTCGCTCAGCGGTACGCGAGGGAGCTGGGCTGGGCCACCGCGGGACGGGCTCCGCTGCGACTGCTCACCGGGGCGCTCTTCGATGTGCTGGAGCTGCCCGCCGAGGCCGGTCACGCCGTGCTGCGGCGCGGGGTGCGCACCGGTCCCGCACTGCTGTCCGGTACGCGGATGGGGCTGCTGGTCGCCGCGGGCGGCGCCGATGAGCTGCCGGGGCTGCTCGACTGGCTGGAGTGGGGCCCGGTCGCACTCGACCTGACCGCCGTGGGCGCGGGGGGCCGCGTCACGGCCCCGCCTCTCCCGGGCGCCCCGGGGGACTCGCCGGGGGCCGCTGTGTGGCTGCGGCCCCCAGAGCCGAGGCGTGCGCCCGAGAGGATGCTGCCGGCCCTCGCGGGCTTCGGGAGCAGCGGTGGGGATGCCCCCGATCTCGTACGCCTGGTGGACGCCGCGGCAACCGAATGCCATCGGGTCCGACTGTCACGCGCCCGTTCCGGGGCGCCGACAAGGGGTGGAACGGATCAGCCGTTGGCCTTCTCGTAAGCCTCGCGGATCTCGGCGGGAACGCGGCCGCGGTCATTCACATTGTGGCCGTTCTCCCGCGCCCACCGGCGGATTTCCGCGGTGTCCTTGTTACCGCCGGCTACGGCGCGGCCCTTGCCACGGCCCGTGGCGGCACGGCCACCGGTGCGACGTCCACCCTTGGTGTAGGGCTCGAGAAGGCCACGAAGCTTGTCCGCGTTGGCCGTGGTGAGGTCGATCTCGTACGTCTTGCCGTCAAGGGCGAACGTGACGGTCTCATCGGCCTCGACGCCGTCGAGGTCATCGACAAGAAGGACCTGAACCTTCTGTGCCACGGGATTTCCTTTCATCGAAAATGGAGTACGCGGAAAGGAAACCGCTTTTCTCTCGAAAACACAAACCCCCTGCAGAGGTTCAGCAGCCGGAGAAGACGGGAAACGTGCGCGATTCGGACATAGGGTTGCAGGTCCTTCTGCAGATCACAGGTGCAGAAGCATCCGGCTGTTGCCCAAGGTGTTCGGCTTCACTCGTTCGAGACCGAGGAACTCCGCGACACCCTCGTCGTACGAACGCAGGAGCTCACTGTAGACATCGGTGTCAACAGGCGTCTCCCCGATCTCGACGAAGCCGTGCTTCGCGAAGAAGTCCACTTCGAAGGTGAGACAGAAAACCCTGCGGACACCGAGCCATCGCGCGGTCTGCAAGAGCTTGTCCAGTACGTGATGCCCGACTCCCCCGCCCTTGATGCGGGGGTCGACGGCAAGGGTCCGCACTTCCGCCAGGTCTTCCCACATGACATGAAGTGCGCCGCAGCCGATGACCGTCGCGTCCTCGTCGCGTTCCGCCACCCAGAACTCCTGGATGTCCTCGTAAAGGGTGACGGTCGCTTTGTCGAGCAGGATGCCTCCGGACACGTACCCGTCGAGGAGTCGTCGTACGGACGCGACATCACTCGTCCTGGCCCGTCGGACGGTGATCGCGGGCTTATTTACCGACGGGTCGGTATGGAGTTCGGTATCCGGATCGTTTTGCGGCTGCTCTGAGGACATGCCCCGACGCTATCTCCCGCTCTCCGGCGGCACGTCATCGGCCGGGGCGTCATCTCCGGTGGCACCGGCGGTCGGTTCCGCGGGGTTGCCGGGGGTTTCGGCGAGGTTGGGGGAAACCATGCGAACAGCGTCCTGCAGTGCTTCGCGCTGTTCGGCGGACATCATGCCGAAGAACGCGACAAGAGCGGCGGCGGGGTTGTCGCTGCGCGACCACGCTTCGTTCATCAGTGCGGCCGAGTAGGCGGCCCTGGTGGAGACGGCCGTATATCGATAGGCCCGGCCGTCGACTTCCCTGCGGACCCAGCCCTTCTGATGGAGATTGTCCATTACCGTCATCACGGTCGTGTAGGCGATGGACCGTTCCTGCTGAAGGTCCTCAAGGACTTCCCGCACGGTGACCGGTCGGTTCCATTGCCAGACGCGTGTCATCACGGCGTCTTCGAGGTCTCCCAATTGGCGGGGCACAGGATCACTTTAGTGCCAGATGTCCTGAATGATCCTGTATTTACGCAGCAAAAGAGCGCACGGCTCCGACGAGTCGTGCGCTCCGGGGTGCGCGTCGAGGGGATCGCGGGGCGGGCGGACCGCTCGCGCGATCAGACATTCTCCGGACGAGCGGTCTGCTTCACGGATTCCGCGCGGGCGAGCGCCGCGTCCACCACGGCGTCCTCCTTGGTCTTGTTCGGACCACCCTGGCTCTTGACGATGATCACGATCAGGGAGACGAAGAAGACGGCCATCACCACGGGGGGCACGAGCGCGGATACGTAGTCCATGCCGTCCAGAGTAGCGAGCCCGGAACGGCCCGACGCGGCGACCTCCCGGTGGGAGGCCGCCGCGTCGGACGCCGAACGGAGGTCAGCCGGCCGCCCGCTCCTCGGACGGCGGCGGCGCGGGACGGCGGCGCGGCGGGAAGACCTCGGAGGGCTTGGGCATCGGACGGTCGCCGGGTTTCCGCGGGTGGTCCGGGGTTGCCGGGGTCCTGGGCCGGTCCGGTTCCCGGTCGGCGGCGCGGCCGCCGGGCAGGGCGAGCAGCCGGCTGCGGGGCCCGGGGGCCGTGAGCCCCGCGGAGCGGCCGGCGAGCCGGGCCCGTACGGAACGCTCGGCGAGCACCTGGCAGCGCTCCAGGAGGGCCGCCGCGAGCCGCCCGCCGCGCAGGGCCCGCAGGGCGGCCAGATCGTCCGGGCGGGGGTCGTAGCCGGCCGCCAGGGCGTCCTGGAGCAGCTCCAGGTAGCCGGCGGCGGAGCCGGGGAGGGCGTTGCGGTAGCGGGCGAGGTCGGCGAGGAGGAACGCTCGCAGCCGACCCGCCTCGCCGGCCGCCTCGTCCACGGAGCCGGCGAGCCGCAGGCAGTCCTGGACGTCCTCGTCGGACAGGGGCATGGGGTGGAGGGCGATGGCGAGGGCACGTCGGAGCACCCGCAGCTCGTCCGCGCTGAACGCCATGCCGCCTCGTGAACCGTAGGGCGTGGGCATAACGCGACAATACGTGCTAAATGGACAAAATCCGTTTAACTGGTCGTCGGTGGCGCGGCGTACCCCGCCGGTGTCCCGGCCCCCGCCCGCGGCCCTCGCCGCGGGTACCGCCCGGTCCCGGCAGGACGCCCCTACGACCGGGAGACGTTCCGCTCGTACACCAGGCGCAGCCCGATGAGCGTCAGCCACGGCTCGTGCTCGTCGATGACCGAGGACTCCCCCAACACCATCGGAGCAAGGCCGCCCGTCGCGATGACGGTGACGTCGTCCGGGTCGGCGGCCAGCTCCTTCTTCATCCGGGCCACCACCCCGTCGACCTGGCCCGCGAAGCCGTAGACGATGCCGGACTGCATGGCCTCGACGGTGTTCTTGCCGATCACGCTGCGCGGCCGGGCCAGCTCGATCTTGCGGAGCTGGGCGCCCTTGACGCCGAGGGCCTCGACCGAGATCTCGATGCCGGGGGCGATCACCCCGCCGGTGTACTCGCCACGCGGGGAGACCGCGTCGAAGGTGGTGGCGGTGCCGAAGTCGACGACGATCGCCGGGCCCCCGTAGAGCTCGACGGCGGCGACCGCGTTGATGATGCGGTCCGCGCCGACCTCCTTGGGGTTGTCCATCAGGATCGGCACGCCCGTCTTGACGCCGGGCTCCACCAGGACGGCGGGGACGTCGCCGTAGTAGCGGCGGGTGACCTCGCGCAGTTCGTGCAGGACCGAGGGGACGGTGGCGCAGATCGCGATGCCCTCGATGCCGTCGCCCAGCTCCATGCCGAGCAGCGGGTGCATGCCCATCAGGCCCTGGAGCAGGACGGCCAGCTCGTCGGCGGTGCGCCGGGCGTCCGTGGAGATCCGCCAGTGCTCGACGATCTCCTCGCCGTCGAAGAGGCCGAGGACCGTGTGCGTGTTGCCGACGTCGATGGTGAGCAGCATCAGGCGTCGGCCCCGTCGGTGGCGGAGGCGTCGGCGTCGCGGAAGTCCAGGCCGATGTCGAGGATCGGCGAGGAGTGGGTGAGCGCCCCGACCGCGAGGTAGTCGACGCCCGCGTCGGCGTAGGCGCGGGCCGATTCGAGGGTCAGGCGGCCGGAGGACTCCAGCATCGCCCGGCCGGCGACCAGGGCGACGGCCTCGGCGGTCTCGGCCGGGGTGAAGTTGTCCAGCAGGATCAGGTCGGCGCCCGCGTCCAGCACCTCACGGACCTGGTCCATCGTGTCGACCTCGACCTCGATGGGCAGCTCGGGGAACTCGGCGCGGACCCGCAGAAACGCCTCGGCGACGCCGCCCGCGGCGATCACGTGGTTGTCCTTGACCAGCGCCGCGTCGGAGAGCGACATCCGGTGGTTGACGCCGCCGCCGCAGCGCACCGCGTACTTCTCCAGCGCGCGCAGGCCCGCCGTCGTCTTGCGGGTGTCGCGGACCTCGGCCTTGCTGCCCTCCAGCACGTCCGCCCAGGCGCGGGTGGCGGTCGCGATGCCCGAGAGGTGGCAGAGCAGGTTCAGCGCGCTGCGCTCGCCGGTCAGCAGGTCACGGGTGCGGGTGGTGACGGTCAGCAGCTTCTCGCCGGGGGCGATCCGGTCGCCGTCCTCGACGTGCCGCTCGACCTCGAACTCCTCGGTGCAGACGATCGACAGGACCGCCTCGGCGACCCGGAGCCCGGCGACCACGCCCGCCTCGCGGGCGGTGAAGTCACCGGTGATCACGGCGTCCTCGGGGACGGTCGCCACGGTCGTGACGTCCACCCCGCCGTCGAGGTCCTCCTCGATCGCCACATGGGCGACGTCCTCGACCTGGACGGGGTCGAGCCCCGCCCGGGCCAGCAGCAGGGCGAGCGCGGGGTCCAGGCCGCACTCCAGGGCTTCGGGGTCGAATCCGTCGTCACCGCCGCAGCCGCAGCCGTCGCCGCAGCCGCCTCCCGCCGGTGCGGAGGATGCGGGCGCGCCGACGCTGATCAGCGGTACGTCCACGGGTGTGGGGCGCGGATTCTCTTCGGGCGTGCTCACGGTGACGGCTCCTCGGGGCGTGGCGGGTGGTGCGGGCAGGGCGGGTGCTTCTCGTGTGCTGCCGGTGCCGCCCTGGTGTCCGGCGGTGCGGCCGCTTCCAGCGGTCTGCTCCCCAGCAGTCTGCTCAATCCGACGGGCGTACGGGGGGGAATGCGGCGGTCTCCGTGCGGTGGACGACCGGGGTGCGGTCCTGCGCGATGCGGACGACCAGGTGGCGGCGGCCGTGGGCGTCGTCGCGGTCGGGCCGGTCCTCGCGCCAGTGGCAGCCGCGGGGCTCCTCGCGGTCCCGGGCGGCGGCGACCAGGACCCGGGAGACCAGGAGCAGGTTGGTGACCTCCCAGGCGTCGACCCCGGGGACGACCGCCTTGGCGCCGCTCGGCACCTCCGCGTCGGCGGCGGCGTCGCGGTGCAGGGCCTCCAGCTCCCCGGCGGCGGCGGCCAGGCTGTCGGCGGAGCGCAGGACTCCGGCGCCCCGGGTCATGGCGCGCTGGAGAGCCGTACGGGCCTCGGGGGCCAGCAGCGGGACGGGGTCGCCGGCGTCCGGGCTCCCGGCCGGTTCGGTGCGGGGCGGGCGGGCCCCGGCGATGTCGGCGGCGATGCGCTCGGCGAAGACCAGACCCTCCAGGAGGGAGTTGGACGCGAGGCGGTTGGCCCCGTGCACACCGGTGCAGGCGACCTCGCCGCAGGCGTACAGGCCGGGGACGGTGGTGCGGCCCCGCAGGTCGGTGCGGACGCCGCCGGAGGCGTAGTGCGCGGCCGGGGCGACCGGGACCGGCTCGGTCACCGGGTCGATGCCGTGGGACCGGCAGGCGGCCAGGATGGTGGGGAAGCGCTGCTCCCACATCCGCGCCCCGAAGTGCCGGGCGTCGAGATACATGTGCTCGGCGCCCTGGTCGAGCATGCGGCGGGTGATGGCCTTGGCGACGATGTCGCGGGGGGCCAGCTCGGCCAGCTCGTGCTGTCCGAGCATGAAGCGGACGCCGTCGCCGTCGACGAGATGCGCGCCCTCGCCGCGTACCGCTTCGGAGACCAGCGGCTGCTGGCCCTCGGAGTCCGCGCCGAGGAACAGGACGGTCGGATGGAACTGGACGAACTCCAGGTCGGAGACCTCCGCCCCGGCCCGCAGCGCGAGTGCCACCCCGTCGCCGGTGGAGACGGGGGGGTTGGTGGTGGCGGAGAAGACCTGCCCCATGCCGCCGGTGGCCAGGACGACCGAGGGGGCCCGGACCGCGCCGACGCCGTCGTGCTGGCCCTCGCCCATGACGTGCAGCGAGACGCCCGCCGTACGCCCTTCGGCGTCCGTGAGCAGATCCAGGACCAGGGCGTTCTCGATGGTGTGCAGGGCGGCCTCGCGGACCGCGCCGACCAGGGCGCGGGAGATCTCCGCACCGGTCGCGTCGCCGCCCGCGTGGGCGATGCGGCGGCGGTGGTGGCCGCCCTCGCGGGTCAGCGCGATGTCGCCGCTGTCGGTGGTGTCGAAGTGCGCGCCGGTGGTGATCAGCCGGCGTACGGCGTCGGGGCCCTCGGTGACCAGGGTGCGCACGGCCTCCTCGTCGCAGAGGCCCGCGCCCGCGACGAGGGTGTCGTCGAGGTGCTGCTCGGGGGTGTCGCCCTCACCGAGCGCGGCGGCGATGCCGCCCTGGGCCCAGCGGGTCGAGCCGTCGTCGAGGCGGGCCTTGGTGACGACGACGGTGTCCAGCCCGGCGGCGGCGCAGCGCAGTGCCGTGGTGAGCCCGGCGACGCCGGAGCCGACCACCACGACGTCCGCGTCGATGGCCCAGCCGGGGGCGGGGGCGGTCAGCCGTATTCCGGTCACGTCAGGGCTCCGAAGGTGAGGGGGATGTTGTCGATGAGGCGGGTGTCCCCGACCCGGGCCGCGACGGCGAGGATCGCCTCCCCGCTCTCGCGGTCGTCCGGGATCTCGGTGAAGTCCGCCGGGTCCACCAGGGCCAGGTAGTCGAGGGCGAGCGGCGCCCTGTCCCGGGCGGCGGCCTCCTCCAGGATCGTCCGCGCGGCGGCCCGGACGGCGGCGGGCGCCCCGTTGGGCCGGGCCAGCGCCACGGCCTGGGCGTCGGCGGCGGCGCGGGCCTCGCCAAGCCGGTTGAGACCGGCGGCCCGGTCGCCGCCGGGCGCGGTGGCCCGGGCCCGCTCGTGCAGTGCCTGCTGGGCGGCGAGCCGGTCGCGGGCCGCGAACAGGGCGCGGGGCAGGGCGAGCGCGGTGTGCCGCTCCGTGGCGGTCAGGAAGCGGTTGCGGCTGGAGAGCGCGAGGCCGTCCGCGTCCCGGACGGTGGGCACGCCGGTGATGCGGACGCCGAAGTTCAGGTCGCGGACCATGCGGCGGATCAGGGCGAGCTGCTGGGCGTCCTTCTGCCCGTAGAACGCCTCGTCGGGGCGGGTGAGGTGGAGGAGCTTGGCGACGACGGTGAGCATCCCGTCGAAGTGCCCGGGGCGGGCCGCGCCTTCGAGACGCTCGCCCATGGGGCCCGCGGTGATGCGGACCTGGGGCTCTCCGCCGGGGTAGACCTCGTCCACGCCGGGGGCGAAGACCGCGTCGGCCCCCGCCGCCGCGGCGATCTCCAGGTCGGCGTCCAGGGTGCGCGGATAGCGGTCCAGGTCGGCGGCCTCGCCGAACTGGAGCGGGTTCACGAAGACGGTGGCCACCACCTGGCCGTCCGGGCCGGCCGCCGCGCGGGCGGCCCGGATCAGGGCGGCGTGGCCCTCGTGGAGCGCGCCCATCGTCATGACGACGGCCCGCTCCGCCCCGGCGGGGCGGGACAGCGCGTCCAGCTCGGCGGCGGTGCGCAGGAGTGCGGGCCGGACCGTGCGGGTCATCGGGTCTTCCCCGGTCCCGTACAGCCGGTGACCGGCGCCGGGGCCGGTCCCGTACAGCTGGTGATCGTGCGGCTGGTGATCGGCTTCATCGGGTCTCCCCCGGTCCGGGGCCGCCGGGGCGGCGTTCCTGGTCGGCCAGGACGACGAGGAGGTCCTCGGCCAGCTCGGCCTTGAGCAGGCCGTGGGCGAGCGCCCGGTCGGCCGTGGCGCGGGCCATCGCGATGTATCCGGCCACCGCCTGCGGGGCGTGCTCGCGCAGCTCGCCGATGTGGGCGGCGACCGTCCCCGCGTCACCCCGGGCGACCGGGCCGGTCAGCGCGGCGTCGCCGGAGCGCAGGGCGTTGTCCAGGGCCGCGCCGAGCAGCGGGCCGAGCATCCGGTCGGGGGCGGCGACTCCGGCCTTCGCCAGCAGCTCCATCGACTGGGCGACCAGGGTGACCAGGTGGTTCGCGCCGAGTGCGAGGGCCGCGTGGTAGAGCGGGCGGGACTCCTCGGCGATCCACTCCGGCTCGCCGCCCATCTCGATGACCAGGGCCTCGGCGGCGAGGCGCAGTTCCTCGGGGGCGGTGACGCCGAAGGAGCAGCCCGCGAGCCGCTGCACGTCGACGGCGGTGCCGGTGAACGTCATCGCGGGGTGCAGCGCGAGCGGCAGGGCCCCGGCCCGCCGCGCGGGGTCCAGCACCCTCGCCCCGTACCGCCCGGAGGTGTGGACGAGCAGTTGGCCCGGCCGTACGGCGCCGGTCTCGGCGAGGCCCTCGACCAGCGTGGGCAGCACGTCGTCGGGGACGGTCAGCAGCACCAGCTCGGCGCGGGCCAGCACCTCGGCGGGCTCCACCAGGGGCACGTCGGGGAGCAGCTCGGCGGCGCGGCGACGGGAGGCGTCGGAGACGCCGGACACGGCGACCGGACGGTGTCCCGCGAGCTGGAGCGAGGCGGCGAGGGCGGGTCCGACCCGGCCCGCACCGACGACGCCGACCGTGAGTCGGGCGGGGCGGTCCCTCGCGTCGAGGGGTTCCTTCGAAACTGGTGCGTTCACGCGGCGATGGCCTTCCGTTCCAGTCCGCGGGGGGTACCGGACGATTTCTCTGCATGCTACGCCAGCGTTTCGGCGAAGCCGTCCAGCCGCCCACAGCCTGTGGATAACTTTCCCGGCCCGACCTCTTCCCGACCTCTTCCCGACCTGGGCCCGGCCCCTTCCCGACCCCGGCGCAGCTCCGGACCGGGCCGGGACACCGGGCGGAAATCGGCGGGCGCGCGCTGGGAGCCCCGGGTGATGATCGTCCCATGGTGACCATGGATGAGCAGGAGCGACGACGGCGACGGCTGACCGCGTGGCGGGCGTCGCGGCGGACGCTGGCCCGGGTGGGCCCGGACGGCACGCTGGGCGAGCGGCTGACGGCGCTGGCCGCCGACGCCCCGTCCGTACACGATCCGGAGGACTGGACCGATGTGTACGGGGGCGGGGTCGTCGCCGATCTGGAGCGGCGGGTGGCCGGGCTGCTGGGGATGGAGGCGGCGGCGTTCTTCCCGACCGGGACGATGGCCCAGCAGATCGCGCTGCGGTGCTGGGCGGGGCGTACCGGCGACGCGACCGTGGCGCTGCACCCCCTGTCCCACCCGGAGCTGCACGAGGGCGGGGCGCTGGGCGCGGTGAGCGGGCTGCGCACGGTGCATCCGACGTCGGAGCCGAGGCTGCCGGGCGCCGGGGAGGTCCGGGAGTTCCCCGAGCCGTTCGGGACGCTGATGCTGGAACTGCCGCTGCGGGACGCCGGGTTCGTGCTGCCGTCCTGGGAGGAGCTGACGGCGGTGGTGGAGGCGGCCCGGGAGCGGGACGCGGTGGTCCACTTCGACGGGGCGCGGCTGTGGGAGTGCGCACCGCACTTCGGGCGGGAGCTGTCGGAGATCGCCGCCCTCGCGGACAGCGTGTACGTGTCGTTCTACAAGTCCCTGGACGGACTGTCGGGCGCGGTGCTGGCGGGCCCCTCCACGCTGGTGGAGGAGGCCCGGGTGTGGCGCCACCGGTACGGGGGGCAGCTCTTCCAGCAGTACCCGGCGGCGCTGTCCGCGCTGCTGGGCCTGGAGCGGGAGCTGCCTCGCCTGCCCTCGTACGTGGCCCACGCGAAGGTGGTGGCCGGGGCGCTGGCCGAGGGGTTCGCGGCGGCGGGGGTGCCGTGGTTCCGGGTGCGCCCGGAGCCGCCGCACACGCATCAGTTCCAGGTCTGGCTGCCGTACGGGGCCGACGTGCTGGACGAGGCGTCGGTGCGGCAGGCCGAGGAGACGGGCGTGACGCTGTTCCGGCGCTGGTTCGCGGGGTCGGCCGGGACGGGGCTGCCGCCCGGGGTCTCCTGCACCGAGGTGACGGTGGCGGGGGCGGGTCTCGCATGGTCGGCCGAGGACGTGCGGGACGCGGTGCGGGGGTTCGTGGAGTACGTGCGGGGTCTGGCGTAGGGGCGCGTCCCGGGGCGGGGCCCTGTCGGGTGCGGGGTCTCCGGCCTCGGGGTTCCGTCCTCAAGCGCCGGACGGGCTGGATGTGCCGGGCTCGCTCGGTCTGCTGGGGCGCCGGTTCCGCTGGAGGCGCCGGTACAGGTCGCGCAGGACCGAGCGGTCGTGGCGGCCCGGGGGCGGGGGCGCGGGCCGCGACAGGCGGGCCGCGCGGTGGAGGTCGAGCAGGTGCTGCTGGGTGGCGTTCACGCGGCCCAGCCTGTGCGGGTCACGGCGGCACCGCGCGTGGATTGACGGCCCCCGTCAAATGGCACGACGGCCCGCCCGCGTACCCCCACTATGGAGGGGTGAGCGTGCACATAGACATCGCGGGCCTGCCCGCCGACCGCGTCGTTTTCGCGACCTCTCCCCTGGCCGAACTGGGCCTCGCCCTGCACGCGCTCTCCGAGCCCGGACACCATCCGGGGCTGCACGGCTGGGCCACCGCGACCGCGACGGCCCTGGAGCCCGACCTCGCGGACCGGCTGCTGGAGGCGGAGTTCCTCTGGCGGAACACCTTCTCCGACGTGTTCATGGCGTTCGCCGGGATCCGGGGCGGCGGCGACGGCAGGACCGGGGCGACGCTCGCCGAGGACCTGGACCTGCTGGACGAACTGGACGACGAACGGTTCGTCGCCGCCGCCCTGGAGTTCACCTGCGCCAGCCACTACGGCGCCGGGTCGCCGTCACCGCTGAACGACGCGGGGATGCGGGGCCGCGCCCTGGACCTGGCGGCGGCGCGCGGCCCGCAGCAGATGGACTTCACCCGGCGGCTGCTGGCCGACCCCGCCTCCGTACGCGGCTGGGTCCGGCGGCTCTTCGAGGACTGCGACCAGGCGTTCTTCGCCGACACCTGGCGCCGGGTCTCCGTCCAGCTGGTCGCCGACGCCCGGCACAAGACGGAGCTGCTGCGGCGCAAGGGACTGGCCGACGCGGTCGGGGCGGTGTCGGCCGCCGTGACGCTGGACGAGGGCGCGGGCCGGATCAACATCGACAAGCTGTCCGAGGGCCGGACCACCGCGGTCGACCCGGGCGTCGGCCGGGGCCTGACGCTCATCCCGACCAGCTTCGGCTGGCCGCATCTGATGGTGCTGCACGCCCCGGGCTGGCGACCGGTGATCCACTACCCGGTCCATCTGCCCGACCTGCCGGCGCCCGCCTCCGTGGAACTGCTCCAGCTGCGCCTGGAGGCGCTGGCCCACCCGATGCGGATGCGGCTCTGCCGCAACCTGGCCCGCTCCCCGTACACCACCGGCGAGCTGGCCGACTCCAACGGCATCACCTCCCCCGAGGTCTCCCGCCATCTCTCCATGCTCAAGAAGGCCGGCCTGGTCACGACGCGCCGCCGCGGCCGCTACGTCCTGCACCAGCTGGACCTGACGGTCGTCGCCCGGCTCGGCAGCGACTTCCTGGAGGGCGTCCTGCGCTGAGCCGCCGCGTCCTTCAGCCCGCGCCGCCGCCGGCCCGGACCAGGCCGGTCTCGTAGGCGAGGACGACGACCTGGACCCGGTCGCGGAGGTTCAGCTTGGTGAGGATCCGGCCGACGTGCGTCTTGACCGTGGCCTCGGAGAGCACGAGCCGGGCCGCGATCTCCCCGTTCGACAGGCCCTGGGCGACCAGGAGCATGACTTCCCGTTCCCGCTCGGTGAGCTTGCCGACGTGCTTGTTCTTCGGCTCCTTGTCGCCGCTGGGCAGCATCGGCGAGAAGCGGTCGAGCAGCCGGCGGGTGGTGGAGGGGGCGACGACCGCGTCGCCGCTGTGCACCGAGCGGATCGCGGCGAGCAGCTCGGCGGGCGGCACGTCCTTCAGCATGAAGCCGCTGGCCCCCGCCTTCAGACCGGAGAAGGCGTACTCGTCGAGGTCGAAGGTGGTCAGGATGAGCACCTTCGGGGGGTCCTGCTGCGCACAGATGCGGCGGGTCGCCTCGACGCCGTCCAGCCGGGGCATGCGGACGTCCATCAGCACCACGTCGACGGCGGTGGACCGCAGGGTCTCGATCGCCTCCGCCCCGTCCCCGGCCTCGGCCACGACCTCCATGTCGGGCTGGGCCGCGAGCACCATCCGGAAACCGGTCCGCAGCAGCACCTGGTCGTCGACGAGCATCACGCGGATGGCCGTGGTCATGGGGATCGTGTCCTGTCCTGGGGTCGGTCGTGGTGGTCGTGGTGGGTCGCCGTGGTCGTGAGGGGCAGGTCGACCGGGCGGCGGGTCAGCCCGGGGGCTTGAGCGGCAGCAGGGCGCTGATCCGGAATCCGCCGCCGGGCCGGGGCCCCGCGTCCAGGGTGCCGCCGACCATGCCGACCCGCTCCCGCATCCCGATCATCCCGTGCCCGGCGCCGTCCGCGCCGCCGTCCTCGTACAGTTCGTGCGCCGCGCCCCGGCCGTCGTCCTCGATCAGCAGCCCGAGGCCGTCGTCGAAGTAGACCAGCCGGACACTGGCCCCGGCGTCGGGTCCGCCGTGCTTGCGGGTGTTCGTCAGGGCCTCCTGGACGACCCGGTACGCGGTCAGTTCCACACCGCTGGGCAGCGGGCGGGGCGTGCCCTCCACCTTGAAGTCGACCACCAGGCCGGTCTGCCGCACCTGCGCGACCAGGTCCTCGATCTGCTCCACATCGGGCTGGGGGACGTACTCCCCGCTCTCCGGGGCGTCACCGGTCCGCAGCACCCCGAGCAGCCGCCGCATCTCCGCGAGCGCCTGGCGGCCGGTGCTGGAGATGGTCTCCAGGGCCTGCTTGGCCTGGTCGGGGGCGGCGTCCATGACATAGGCGGCGCCGTCGGCCTGGACGACCATCACGGACACGTTGTGCGCGACGACGTCGTGCAGCTCACGGGCGATCCGGGCCCGCTCGGCGGCGACCGCGACCTTGGACTGCGCCTCGCGTTCCCGCTCCAGGCGGGCGGCACGCTCCTCCAGCTGGTCGAAGTAGGCCCGCCGGGTCCGCAGCGAGTCCCCGAGCACCCAGGCCAGCACGAACGGCACGGTCATGATGATCGTCACGAAGACCACCTGGGCCCAGGAACCCCCGGGCTCGGCCTCCCACCGCAGCTGGGACAGGGCCGCCGCGCTCAGGCTGCACACCAGGGCGAGCCGGGACGCCCAGCGCTCGCCGACCGTGGCCACGGTGTACGTGATCACCAGCATGGCGAAGTTCCCGATGCCCGGCCGGACGTTGAACACCAACTGCGCGACGCCCACCAGGATGGCGAGCAGCAGCATCTTCTCCGGCGCCTTGCGGCGCAGCGCCACCACCGTGGAGAGCCCCAGCACCACCGGTACGGCGACGATCTCCTCACGCCCCGCGTCGTACGTGCCCGACACCATCGACATGCCGGAGAGCCCGAGGAGGAAGACGGCCCAGAAGACGTCGACGCCCGTCGGGTGTCTGCGGATGAAATCGTAGAGGCGCTGCACGTAACCCAGCGTAGGGACAGCGGATCGGTGCCCGGGTCAACCGGAGGGTCGATCCGGGTCCTGGGACCGTACTCCCCAAGGTGGAGACTTGCCTACGTGACGGACGAGTGGCGCGGGTGGCGGGAGGCGGCTCAGGCCGCTCTGTACGGAGATGAGGGCTTTTATCGCAGCCCGTCGCGGAGCCCGGAGGGGCCGGCGGGCCACTTCCGTACGTCGGTCCACGCCTCGCCCCTTTTCGCGGCGGCGGTGGCCCGGCTGCTGACCGGAACGGCGCGGGAGCTGGGTACCGGCACCGTCGCGCTGGTCGACGTCGGGGCGGGCCGCGGCGAGCTGCTGACCGGAGTCCTGGCGGCGCTGGCCGCGCTGCCCGGGGGGCCGGACGTGACCGCGTACGCCGTCGAGGTCGCCGACCGGCCGCCGGGCCTGGACCCCCGGATCGAGTGGTGCGCGGAGCCGCCCGCGGGGGTCACCGGGCTGCTGTTCGCCAACGAGTGGCTGGACAACGTTCCCGCCGAGGTGGCGGAGGCGGACGCGGACGGCGTCCCCCGGTACGTCCAGGTGCGGACCTCGGACGGCGCGGAGCGCCTCGGCGAGGCGGTGGGCGGGGCGGACGCGGCATGGCTGGAGCGCTGGTGGCCGCTGACCGCGCCGGGCGAGCGGGCGGAGATCGGGCGGCCCCGGGACGCTGCCTGGGCGCGGGCGGTCGGCTCCCTCACCGCCGGTCTCGCGGTGGCGGTGGACTACGCGCACGTACGGGGCGCCCGGCCGCCCTTCGGGACGCTGACCGGCTTCCGGGGCGGGCGCGAGGTGCGTCCGGTGCCGGACGGTTCCCGCGACGTCACCGCGCATGTGGCGCTGGACGCCTGCGCGGCGGCGGTCCCGTACGCGAGCGCGGAGCTGACCGACCAGCGGGCGGCGCTGCACCGGCTGGGCGTCGGTGGCGGCCGGCCGCCGATCGGCCTGGCCGCGACCGATCCGGCGGGCTACGTACGGGCACTGGCGGCGGCGGGCGAGGCGGCGGAGCTGACGGCCCGCGGCGGCCTCGGCGACTTCGGCTGGCTGCTGCACCGGGTGGGGCCGGTGCGGCCGGATCGCGGGTGACCCCGTGGCGGGTCGGCGTCAGGGAATACTGTCCCGCATGACGGAGACGACGATCGGCATCGGCGGAGCGGCGGAGAGCACCGACATGGTGCTGAACATCGGTCCCCAGCACCCCTCGACGCACGGGGTCCTCCGGCTGCGGATCGTGCTGGACGGCGAGCGCGTGCGGCACGCGGAGCCGGTCATCGGCTACATGCACCGGGGCGCCGAGAAGCTCTTCGAGGCGCGCGACTACCGGCAGATCATCATGCTCGCCAACCGCCACGACTGGCTCTCCGCGTTCTCGAACGAGCTGGGCGTGGTGATGGCCGTCGAGCGGATGCTCGGCATGGAGGTCCCCGAGCGCGCCGTGTGGACGCGGACGCTGCTCGCCGAGCTGAACCGGGTCCTCAACCACCTGATGTTCCTCGGCTCCTACCCCCTCGAACTCGGCGGCATCACCCCGGTCTTCCACGCCTTCCGGGAGCGCGAGGAGCTCCAGGCGGTGATGGAGGAGGTCTCCGGCGGGCGCATGCACTACATGTTCAACCGGGTCGGCGGGCTCAAGGAGGACGTCCCGGCGGGCTGGGCCGGCCGCGTCCGCGACGCCGTCGCCTCCGTCCGCTCCCGCATGGACGTGTACGAGAACCTCGTCCTCGGCAACGAGATCTTCCGGGGCCGTACGCGCGACGTGGGCGTGCTGTCCGCCGCGGCGGTGCACGCGTACGGGGTGTCGGGGCCGATCGCCCGTGCCTCGGGCGTCGACTTCGACCTGCGGCGCGACGAGCCGTATCTCGCCTACGGGGAGCTCCAGGACACCCTGGAGGTCGTCACCCGGACCGAGGGCGACTGCCTGGCCCGCTTCGAGTGCCTCCTGGAGCAGACCCTCAACTCCCTGGACCTGGCGGACGCCTGCCTGGACCGGATGACCCACCTGGCGCCGGGGCCGATCAACCAGCGGCTGCCCAAGGTGCTCAAGGCGCCCGAGGGCCACACCTACGCCTGGACGGAGAACCCGCTCGGCGTCAACGGCTACTACCTGGTGTCCAAGGGCGAGAAGACGCCCTACCGGCTGAAGCTGCGCTCCGCCTCGTTCAACAACATCCAGGCGCTCACCGAGCTGCTGCCGGGCACCCTGGTCGCCGACATGGTGGCGATCCTGGGCTCGCTGTTCTTCGTCGTCGGTGACATCGACAAGTAGACCGGCCGGCGGATCGACGAGCGGATCCGACCGGCAGAACGACGGGTAGGGGCCTGGGCCCTTCTCGGAGCCTCGGGCCGTCAGACCGCGCCGCGCAGTTCCGCCACCTCGATCTGCTCGGTCTCGTCGTGCGCGGTGAGGTCGATGACCTTGCCGACGGCCCGGTTGTCGACGGCTCCCGTGCGGTGGGCGGCGAGCGCCTCCTCACCGACGACGTCCGCGAGGTCCTCGTTCTGCACGGACTCGATCGCGGCGTTCACCTTCTGGGCGTTCGCGGTGCTCTGGGCGTTCTGGGCGCCGAAGAAGTCGAAGTTGCCCTGGGGTGCCAGGTTGCGGCGCGCGGCGTACGGGACGACGGCCGAGGCGGCCGGGGTCGCGCGCGGCACGCGCACCGGTGCGATGGAGGCCGGGGCCTTCACGCTCGGGAGTGCCGGGGCGACGGTGGCACCCGCCCCGGCCAGATCGGTAACCACCGACGTGCCCTCCGCCAGGTCGATCTCCGCCACGAAGCCGTAGGCGGAAACGACCAGCAGCTTGCCGTCACGGTGGTCCACGCCCCAGAC
>NZ_JAAXYC010000575.1 GCF_018619185.1 Streptomyces sp. McG3 | reverse complement strand
CCCGCGACGAGCGCCGCTTCCCCACCGCGACCGGCCGCGCCAACTTCACCGCAGCCCCCGTCGAGTACCCCGAACTCCCCGACGGCAGGCTCCTGTTGCAGACACTGCGCTCCCACGATCAGTACAACACCACCATCTACGGCCTCGACGACCGCTACCGGGGCATCAAGGGCGGCCGCCGCATCGTCATGGTCAACCCCGAGGACGCCGCCGCCCTCGGCCTCGCCGACGGCGCGTACACCGACCTCGTCAGCGAGTGGAAGGACGGCGTCGAGCGCCGCGCGGACGGCTTCCGCGTCGTCCACTACCCCACCGCCCGGGGCTGCGCCGCCGCCTACTACCCGGAGACCAACGTCCTGGTCCCCCTCGGCTCCACGGCGGACACCAGCAACACCCCGGCCAGCAAATCGGTCGTCGTCCGCTTCGAGCACACCCGGAGCGACTGAAAGCCGCCACTCCCTAAGCGTCCGCTCAGCCGTCTGATAAGAACAGTGCAGACAGCAACGAACGAGCGCACCGAAACGGAGCCGGATCCATGGGCGAGCACACCGCACCCCTCTTCCCGCAGGAAGTCATCGACGAGTACGCGGCACTCGGCGTCGACCTGCCCGCCCTCTTCTCCGCCGGCCACCTCGGCGAACGCATGGGCGTGACCGTCGTCGAGGCCTCTGCCGACCGCGTCGTCGGCACCATGCCCGTCGAGGGCAACACCCAGCCCTACGGACTCCTGCACGGCGGCGCCTCCGCCGTCCTCGCCGAAACCCTCGGGTCCATCGGCTCCATGCTCCACGGCGGAGCCTCCAAGCTCGCCGTCGGCGTCGACCTCAACTGCACCCACCACCGAGGCGTCCGCAACGGCCTCGTGACCGGCGTCGCCACCCCCGTACACCAGGGCCGCTCCACCGCCACGTACGAGATCGTCATCACCGACGAACAGGACAAGCGGGTCTGCACCGCACGCCTCACCTGCCTCCTCCGCGACGCCCCCCGCCCCGAAGC
>NZ_JAAXYC010000071.1 GCF_018619185.1 Streptomyces sp. McG3 | reverse complement strand
CCCGTCCCACCCCTCCCGAGGAGACGCCGCCATGTCCGCTCCCGTTCTCACCGAGCCCCCGGCAGGACTGGACGACCTGTCCGTCTGGCCCGCCTCCACCGCCCGGCTCCCGCAGGGCGACCTGAGCGTCGGAGGGGTCTCGCTCGCCGGCCTCGCCGACCGCTTCGGCACTCCCGCGTACGTCCTGGACGAGGACGAGGTGCGCTCACGCTGCCGGACCTACCGGGCCGCCTTCCCCGAAGCCCAGGTGCTGTACGCGGCCAAGGCGTTCCTGTCCCGGGCGATGGCGCGGTGGATCGACGAGGAGGGCCTGGGGCTGGACGTCTGCTCCGTCGGCGAACTCGAACTCGCCCACGCCGCCGGGTTCCCGGCGGAGCGGATGGTGCTGCACGGCAACGCGAAGACTCCGCGCGACATCGAGACCGCGCTACGGCTCGGGGTCGGGCGGATCGTCGTCGACAGCCCATCCGAGATCGCCCGGATCGCCGCGCTGACCGGCCCCGCGGGGCGGCAGAAGGTGATGGTGCGGGTGGTGCCCGGCGTGTCGGCGGGCGGCCACGAGAAGATCCGTACCGGTACCGACGGCCAGAAGTTCGGCCTGTCCCTCACCGATGGGTCCGCCCAGCACGCCATCGCCCGTGTACTCGGCCAGCCGCAGCTCGAACTGACCGGCCTGCACTGCCACATAGGCTCGCAGATCACCGACGTCAAGCCGTATCTGGTGGCCGTGCGGCGCATGGTCGGACTGATGGCCCGGATCAAGGACAGCCACGGCGTCACCTTCCCCGAACTCGACATGGGAGGCGGGCACGGGGTCGCCTACCGGCCGGGGGAGTCCGCCCTCGACCTGACCGCCCTCGCGCGCCGCCTGGGCGCGGAACTCGTCACGAGCTGTGCGGCGGCCGGCCTGCCCGTGCCGAGGCTGGCCATCGAACCCGGGCGGGCGATCGCGGCCCCGGCCGGAGTGGCGCTGTACCGCGTCCTCTCCGTCAAGCACACCGGCCCGAACATGTTCGTGGCCGTCGACGGGGGCATGAGCGACAACCCCCGGCCCGCCCTGTACGGGGCCCGCTACGCGCCGCGCCTGATCGGCCGCGCCGCCACCGCCGGACCGGTCGCGGCCACGGTGGTGGGCCGGCACTGCGAGGCAGGCGACGTCCTCGCGAACGACGTCCTCCTGCCCGGCGACATCCGCTCCGGCGACCTGCTCGCGGTACCCGTGGCGGGCGCCTACCAGGTCTCCATGGCCTCCGCCTACAACCTCGTCGGCCGGCCGCCGGTCGTCGCGGTGCGCGAAGGGACGGCGCGCCTGCTGATCCGGCGCGAGACACAGGAGGACCTCCGGCGGCGCGACATCGGCGCCTAGGGCCTCTCGTTTGGATCATGCCGGGCTCGCGGGGCCCGGCACGATCCAAACGAAAGACCCCAGGGGCCTTCTCCGTGCGGCGGGGCGGGCGGTGTCACGCGATCTTCGGTCCGCAGCGCATACCGATGTAGACGCAGCCCGTGCCGTCCTCCAGCCCGGAGAAGACCACGGGCATGTAGTCCTCGCTGAACGCCGCGCCGACTCCCGTGCCGGCGAAGACCCTCCCGGACACCGGCACCAAGTCGATCTCCAAGGGTTCGGAGAAGTCCTTCATGCCGTCGACGAACTCGTACACCGCGTGCCCGGCGCCGTCCCGTTCGGTCACGGTGATGACCACGCCTTCGCGTCGGTACGTGCCGACGAGAGGCGCCAGGTCGACCACGGGCGGCTCGGCGGGCGGGCCGAAGGGCTCCGGCATCGTCACCCCCGCCAGCTCGGCCAGCAGTTCGCGGTAGAGCGCCGCGTACAGCTCGCGCGCCCCGCCGCCGTTGGTGAGCAGCACGATCGCGACGCCCGCCGAGGGCACGACGCGCAGGTAGCCGTACTGCCCGATGGAGGCGCCGTCGTGGCCGAACCCCCGGACGCCGTCCCAGTCGTACAGGGTCCACCCGAGCCCCCAGCCGTCGGCGCTGACCGTCCACTTGTCGGGGGAGTCGACCACGTGCCGCTGCATCGACGCGACGGCCTCCTCGGGCAGCACGCGTGTGCCGTCCTGTGCCACGCCACCGTCGAGGTGCATCAGTGCGAGCCGCGCGACGTCTCCGGCCGTGGCGATGACCCGGCCGTACGGGCCCGCCGAGCGGGGCATCAGGTCCCAGGCGGGCGCCGGGTCCGGATCCTGTCCCGCCTCGCCCAGGTGTCCCATCGCCGCACGGAACCGCAGCGCCTCCTCGGGCAGCGTCATGGTGTGCGTGAGACCGAGCGGGGTCAGCAGCAGGTCCTTCAGGGCCTCGTCCCACACCTTTCCGGTCACCACCTCGATGATCCGGCCGAGGACGTTGTACCCGACGCTGCTGTAGGAGAGCCCGGTGCCCGGCGGGCAGTCGAGCGCCACGTTCCGCGCGGCCTCGACGTACCTGGCGAGGCAGTCGTCCCCCCGCCCGCTGTCGTAGGTGAAATCGCAGGTGAGACCGCTCGTGTGGCTGAGCAGCAGGCGAGTGGTGATCGACCCGGTCGCGTCGGGGTCGGCGACGGAGAACTCCGGCAACAGGTCGACGACCGGTGCGTCCAGGTCCAGTTCGCCCGATGCGGCGAGCCGCATGATCAGGGTTGCCGTGTAGATCTTGGCGATCGAGCCCAGCTGGAAGACGGAGTCGGTCGTCGCCTCCACGCCCGTGCCCCGGTGCAGCACGCCGCCGGCCACCTCATGGACGGTCCCGTCGACGAGGATCGCCAGCGACGCGGCCGGGACGTGGTGCTCGGCGCGCAAGGCGTCGAGGCGGGTCTGCCAGTGGGCGAGGTCCGGCTTCCGGCCCCCCGCACTCCGGCTCCGCCCCTCGCCGTCCGCGTTCCGTCCGCCCTGCTCGTCCCGTTTCACGGCGTTCTTTCGCATGTCTTCCCCCACTTGACGCGTACGGCGTTCCTTGATGCGAACACTGTACGCAACGCGGATCGGTGTACGCAAGACGCGTACGCCGTGCGCTACAGTCCGGGGCGGAAGCGGGGCAAAGGGGAGACGAGGACGTATGCCAATCGACAGGAAGCCGGCCGGATCGGTGTGGAGCCGTCCGCGCTCCCGCCCGCGGGAGCAGCTGACCCGTGAGCAGATCGTCGCCGCGGCGATCGAACTGCTCGACGCGGAAGGCGTCGAGGCGCTCACCATGCGCAAGCTCGGCACCCGCCTGGACGCCGCGGCCACCTCTCTCTACCGGCACGTGGCCAACAAGGACGAGCTGATCGAGCTCGTCGTGGACCACGTCTACGGAGAGATTCGGGTGCGGGCCGCCGCCGAACGCGGCCAGTGGCGCGCGGCGGTCGTCCGCACCGCCACCGATCTGCGCGCGATGACCCTGCGCCACCCCTGGATCGCCCCCGAACTGGGCCAGGTCGGCCTCGTCCACGTCGGCCCGAACGCCATGCGGATGTCGTCGGGGCTGGTCGCGCAGTTCGAGACCGCGGGGTTCCCGGCGGACGAGACGGACCGGGCTCTGGGGACGCTCATGGCCTATGTCGTCGGGATCGCGACCTCCGAGGCCGCGTACCTCTCACTGATCGCTCGCAGCGGCAGGACCGAGCAGGAGTGGGTGGCGGGACTGCGCCCGGCCTTCGACGAGGCCTCGCGGGAGCACCCACGGCTGCGTGAAGGGAGCTCCGCCCGGCAGGACGTGCATCCGCGGCGGATCCGCGACGACGACTTCGCGTACGGGCTGGAACGGGTCCTCGACGGCCTGTCGTCCCGGCTCGACGCCCGAGGGCGGTAGTCCGCCGGCCCGAAGCCACCCGGTACGTGGCCCCGTCGGCACACGTACCCGGCCTCGGGCCGTGCCTCGCGTTCCCGGGTCGCCGTGACGATGCGGCGGGTGAGGCCGTCGACGCGGGGGTTCTCGGCCGCGAGGTCGTACGCCCGGTCGTAGGAGAGGAAGAGCTGCCGCAGCGCCGGGTCGGCGACGCCGGTCACGAGCCCGGCCGGCTGCTGAGGGCGCCGGCGGACTCCCCGGGCTCATGAGGGCTGTCCCGCCGGTCGCGGCCGGGCGGCGGAGGAAGGGCGGGGGCGGCCGGGAAGGAGGCCGCCCCCGCGGGGAACCAGCGGCTCGGGAGGCAGCGCCGGCCGGCCTTGGGGGGCCGTGGTCACGTGGTGCCTGCTGCCGGCCGGGGCAGGCACGGCCGGCAGCAGGGCCCGAAACGACCGGCGCGCGGAGACGGGGAAGTCGCGCCGGCGGGGAGGTTCGTCCGGACCGCGGCGCAGTGGCCGCCGTCCGTCGCCCCATCACCAGTCAACGGTGCGCCTGCCACCGTCTCAAGGGCCCCTACGCGGTTCTGACGGTCCTCTGACGGAAGTCATCCGAAGCCCGGCAGGGTCGAGACGACGAGGTCGATCACCTTGATGCCGACGAACGGCAGGACCAGACCGCCGAGTCCGTAGACCGCGAGGTTGCGGCGGAGCAGGTCCTCCGCGGAGGCGGGCCGGTACCGCACTCCGCGCAGGGCGAGGGGGATGAGGGCGACGATGATCAGGGCGTTGAAGACGATCGCCGATGTGATGGCCGACTGCGGGCTGTGCAGGCCCATGATGTTCAGCGCGTCCAGGTCCGGATAGGCGGCGGCGAACATGGCGGGGATGATCGCGAAGTACTTCGCGACGTCGTTCGTGATGGAGAAGGTGGTCAAGGCTCCTCGGGTGATGAGGAGTTGTTTGCCGATCTCGACGATCTCGATGAGTTTGGTGGGGTTGGAGTCGAGGTCCACCATGTTCCCGGCCTCCTTGGCGGCCGAGGTTCCGGTGTTCATCGCGACGCCGACGTCGGCCTGGGCCAGGGCGGGTGCGTCGTTGGTGCCGTCGCCGGTCATCGCGACGAGCTTGCCGCCGGCCTGTTCCCGCTTGATGAGGGCCATCTTGTCCTCGGGCGTCGCCTCGGCCAGGAAGTCGTCGACCCCCGCCTCCTCGGCGATCGCCTTCGCGGTCAGCGGGTTGTCACCCGTGATCATGACCGTACGGATACCCATCCGGCGCAGCTCGTCGAACCGCTCCCGGACCCCCTCCTTCACCACGTCCTTCAGGTGGACGATGCCCAGCGCACGCGGTCCGTCCCAGTCGTGGACCGCCACCAGCAGCGGAGTGCCGCCGGACGCGGAGACGGCGGCGGACCACTGCGCGGCCTCGGGCGGCACGCTGCCACCCCGCAGCCTGACCCATTCGGCCACCTGCGCCGCCGCGCCCTTGCGCAGTGCGCAGCCGGCCCCGTTGGCCCACGTGAGGTTCACCCCGCTCATCCTGGTGCGCGCGCTGAACGCGACGAACCTGGGGTTGCTCAGCTCGTCCTCCCGGGGGGCGGCGAGTCCGTAGCGGGCGGCCAGCGCGACCACGGACCGGCCTTCGGGGGTCGTGTCGGCGAGCGAGGACAGCTGGGCCGCGTCCGCGAGCTTCGTGTGGTCGACACCCGGCAGCGGCGTGAAGGCCACGGCCTCCCGGTTCCCGTGGGTGATCGTTCCGGTCTTGTCGAGGAGCAGGGTGCTGATGTCTCCCGCTGCCTCTACCGCCCGCCCGCTCATGACCAGGACGTTGCGCTGCACCAGGCGGTCCATGCCCGCGATGCCGATCGCGGACAGCAGGGCCCCGATCGTGGTGGGGATGAGGGTGACGAGCAGAGCCACGAGAACGGTGGTGGACTGGGCCGCTCCCGCGTAGCCGGCCATGGGCTGCAGCGTGATCACCACGAGGACGAACACGGCCGTCAGGGCGGCGAGCAGGATGTTCAGCGCGATCTCGTTGGGGGTCTTCTGCCGGGAGGCGCCCTCGACGAGGGCGATCATCCGGTCGATGAAACTGTCGCCCGGGCGGGCGGTGACGCGGACCACGATCGCGTCGGACAGTAGCGTCGTACCGCCGGTGACGCCGGACCGGTCGCCGCCCGACTCCCGCAGTACCGGGGCCGATTCGCCGGTGACGGCCGACTCGTCGACCATGGCCGCCCCGTCCACCACGTCGCCGTCGGCGGGGACGGTCCCGCCCGCCCGGACCAGGACGAAGTCGAAGGGCTGGAGTTCCGCGGGGGTGACGGCCTCGGTCCTGGCGTGCCGCGGATTCGTCCCGTACGCCCAGTGTTCCAGCCGCAGGGCGACCGTATCCGAACGGGTCCTGCGCAACGACGCCGCCTGGGCGCGGCCGCGGCCTTCGGCGACCGCCTCGGCCAGGTTGGCGAACAGGACCGTGAGCCAGAGCCAGCAGCTGATGAACCAGGCGAACACGGAAGGGTGGGCGATCGCGGACAGAGTGGTCAGCGCCGATCCGACGGCGACGACCAACAGCACGGGTTTTTGGACCAGTTCGCGGGGGGCGAGCTTGCGCAAGGAATCCCGCAGGCAGACGGCGAGCTGGCCGGGCTCCAGCATATTCACCGGCCCGGGGCGCTTTCGGGGCGGCGGGACGGGCGAGGTCGGTGGGGATTCCCGGTTTTCCGGAGGAGTTCGGTGCAGTGCGGCGCGGGACATGAGGACGCCTTCTGGAGGAGATCAGTGGGGCGTCCGCCACCTGATGCGGTGGCGGGCGCGAGAAGAGGGTGCCGCCGGGTCCCGTGCATCGCCCCCCTCGTGCGTGAATTCCGCGATGCGGGCCGCCGGCGGCCGAGGAGAACGTATCGCCTGGGCCTTCGCGGCTGCCCTACCGGAAAGAGGAATTGGCGCTCCTCTGACGGTGTGCGGCGTATTCCGTCGGAGTGCCGCAAGGAATCCGTCAGGATGACGCGGATCCGGCGGTGATCCGGAAACGCAGCCGGCAGATCACCGCGTCGGTGTCCCTGCGTATCGCGTGGGCGACGACCGAGCCGCGCTGGTTCTGCAGCAGCCGCTGCCAGACGTGCGCCGGATCCGCTTCGGGGATGACCACCGTGATGTGGAAAGCCGGATGGGTACCGGCCAGTTCGGTCACGTACCGGGAGAGCGGGCGGCCCAGCTCACGGCGCTCCGAGTGGATCTCGACGAGCTCGACGCCGGGCTTCCACAGCTCCCAGTCCCGCCGCAGGGCCTCCAAGGCCTGGCGGTCCTCGGGTCCGGGGTGGGTGACGGTGACGGCGAGGACGATGTCGCCCAGGGACCGGGCGGCCGTCAGCGCCTGGGAGGTGAGTCGCGACAGGCCGGAGACGGGGACCACGACCAGCGACGGCGACCGGTGCGGTGGCTGGGGTATGCGGCCGAGTTCGAGGCAGGCGCCGATGCGGTCGTAGGCGCGGTGGATCCTGCCGAAGGCGAGGACGAGCAGGGGCAGGGCGAGGACGACGAGCCAGGCTCCCTCGGTGAACTTGGTGGCGGTGACCACGACGGCGGAGACGCCGGTGAGCAGTGCGCCGAGTGCGTTGAGGAGGGCCTTGGTCCGCCAGCCGCCGGGGCGCAGTTCGTTCCAGTGGAGCACCATGCCGGCCTGGCAGAGGGTGAAGCCGACGAAGACGCCGATGGCGAAGAGCGGAACGAGCGTGTTCGTATCGCCCCCGGAGACGACCAGCAGGACGCCGGAGACGGCGGCGAGCCACAGCACACCGTGCCGGTGCACCTGCCGGTCGCCCTTCAGGGCGAAGAGGTGCGGCAGGTGGTTGTCGCGGGCCAGCAGGCTCATGAGCACCGGCAGACCTCCGAACGACGTGTTCGCGGCCAGCGCCAGCAGCACCATGGTGGCGAACTGGATCACGTAGAAGGCCGCGTTGTGCCCGAACGAGGCGTCCGCGAGCTGGGACAGCACCGTGACGCCCTCGACCGGCTGGAGGTGGAAGCGGCCGATCAGCAGGGAGAGCCCGATCAGCATCACCCCGAGCAGAGCGCCGAGCGCGACCTCCGTGTGCTGTGCACGGCGTGCTGCCGGGGCCCGGAAGGACGGCACCGCGTTGGCCACCGCCTCGACGCCCGTCAGGGCCGAGCAGCCGGCCGCGAAGGCCTTGAGCAGCAGCAGCGCGCCGACCGCGGTGGCGCCCTCGCCGAGCGCCGGGGCATGCCCGGCGGCGGACGCGGTGCTCGCCGGGCCGTCGCGGAAGAGGCCGACCGTGATCATCACCAGGATCGAGCCGACGAAGACGGCGGTGGGCACGAGGAACGCCCTCGCGGAGTTCACCACCCCGAACAGGTTCACCGCGGTGACCAGGGCCAGCACGCCGAGGCAGATCCAGACCCGCTCCCCGTACAGCTGGGGGAAGGCCGACGTCAGGGCCGCCACGCCGGCCGTGACGGAGACCGCCACGTTCAGGACGTAGTCGAGGATCAGTGAGGCGGCCGCCACCAGTCCGGCGCGGTGGCCCAGGTGCCGCTTGGCGACCGCGTAGGAGCCGCCGCCGTCCGGGAAGGCGGCGATCACCTGCCGGTAGGAGGCGACGAGCACGGCGAGCAGGACCGCGATCGCGAGGGTGACGGGAAGGGTGAAGCCCAGCCCGTACGCACCGGCCGCGGCCAGCACGAGCACGATCGACTCGGGGCCGTAGGCGACCGACGCCATGGCGTCCAGCGACAGGGCCGCCAGTCCCTGCGGTGCGGTCAGCCGGTGGCGTTCCCCCGCCGCCCCGGGGCCGGTATCGGGCGGCTTCCTCGTGCTGGGCGCGGGCCGGTCGGTCGTGGCGGGTTCACGGGGGTGCAGGGACATGGAAGTGCCTTCCACGGGATGCGGGGACGGGGAGTCGAGCGGAGTGGTGAGGCCAGCGTCGGGCCTGGCCGGGGCCCTGCCGACGGCCTTGGCGCGATCTGTACGCCCGCCCCGACGCTCTTCACACACCCCATACGGGCGGGCCCGCGCGCCCCGCGCACGAGCCGTGGCAGGGGGGTGTTACGACGGCGTGCGTGTGGGCCGGTCGGCCGCGTCAGATTGGCGTCAAGGGTTCCCCGGTATTCGTATGGAGTCCGTCAAGGTGGCTTATCACCGGGGCGAGGGCGAGGTTTGCTCTTATTGGCCAAACGGCTGATTCCATTCCTCACGTCAATCAGGAGCTCGCGATGGCCGACCTGGCCTTCGTCGCCACCACGATCGCGGTATTCGCGCTGGTGGCTCTCATCGCCCGGGGGGTGACCAAGCTGTGACCGTCGAAAATGTCGTCGGCCTCGTCGTGGCCGTGTCCCTGCTCGGATATCTCATCCTCGCTCTCCTTTACCCGGAGAGGTTCTGAGTACGGAAATGAGTCCCCAGGTCGCTGGTCTGCTCCAGCTCATAGCCCTGATCGCCGCCCTCGCCCTCGCGTACCGTCCGCTGGG
Source organism: Streptomyces sp. McG3 (assembly GCF_018619185.1). GTDB lineage: Bacteria > Actinomycetota > Actinomycetes > Streptomycetales > Streptomycetaceae > Streptomyces. The sequence goes on along the minus strand of NZ_JAAXYC010000071.1, from coordinate 21,621 downwards.
CGATTACATGGCCAGGGTCTACTCCTCCGAGAAGAACTACCGGCCGGAGAAGTGGATATACAAGGCCATCGGCGCCAATCCGGCCGCCGAGATGCGCTGGCCCGCCTATCTGCGGGGAGTGCTCGCCTTCTCGGCGGTGAGCGTTCTCTTCCTGTATCTGATGCAAAGGGTGCAGGGCTCGCTGCCCGGTTCGCTGGGCTTCTCCTCGATCGACCCGGACCAGGCGTTCAACACCGCCGCGTCCTTCGTCGCCAACACCAACTGGCAGTCGTACTACGGCGAACAGGCCATGGGCCACGTCGTGCAGACCGGCGGTCTCGCGGTGCAGAACTTCCTGTCCGCGGCCGTCGGCATGGCCGTGGCGGTGGCACTCGTACGGGGCTTCGCCCGGTCGCGTACGGGCGAACTCGGCAACTTCTGGGCCGACCTGGTGCGCGGGACCGTCCGCATCCTGGTCCCGATCTCGGTGATCGGCGCGATCGTCCTCGTCGCCGCCGGGGCGATCCAGAACTTCTCCGGCATCCACCAGGTCGGACAGTTCATGGGCGGTACGCAGGAGTGGAACGGCGGCGCGGTCGCCTCCCAGGAGGCCATCAAGGAGCTGGGCACCAACGGCGGCGGCTACTTCAACGCCAACTCCGCCCACCCCTTCGAGAACCCCAACCCCCTGTCCAACCTGTTCGAGATCTTCCTCATCCTGCTGATCCCGTTCGCGTTGACGCGGACCTTCGGCCGGATGGTCGGATCACTGAAGCAGGGGTACGCGATCCTCGGCGCGATGGCCGTCATCTGGATCGGATTCACGGCGCTGATGATGTGGACCGAGTTCGCCCACCGCGGGCCCGCGTTCGAGATCGCCGGCGGGGCCATGGAGGGCAAGGAGACCCGCTTCGGGATCGCCGGCTCGTCGATCTTCGCCGTCGCCACGACGCTGACCTCGACCGGCGCGGTGAACTCCTTCCACTCCTCGTACACCGGCTTCGGCGGCGGCATCACCATGCTCGGCATGCAACTCGGCGAGATCGCTCCCGGCGGTGTCGGCTCCGGCCTCTACGGCATGCTGATCATGGCGATCATCGCGGTGTTCATCGCCGGGCTGATGGTCGGACGCACCCCGGAGTACCTCGGCAAGAAGATCGGCACCCGCCAGATCAAGCTCGCGGCCTGCTACATCCTCGTCACCCCGGCCCTCGTGCTCGGCTTCACCGCCGTCGCCATGGCCCTGCCGACCCCCGCCGACTCGATGACCAACTCGGGCGCGCACGGCTTCTCCGAGATCCTCTACGCCTACACCTCCGGCGCCAACAACAACGGCTCCGCCTTCGCCGGGCTCAACGCCGACACCCAGTGGTTCAACACGACCATCGGCATCGCGATGCTGCTCGGCCGGTTCCTGCCGATGGTGTTCGTCCTGGCCCTGGCCGGCTCGCTCGCCGAGCAGAAACCGGTGCCGGAGACCGCGGGCACGCTGCGCACCGACAAGCCCCTCTACTCGGGGCTGCTCGTCGGCACGATCCTCATCATCACCGGCCTCACCTACTTCCCGGCCCTAGCGCTGGGTCCGCTTGCCGAAGGGCTCGCCTCATGAGCACCGTCACCCCCACTCGCGCTCCGCACGGAGACATACCGCCGGCCGATGGCCACGGGGCTGCCAACCGGGTCGGCAGCGGGCTGTTCGACCCCCAGCAGCTGCTGAAGTCGTTCCCGGACGCGCTGCGCAAGCTCGATCCGCGCGTGATGGTCAAGTCGCCGGTGATGTTCGTCGTGCTGGTCGGCTCGGTGGTCACCACCGTGCTGGCGCTCACCGACCCGACCGACTGGTTCGGCTGGGCGATCACCGCATGGCTCTGGCTGACCACCGTCTTCGCCAACCTCGCCGAGGCGGTCGCCGAAGGCCGGGGCAAGGCCCAGGCGGACACCCTGCGCAAGGCCAAGACCGGCACCGTCGCCCGCCGGGTCATCGGTCCCAACGAGGAGCGGGTCGCGGGCACGGACCTGCGCATCGGGGACCTGGTGGTCTGCGAGGCCGGCGACACGATCCCCGGTGACGGCGACGTCGTGGAGGGCGTCGCCTCCGTCGACGAGTCCGCGATCACCGGCGAGTCCGCCCCGGTCATCCGGGAGTCCGGCGGCGACCGCTCGGCCGTCACCGGCGGGACGAAGGTGCTGTCCGACCGTGTCGTCATCAAGATCACGACGAAGCCGGGCGAGACCTTCATCGACCGCATGATCAACCTGGTGGAGGGCGCCTCCCGGCAGAAGACGCCCAACGAGATCGCCCTGAACATCCTGCTGGCGTCCCTCACGATCGTCTTCCTGCTGGCCGTCGTCACCCTGAAGCCCTTCGCGATCTACGCGGGCGCGGACGACCAGACGTCGCTGATCGTGCTCGCCGCGCTGCTGGTGTGCCTGATCCCCACCACGATCGGGGCCCTGCTGTCCGCGATCGGCATCGCGGGCATGGACCGCCTGGTGCAGCGCAACGTCCTGGCCATGTCGGGGCGCGCGGTCGAGGCCGCGGGCGATGTGTCGACCCTGCTCCTCGACAAGACCGGAACCATCACCCTGGGCAACCGGCAGGCGGCCGAGTTCCTGGCGGTCGAGGGCGTGAAGGAGGGCGATCTCGCGGACGCCGCGCAGCTCTCCTCGCTGGCCGACGAGACCCCGGAGGGCCGCTCGATCGTCGTGCTCGCCAAGGAGAAGTACGGGCTGCGGGAGCGGAACCAGGGGGAGCTGTCCGACGCCACGTGGGTGGAGTTCACCGCGCAGACCCGGATGTCCGGCGTCGACCTGGACGGCCGGAAGGTCCGCAAGGGCGCGACCGGTTCCGTCATCGCCTGGGTGAAGGAGCGCGACGGCAGTGTCTCCGAGGACGCGCAGGCGCTCACGGACCGGATTTCCCAGGCTGGTGGCACGCCGCTGCTGGTGGCTGTGGAAGACGCTGACGGCGCTCGGGTCCTCGGGGTCGTCCACCTGAAGGACGTGGTGAAGGAGGGGATGCGGGAGCGGTTCGACGAGCTGCGCCGGATGGGTATCCGTACGGTCATGATCACGGGTGACAACCCGCTGACCGCGAAGGCGATCGCCGAGGAGGCGGGGGTCGACGACTTCCTGGCCGAGGCGACGCCCGAGGACAAGATGGCCCTCATCAAGCGGGAACAGGCCGGCGGCAAGCTCGTCGCGATGACCGGCGACGGCACCAACGACGCACCCGCCCTGGCCCAGGCCGACGTCGGCGTCGCGATGAACACCGGAACCTCGGCCGCCAAGGAGGCCGGGAACATGGTGGACCTCGACTCCAACCCCACCAAACTCATCGAGATCGTCGAGATCGGCAAACAACTCCTCATCACCCGAGGAGCCTTGACCACCTTCTCCATCGCCAACGACGTCGCGAAGTACTTCGCGATCATCCCCGCCATGTTCGCCGTGGCGTACCCGTCGCTGGACAAGCTCAACGTCATGGGGCTCACCTCGCCCGAGTCCGCGATCCTGTCCGCGGTCATCTTCAACGCCCTGATCATCGTCGCGCTGGTGCCCCTCGCCCTCAAGGGCGTGCGCTACCGGCCCGCGAGCGCGGACCGGATGCTGCGGCGCAACCTGGGCGTCTACGGACTCGGCGGCATCGTCGCCCCGTTCGTCGGCATCAAGATCATCGACATGCTCCTCTCCCTCATTCCCGGAATCGGCTGATCCGCCATGACCAACAACTCCGTCAGCAGCACCGCGCGCGTGCTCGGGGCCGGACTGCGAGCCCTCCTCGTCCTCACCCTGGTGTGCGGGGTGATCTACCCGCTCGCCGTCACCGGCGTCGCCCAGGCCCTGTTCAACGACCAGGCCAACGGCTCCGAGATCAAGGACAGCGGCGGGCAGGTCGTCGGCTCCTCCCTCATCGGCCAGCGGTACGACCTCCCGCTGAAGGACGGCGAGGAGTCGGCCGCCCCGGACCTGAAGTGGTTCCAGCCGCGGCCCTCCAACGGCCTCGGCAGCAACAGCGTCAACACGCAGTACTCCCTGATCCTCTCCGGGGCCACCAACCGCTCCGGCGACAACGAGGAACTGGTCCAGTGGGTGACCGACGCCAAGGCCGCCGTGGTCAAGGACAACTCCACCCCCACGTACCAGGTGAAGCCCGCGGACGTGCCGGCCGACGCCGTCACCTCCTCCGGCTCCGGTCTGGACCCCGACATCTCACCCGCGTACGCCGAACTCCAGGTGCACCGGGTCGCCGAGAAGAACAACCTCGACGTCAAGGAGGTCGAGGACCTCGTCGCCGATCACACCACCGGCCGGCTGCTCGGCTTCATGGGCGAGCCCCGGGTGAACGTCCTGGAGCTGAACACCGCGCTCAGGGACCTGACGCAGGGCTGACGCGAACGTCGCAGGCCACCGGAGACCGGTGGGGCACGGAACCTCCGCGCCCACCGGTCTCCGGCCGCTCCATCCACCACGGAAGAACGAGAAATCGTCATGGGACGCGGAAAGCTCCGGATCTATCTCGGCGCGGCACCGGGCGTCGGCAAGACGTACTCGATGCTGTCGGAGGCGCATCGCAGGGTCGAGCGCGGGACCGACTGTGTGGTGGCGTTCGTGGAGCATCACGACCGGCCGCGGACGGAGGTCATGCTGCACGGGCTGGAGCTGCTGGCGCGCCGGGAGCTGGAGTACCGGGGCACGGTGTTCACGGAGATGGACGTGGACGCGGTCCTGGAGCGGGCGCCGGCGGTGGCGCTGGTGGACGAGCTGGCCCACACGAATGTGCCCGGTTCGCGCAACGCGAAGCGCTGGCAGGACGTCGAGGAGCTTCTGCGGGCCGGGATCGACGTCATATCCACGGTCAACATCCAGCACCTGGAGTCGCTGGGTGATGTGGTGGAGTCGATCACGGGTGTGCGGCAGCGGGAGACGGTGCCCGACGAGGTGGTGCGGCGGGCCGACCAGATCGAGCTGGTCGACATGTCGCCCCAGGCGCTGCGGCGCCGGATGGCGCACGGCAACATCTACCGGCCGGACAAGATGGACGCGGCCCTCTCGAACTACTTCCGCCCCGGCAACCTCACCGCCCTGCGCGAGCTGGCCCTGCTCTGGGTCGCCGACCGGGTCGACGAGTACCTCCAGCAGTACCGGGGCGAGCACAACATCCGCACCACCTGGCAGGCCCGCGAACGCATCGTCGTCGGACTGACCGGCGGACCCGAGGGCCGCACCCTCATCCGCCGCGCCTCCCGTCTCGCGGAGAAGGGGGCCGGCGGCGAGGTGCTCGCCGTCTACATCGCGGCGAGCGACGGACTGAAAGCGGTGTCACCCAAGGAGCTGGCCGTCCAGCGCACCCTGGTCGAGGACCTCGGCGGCACCTTCCACCACGTCATCGGCGACGACGTGCCCTCGGCCCTGCTGGAGTTCGCCCGCGGGGTCAACGCCACCCAGATCGTTCTCGGCGTCAGCCGCCGCACGTCCTGGCAGTACATGCTCGGGCCCGGCGTCAGCGCCACCGTCGCCCGCGAGTCCGGTCCGGACCTGGACGTCCACATGGTCACCCATGACGCCGTCGCCAAGGGCCGCGGGCTCCCGATCGCCCGCGGCGCCCGGCTCGGCCGCGCCCGGGTCGCCTGGGGCTGGCTCGTCGGCGTCCTCGGACCCGCCCTCCTCGCCCTGCTGCTCAACACCGTCGTCCCCGACCTCGGGCTCGCCAATGACATGCTGCTGTTCCTCACCGCGACCGTCGCGGCCGCCCTGCTCGGCGGCATGCTGCCCGCCCTCGCCTCGGCGGCCTTCGGCTCCCTGCTGCTGAACTACTACTTCACCCCGCCCCTGGGCCGGTTCACGATCGCCGACCCCCAGAACATCGTCGCCATCGTGATCTTCGTCGGGGTGGCCGTGTCCGTCGCCTCCGTCGTCGACCTGGCGGCCCGCCGGACCCACCAGGCGGCACGCCTGCGCGCCGAGTCGGAGATCCTCTCGTTCCTGGCCGGCAGCATCCTGCGGGGCGAGAACTCACTCGACGCGCTGCTGGAGCGGCTCCGGGAGACCTTCGCCATGGACTCCGTCGCCCTCCTGGAACGGACGGCCGAGACCGAGCCCTGGACCTGTACGGCGGCTGTCGGCGCCCGCCCCGTCGAACGTCCCGAGGACGCCGATGTCGACATACCCGTGGGGGAGAACCTGGCGCTGGTGCTGAGCGGCCGGGCCCTGCCCGCCGAGGACCGCCGGGTGCTGGGCGCCTTCGCCGCCCAGGCGGCCGTCGCACTGGACCGCCAGCGCCTGGTCGACCAGGCCGAGGAGGCGCGCGACCTCGCCGAGGGCGACCGTTTCCGCACCGCCCTTCTCGCCGCCGTGAGCCACGACCTCCGCACCCCGCTGGCCGGCATCAAGGCATCGGTCACCTCGCTGCGCTCCCATGACGTCGCCTGGTCGGAGAACGACCGCGAGGCCCTGCTCGAAGGCATCGAGGACGGGGCCGACCGGCTCTCGGCGCTGATCGGCAACCTCCTGGACATGTCCCGACTCAACACGGGCACCGTTGTCCCGCTGATCCGGGAGACGGACCTGGACGAGGTCGTCCCCATGGCGCTGGGCGGCGTCCCCGACGGCAGCGTGGAGCTGGACATCCCGGAAACGCTGCCCATGGTCGCCGTCGACCGCGGCCTGCTGGAACGCATCGTCGCCAACATCGTCGAGAACGCCGTCAAGTACAGCCCCGACGGCCGGCCCGTACTCGTCTCCGCCAGCGTCCTGCGCGACCGCGTCGAACTCCGCGTCGTCGACCGCGGACCCGGCGTCCCCGACACGGCCAAGGAGCACATCTTCGAACCGTTCCAGCGGCTCGGCGACGCCCCGAGGGGCGCGGGGGTCGGGCTCGGTCTGGCCGTCGCACGGGGCTTCACCGAGGCGATACGGGCCACCCTCACCGCCGAGGACACGCCGGGCGGCGGCCTCACCATGGTCCTCACCCTGCCCCGCGGCACCACCGCCGCGCCCACACCTCCGGGCACGCCCTCCGACCCGTCTGCGTAGGAAGTCCTGCGACACCGGCCCACGCATGGAGTGCGCCGCGTCGCGTTCGTACCATCGGCGGCACCGGAGAGGCGCCGTACGCGCGCGACGCGGATGCACGGCCGTTCCATCGGACGAACCCGTGACGTGTCGGTCACGCCGTTGGCCGCGCAGAGGTTCGGCGTCCGAGGACAGGCACCCCTGGTCGGGGCACGGACGAAGAGGAGCGACGACCGGGGCCGCCACCCCTGGCCGTACCTCATCGAAGCATCCCCCTGACCTGCAATTTCGCTATCCAGGTTCGGGTTCATGACTTCCGACTGCCTCGGCCTGTTTTCAGGTGCTTCTGTCTGTTCCCGGGCGCTGTTGGTCACGTGTTGGTCATGCGATCCGCCCGGTTTGTCCGGTGTCCGGGCAGGCTGTTCACCCCCGCACAGTCACCAGCCGCTGCTGCGCGTACGAGCGCACATTGCGAACGCCGGCTTCGCGTCTGTGGGGTTCGAGCCACTCCTGCAGAGTGCTCCATGCCAGGTCGAGGTCCCGCAAAGCTACCGGTCTCCAGGGCCCTTCGCGAGAGGCGCTGCGCCGAGCCATGGGGCGGCCTTGGTCGGAGTAGGCAGTGGAGCCGGGCGGCGCTTTGGGCCAGCTGAGCCAGGACAGCACGCGGGCGGCGGCCGGTGGGTTCGTCATAGGGGCCGAGTCGAGCAGGTGGATGGTGACGCGCATGGCCACGCCGAGGAGGTCGGCACGCCCCGAACGGATGTGTTCGCCAGGGCGGGGAGATTTTCGATGCTGCTCTACAGCCAGGTGAGCAGGCTCTCGCCTACGTGGCGACCGGCCAGATGTTCAGGTTCGACGGGGCCCATTCGGTTGCCATTCCGACTGAGGGGCCGGCGACGAGGACAAGGAAGGTGCGGCGGTCAGGTTGGTCGCGATCCACGAATAACTCCGTGTGGCGCGTGAACCATGTCTCCTGCGCCGAGTCGGCGCGCTCCGACGGCCACGGCATAGCGGAGCGCGCATGCGCGGGTCACCCCTTGAGGGCCTCGAATGCAGCGTCGAGGTCCTCAACGAAAGCGCGCCATGAGGGAAGGCAGGTGACTGGGCCCTCCGGGTCGAGGAGTTCCAGCATGCGCAGCCGGTGCTGCGAGAATCGCTTTTGGAACTGGGCGAGGCGGCGCCCCTTGTACTCGCTCGCCCGTGCGAGCGAGTCCTTGAGGAGCTGTTTCGGGTCGGCGATAGTCTCCGCCGCAACACCTTTGGGGAGATTAAGGCCGACGCGGCCGCGAGGGTTCTCGGCGACCTGGCGCAGACACACTTCGTCTAGGAGGAGCCAGGCTTCCAGCATGCGGACGGGCACAACGGCGACGTGCCGAAGATCGGGCCACTCGGAGTCCACCGCTTTCTCGATCTCGTCTTTGCGGTCCTGGGCAGGGCCTCGGTCAGCATCCCGTTGCACCACCGCCAGGTCGTAGCTCCCTCCGAGCGCGCGGGCGGCCCGGAGCTTGTCTGGTACGGAGTGTCCGGTCGGCAGCCGAAGCAGACCGAAGTCGGGGACCGTGACCGAGACGTCGAGTCCCTTACGAACGCCAATCGATTCGATATGCGGGACGAGGCCGTTGTCGCTGCTGCCTTCACCGATGAACAGGACACGAGCGGTCACGCGGCGTCCCCGCTCAGCGTGAGCTGTGCTCCGACGGGCGTAGTGAGATAGGGCAGGATGTCAGCTTTCGTCACGAAACTGCCGCTCGTCACCTTGTTGGCCCGCCAGGTGCCGACAAGTGGACGCAGGCGCAGTGCGCGGTTCAGAGTGCCGTTCTCACCTCTGTGCATTGCGGTGTCGGCGAACAGGAGATCCTCGTTGCCGACGAGTTGTACGACACCGGGTGAATGCGTATTGATCAGCACCTGCCGAAATGGGTTGTCCGTGCCGGGTTCTTCCGAGGGATCCACGGCAAGATCCTGTACCAAGTCGACCATGGCGTTGAGGTTCGCTGGGTGGATGCCGTTCTCGGGTTCTTCCATGCAGATCAGTCCACGCACGGACGAGTCTTCGAGCAGAACGCAAAGTGCCAGGAAGCGCAGAGTGCCTTCGGAGAGGCTGCGCGCAGGCAGTGTCATGCCAGCCACCTCGTGCACATTGACCGTGAGGAGTTGTCGAACCTCGTCTTGATCGACATCCAGATCACGGACATGGATGCCGGTCAAGTCCGAGAGGCGTCCTGCAACCCGGGCGTATACCTGACTGGGATCCGCGCCGGGAGTGTCGTGGGCCACGCGGAAGAGGGTCGCTGGCAGGTGGGAGCCGTCGGCGCCCATCGCATGCGGGTCCACGTATCGGTCGGACCGGCGCAGAGCGGATGGTTCCAGGGCAAGCCGTCGCCAGGACTGCATCTCACGGCGAGCCGAGAGGATGGTCGGGTCATCGCTGCTAGTGATCGTGGAGACCACCGTCGCTGGTGCCCGGGATGCCGCAGCCGGCTTGGGCTGGCCTCGGCTGCCACCGTCCTGGTGAATTTTGACGATCGACTCGTCGGCTTCGGTGGTCGTCGAGATGAAAGGCGCGCCGCTGCGGTGGCCCTGGATGACGGTGTTGCGGAACTGCTTCGCACTGTGAGGGAAGCGAAGATGCTGCGGAGCCTTGCCCTTCGTGATGTGTGCCAGCGTCTCGTGGAGGAGCGTGAGGCGCCCGAAGCGGTCGAGTCCGGACGGCTCCTGGTAGCCGACTTCCAGTTCGTACCGCAAGAAGGTGCTGCTGGCCTTCGCGGCCCGGCCGAAGTCGTCCTGCACGTGCAGCGGAACGATCATCTCGGCAGCGAACCGCATCCGGTGGTTGCCGGGCTCAAAACCCTTCCAGAAGAGGTCGCGCGGGTCACCTTGACGCTCGCCATGCACGCCCCGAACCTCCTGGGCTGCCTCCATCATCGACTGGTCGGCGAGGAGCGAGAGGAACTGGATGGCGTCGAAAACGTTCGACTTGCCGGTGCCGTTCTCCCCTGCGATGCAGGTGAAGGGTCCGAAGTCGATGGACAGGTCCAGGAGGTTCTTGAACCCGTGGACTTCGATGCGCGTCAGCATGCGGTCTCCGGAAGTTCGTCGAGCGGATCCAACAAGCCTACTGGCGGGGAGGGCTGCCGTCCCCGCCAATGCGTCGGCAGCCTCTCGCGCCTGGTCACTATCTGACTACCCCGCGTTCCGGCATGCCTGGTCCTGCGGGCTTGCGATGGTCCAGTACGCAGAGCATCTAAGGGCCGGGGCCCGGGACGGGTATTTAGGGCGGTGCGGCGCGTTGACATGAGGCCGATCGGGTGAACGCCTGAATGCGTTGGTCAGGCGTTGGTCATGCGAAGGCCCCGTGACCCGCATATTGCCTGGTCAGGCTGATGAAATGGAGCGACGACCGGGGCCGCCACCCCCCACAGGAGAGGCCCCGGCCGTCTTCCACGGGGTCGCAGCACGACCCCGTACTCATCTCAGCGCCATGACTGCGTTTTCTGTCACACCGTGAGTCGGCCGACGAATTGTTGCGGGTTGTACAAGTCATGGACGCGGCCCCCGCCGAGCACGTAGCGTGCTGGTTCGCGCAGGGTTGCGCTGCAGTTGACCAGCTGCGATCGAGGACGGCAGAGCGGGTTGAGGGAGTGCTGGGGGACGACGCGGAGCTGACTGCCGCGGTGCTCGCGGCACAGGACGGGGACGAGGACGCCTTCCGTGCTGTGTACCGCGCGGTGCAGCCACGGTTGTTGGGCTACATACGGACGCTGGTCGGGGAGCCGGACGCCGAGGACGTGGCGTCCGAGGCGTGGCTGCAGATAGCGCGCGACCTCGACCGGTTCAGCGGTGACGCCGACCGGTTCCGGGGCTGGGCCGCCCGGATCGCGCGCAACCGTTCGCTGGACCATCTGCGGATGCGCAGCCGCCGCCCCGCGATCGGCGGCGACGAGACCGAGCTGACCGCGCGGGCCGCCGAGTCCGACACCGCGGGCGATGCCATCGAGGCGCTGGACACCAGCCGCACCATGTCCCTCATCGCCCAGCTGCCGCAGGACCAGGCCGAGGCCGTCGTGCTCCGGGTGGTCGTCGGGCTCGACGCGAAGAGCGCTGCGCAGACCCTCGGCAAGCGGCCCGGTGCCGTACGCACCGCCGCCCACCGGGGCCTCAAGCGACTGGCCGAACTCCTCGGCGCGGAGCATCCCGGGACGAACCGGACGGGTGGCGCCTCCGTGGACGGCGCCCCGGACCCGGCGCAGGGTGGCGACGACGGTGCGGGTCAGGGGGCGGCCGGTGGCGCCGGACTCGGCGCCGTACCCGCGCAGCGCCCCGGGCGGGGCGGTCCGGTGGCGCCCGCCGGGGTCACTCCCGGTGTGACGCATTCGCGACCGTGGACGCAGAAGGACATGTGATGGCCGACGAGCACTACGAGTGGCTTGACAAGGAAGCGGCGGAGAGATTGCTCCGCGGCGAACCGGTCGTCCCCGTCGGCGACGAGGCCCGCACCGACGCCTTCCGGCTCGCCGAAGCACTCGGCGCGGCCCGTGGGGGATCCCGGTACCCGGCGGACGAACTCCCCGGCGAGGACGCGGTCCTCGCCGCGTTCCGGCAGGCCGGCCACGGCGACGGCGTGGACCGGCTCGCCGGTCTCTCCGCCGGTCAGGCCGTCCCCGGCCGGCCCGGTCTGCTGCGCGCCGTCCACATCGGCTCCGCCCCCGACACCCCGGCCCGCCGCCCGCGCTGGAGCCGGCCGGTCCGTTTCGGCCTGGTCGCCTCGCTCGCGGGCTGTGCGCTCGGCGGGGTGGCGGTGGCCGCCGGAACAGGCGTGTTCACCGGAACGTTCGGCGGACAGGGCTCGCCCGCGCCGGCCACCTCCGTCTCGGCCGCCGTGACCCCGGGGCCGCTGGTCTCCGAGGGGCACGCGGACGACTCGTCGTCCCCGGCGGACCCGTCCCCGCCCGACGCTTCGGAGGAGCCGTCCTCGCCCGAGACCCGGGAGTCCGACGGGCCCGAGCACCCCGACGGCGCGCGAACCGGCGACACCGGCCGGGAGCCCGGCGAGGACCGCCCGGGCAGCCCGGACGAGCCGGGCGGCGACGGCCGCGAGGAGACGGCCGGGGGCGGCGACGGCCAGGAGGAGAAGCCCGGCGGCTCTGGCGGTGACACGGCGTCCGGCAACTGGTACGAGCAGTCCGTCAAGGCCTGCAAGGCCTTCCGCGACGGCAGCCTGGACGACCGGAGCCGGCGGCAGCTGATCCGGCTCGCGAAGGGCGAGAAGCACCTGGAGCGCTTCTGCGACCGCCTCCTCGACGGCAGCGGCGGAAGCGGTGGGAACGGCGGCTCCGGCGGTTCCGGCGGCGGTGACGACGACGATGACGACGGTCAGAGCGGGCCGGGCGACGGTGACGGCGGCTCGTTGCCGCCCGTCTCCTTCCACCCCGTACCGCGCTCCGGCGTGGCCCCGGAGACGGGCGACGGGACGGACGCCGAGGCCACGCCGCTCCCGAAGAGCTCCGGCGCGGCCTCCGTGCTCGCCCGTTGACGACCTGAACCGTCCGTTGGTGACGTCGGCCGGCTCCGCCCGCTGATGACCTGAACCGCCCGTTGGTGATGTCGGCCGGCTCCGCCCGCTGATGAACTGAACCGCCGTGGGCGATCAGGACCTCCCGGTGCCGGCCTTGAACCGCTCGCCGATGGCCCGACCACCCGCTGACCTGGGGTTCCAGGCGCCCCGCGAGCGGTCCGGGCGGCCGGGTGTGACGTTTTTCGGAGGCCGGGCGCAGTACAGAGTGAGCCGACTGGTCATCGGCCGCGCAACGAGCCGGGGTTCCCCCCGTACCTTCGGCTCAGCGCATCGGCGCGGGCGGGACACGTTCCCCCGGTCCCGCCCGCGCCCTCTCCTCCCTCGTGCCGGCCGTACGCCGGATCACCCGTGGACCGGGACCACCTCGTACCGGATCACCAGGAGACGACGACCTTGTCGCCGTTCTTCACCTGGTCGAACAGTGCCGCGACCTTCTTCTTGTCCCGCACGTTGACGCAGCCGTGCGAGGCGCCGCCGTAGCCGTTGGCCGCGAAGTCGGCGGAGTAGTGGACCGCCTGGCCGCCGCTGAAGAACAGGGCGTACGGCATCGGGGTGTCGTAGAGCGTCGACACATGGTCGCGGGACTTCCAGAACACCTCGAACACGCCCTCCCGGGTGGGCGTGTACTCCGAGCCGAAGCGCACATCCATCGCGGAGACGACCCGGCCGTCGTTCATCCACGCCAGGGTCCGGCTCTTCTTGCTGATGCACAGGACCCGGCCCTTCAGGCACCGCTCGTCCGGCGCGGCCAGTGGCCGCTCGGTCGGCGGGTCCAGCTCCGCGGCCGTCGGCACCCGGGTCATGGCCAGCAGCCGCTGCCAGGTGACCGCGTCGGTGCTTCCGGTGACCGGCAGCCGCCGCTTGGCCTGAAAGGAGCGTACGGAGTCGGCGGTGACGGAGCCGTAGTAGCCGGTGGGATTGCGCCCGAAGTGGCCGATCTGGCGGAGCCGGGCCTGGAGTTCCCGCACCCGGTCGCTCTCGGACCCCGTACGCATCAGGACGCGCGGCGGTGCGGTGCTCGGCTCCGGGGCCGGCCGGGCCCTCGTCGGGGCCGGGGCCGGGGCGGCGCTGGACGTCGAAGGACTGGGCGGCGGCGCGGCCGCCTGCGTGGCCCGCGCCGGCGGCGGCACGTCCTGCGCCCCTTCGGCGGTCCCGGGCTCGCATCCCGTCGCGAGGGCGGCCAGCGCGACGAGGGAAGCGGCGGCGACGCGACGCCCCCGGGGCTTTCCGCCCGCACACGGCTCGGCGGCCATGTCCGGTCCCGGTCCCGGGATCGCTTCCGACGACCCTGCACCGCCCGTGTCGCTCGCTCCCCGGCCGTCCCACCCGCTGTTCGTGTCCGCCATGCTTCGGTCCCCCTGGCTCACCGCCGGCCCGGTGCCTCCTGTACGGAATTCCCGTCCGGCCCGGTCGCCGAATCCTCCGTCGGACCCCGGCCGCGCGTCCAGCCCCCCCGAGGGGTCGCCCGGTGGATCATGGCCGGGTCCGGCCCGCGCGGCACACCCCTCGCCCGGGCGCCGCCGGGCCGTCGATATCGCCTGGTGAAACCCCCTGGACGACACCCCGTACGGGCGTGCGAGACTCCGTCCATGCTGGGTGTCACCGATCTTCCGACTTATCTCGCCGGTCTGGCGCTGATCGTTCTTCTGCCGGGGCCGAACTCGCTGTACGTGCTCTCCGTCGCCGCCCGTCGCGGCGTGCGCACCGGCTATACGGCCGCCGCGGGCGTCTGGACCGGGGACGCCATCCTGATGACGCTCTCCGCGCTCGGCGCCGCGTCCCTGCTCCAGACCACGCCCCTGCTCTTCGCGATCGTCAAGTACGCGGGCGCGGCCTATCTGACCTGGATGGCCATCGGGATGCTGCGGGCGGCCGTGTCGCTGTGGCGTGAGCGGCACCGGCGTACCGCCGAACTGGTGGAGCCGGCGGCACCCGCCGGGACGGCCGGGACCTCCGGGGCGACGGCCCCCGTGGAGAGGCCCTACCGCCGGGCCCTGGTGGTCAGCCTGATCAACCCGAAGGCGATCCTGTTCCTGATCTCCTTCTTCGTCCAGTTCGTCGACCCGGGCTACGCCTACCCGGCCCTGTCGTTCCTGGTGCTCGGCACGCTGCTCCAGCTCGCCAGCTTCGCGTACCTCTCGGTGCTGATCTTCGGCGGCACCCGCCTGGCCGCCGCCTTCCGACGCCGTAAGCGACTGTCGGCGGGGGCCACTTCCGCGGCGGGTGTCCTGTTCCTCGGGTTCGCGGCCAAGCTCTCGTTCAGCAGCGTGTAGCTCCGGCGCTCAGTGGTGCCAGGCTTTCCCCCCGACGTTGTGGATCATCCGCTGGAGCACCTTCAGCGCGGCGACGAACTCCGCCTCGGGGATGCCCTCGTGGATCTCCGCGCTCGCCCGGGTCACCCGGGCGTACGCCTTCTCGCGCAGCGCCCGCCCCTCGGGGGTGGTCCGCAGTCGCGCCCCGGAGTCCTCGGTGACCAGCCCCCGTTCGAGGAGGCTCTCGACGGCCTCCTCCATGCCGTCCGCCCCGGTGTGGAGGTAGCCGCTGAGCATGGTGACCAGCTCGGCCCGGTCCCGCCCCTCCTCGTCCGCTCCGTCGAGTTGGTTGAGCACCCACCAGGGAGGCTGGGTGAGTCCGTGTTCGGCCAGCGCGGACCGGATGTGGGTGACCGTCGCCTCGTGCGCGGCCCAGCTCCAGTAGCCGATCGGCTGGCGGGCGAGTCCTGCGTCGTCGTGTGAGTAGTTCATGCCTCAGAACGTAGAACCTCAAGCGAAGTTGAGGTCAAGCCCCCTCGTCTGACGTCTCCGGCGCGCGTGCCCGGTCATTCCGCGGACGCGCAGAGTTCACCCGCTGTCGTGGCGGGCGTCACCCGATCCTCCCGCCGTCTCACTAGGTTGTCGGGACCATGATCGAAGGCGAGGGCACGCGTGCCGAAACTGTCCGTTGTCGTACCGCTCCACAATGTCGCGGCCTACGCTCCGACCACGCTGGGCAGCCTGGCCCGCAACGCGGACCCGGACATCGAGTTCCTGCTGGTCGATGACGCGTCCACCGACGGCACGCAGGACATCGTCGACCACTGGGCCGAGCGGCTGCCGCGCGCCCGGGTGATCAGACACGGTACGAACGTCGGCATCGCCGCCGCCCGCAACAGCGGCATCGACGCCGCCGAGGGCGACTACCTCACCTTCCTCGACGGCGACGACTGGTACGCCCCCGGCCATCTGGACCGGCTGGTGCGCGCCGCCCAGGACCTCGACTGCGACTTCGCCCGCACCGACCACGTCCAGTCCACCGGCACCACCCGCGTCGTGCGGCGCGCCCCCGCGCCCCTCCGGGACACCCTGCTCGACCCCCGCGACGGGATCGGGGTGCCCGAGCGCGAGACCATGGTCGACTACCCGTTCGTCTGGGCCGGGATCTACCACCGGCGGCTCTTCGCGGACGGCGCCCAGCGCTTCGCCACCGAACTGCGCACCGCCGAGGACCGGCTGTGGATCTGGCAGCTCCATCTGCGGGCCCGCACCTACGCGGCGCTCGGGCTGTACGGCATCTTCTACCGGCGCGGGGTCACCACCTCCCTGACCCAGATCAAGGACGCCCGCCAGCTCGACTTCTTCCCCGCCTACGACGCGCTGCTCGACCAGCTGCGCACGGACCGGGACGCGAAGACCCTGCTGCCCAAGGCCGTCCGCACCTACTGCGCGATGATCGCCTTCCACAACGAGAAGGCCGACGACTACGAGCCCGCCACCGCCCGCCGGCTGCGCTCCGAGTCGGCCGCCGCACTGCACCGGATGCCGCAGGACGTGCTCGACCGCACCCTGACGATGATCGACGACAAGCGCGGCACGCTGCTCAGCCGTCTGCGCACCAAGCAGAAGGCCGCCTGACCGATGCCCGTA
Source organism: Streptomyces sp. McG3 (assembly GCF_018619185.1). GTDB lineage: Bacteria > Actinomycetota > Actinomycetes > Streptomycetales > Streptomycetaceae > Streptomyces. The sequence continues at coordinate 5,151 of NZ_JAAXYC010000071.1, read as the reverse complement.
CCCACGCCCGTACCCACCTCCGTACGCACGCCCCCGCGCACCCAGATCTTCCAGGTGTCCACGCTGTACGGGGCGGCCACCCTCGCCGCCGCGCTCGACGCCGGACAGTTCGGCCGGGCCCTCGACAGCCACCGCGTCCTGCTGGTCTCCAACAACGCGGCCGTCCCCGAAACGGCCCTGCGGCTGGAGGAGATGCGCGGTTACGGCTCCCTCGCCGCCCGCTTCGACGCCGTCGTCGACTGGAACGCGGCGATCAGCCCGCACCACCCCAGCGGCTGGGGCCCCCGCTCCGAGGAGACCGTCCTGTGGCAGCGGGCCTTCCGCCTGGCCTGGGACATCGCCCCCGACGCCCCCGTCGACCTGGCCGTCGAGTCCATCCAGGTCAACCCGGCCCGCGCGCTGGCCGCGATCTTCTCCGAGAGCGCCGTCCACGTCTACGCCGACGGCCTGATGAGCTACGGCCCCACCCGCAACCGGCTGCCCCAGTCCATCGCCTGCCGCATCCGGCGCGTCCTCCACCTCGACCTGGTCACCGGGCTGCGCCCGCTCCTCCTCGCCGAGGCCGGCGTCGAACCGGAACTCGTCCCCGACGACGCCTTCCGCGCCGTCCTCTCCGAGATCGCCACCGCGGCCGACGGGGACAAGGGGCTCGCCGCCGCCGAGGCCGCCGCCCCCACCGCGATGCTGCTCGGCCAGTACCTCGCCGCCCTCAACATCCTCACCCCGGAGGAGGAAGAGGACCTGCACGTGCGGATGTTGCGCGGAGCCGCCCGCGCCGGGCACACCTCCATCCTCTTCAAGCCGCACCCCACGGCGCCGCCCGCTTACTCCCGCGCCCTGGACGAGGCCGCCGCCGAGGCCGGCGTACGGCTCACCACCCTGGACGGCCCGCTGCTCGCCGAGACGCTGTACGAGAGGTGCGCGCCCACCCTGGTCGTCGGCTGCTTCTCCACCGCGATGTTCACCGCCGCCGCCTACTACGGCATCCCCGTCGCCCGCGTCGGCACCCGCCTGGTCCTCGACCGCATCACCCCGTACGAGAACAGCAACCGCGTCCCGCTGACGATCACCGACCACCTCGTGCCCGACCTGGACGCGCACGGCGCCGGGGCCCTGCCCCTGCTGCCGCGCACCGCGCCGGACACCCTCGCCCCGCTGGTGCGGACCGTCGGCTACTGCATGCAGGCCAAGCTCAACCCCGGGCTGCGCCCGGACGCCGAGGCATGGCTGCGGGAGCGGCTCGACCCCACGACCCAGCACTACTTCAAGCGCCGCCGCCTGCAGAGCCTCACCCTGCCCGGCGGCGGCCCCCGGGGAGCGGCGGTCCGGCTGCGCCGCACCGTACGGCGCACCCGCAGCACCCTGGGCCTCTGACCCGGGGCCGGGGCCCGACCCCCGGCCGGCGTCCGACTCACAGAACGGCGGAACGAGCATGGGCCAGACCCTCACCGGGCTGCTCACGTCAGTACGTGCGATAGCGGGACGGCCCGGAACACCGGCTCCGGGACGCCCCGGCGGCGGACCGGACCCGGCGCTCCTGGCCGCCCTGCGGCTCTGCGGCGACCACCTCACGGCCCTCGCCGCCGACGGCCCCCTCACCGACGCCCGCCGCACCCGGCTCATCGCGTCGATCGGCGCCCTGACCACCGCGTGCTCCACCCCGGGCGCCGACGCGTTCGACGCGCTGCTGCGGACCGGGCAGCAGGCGCTGGACAGCGGCGGCGCGGCCGAGGCCCGCCTCGCCCTGGCTCTCGCCGACGAGGCGACCGCCCTGCGCGCCCGCTCCAAGGGCGCCTGGCGGCTGCGCGGCAACGCCCTGGACGCGCTCGGCCGGGGCGAGGAGGCGATCACCGCGTACGAACGCCACCTCGCGCTCCAGCAGAACACCGCCGCCTCCCGCGACGTCGAACGCCGCATCGCCACCCTCCGCGCCGCGGGGGAACGCGTCGACGAGGCGCTGGCGCTGTTCACCGACGGGGTGGCGGGCCTCCGTCTCTCCCGCCACCTGCCCGCCGCCGAGGCCCGCGCCGCCTTCACCGACCTCGTCCGGCTCCGTACCGCCGAACACGGTGCCGGGGACCCGGCGGTGCGCCGGCTCGCCGCGCTCTACGCCGAGCACCGCCGGCTCTCGGACCGCGACCCGATGGCCGACCCGCTGCTGGCCGGGGCCGAGCCCATCGGCGTACCCGGGCTGCGCCGGCTCGTCGCGGGCCGCACCGTGTGCCTGGTCGCCGACACCCCGCGCACCGCCGAGCAGGAGCGGCGGCCCGGCAGTTCGCCGGCCGCCCTGACCGGGGGCTACGACCTCGTCGTGCGCTGCGACGAGCCGCGCCACACCGCCCCCGCCGCCCGCACCGACCTGCACGCCTGCACCCTGCGCGGCGACACCCCGTGGAAGGGCCCCCGCTGGGACCGGCGGGCGGGCGCCCGGCTGGTCTTCGGCGACCCGCTCCCGCACTGGCGGCTCGCCCTGCGCAGCCGACTGGTCCCCGGCGCCCAGGACCGCGTCGGCGACGCCACGCTGCGCCGTCCGCTGCACGACCCGGCGCTGCTCGGCGAGGAGCCCGGCGGCGCGGGACCCGCGAGCACCGCGTACACCGTGCTGCGGCTCCTGGACTTCCTGGGCACCCCCGCCCGGGTGGACCTCATCGGGTTCGAGGGACCGGCGGCCCTGTCCCCGCGCGAACGGGAATGGGTCGCGACACGGACCGCGAACACGGACGACACCGCGGTGAGGATCACCCTGAGATGACGCACCCCGACCCCTCGACGACGCCCGGCTCCGTGCCCGCGGCCCGTGCCACCGCCATCACGGCGACCACTGCCACGGCGACCACTGCCACGGCCACCGCCGCCACGGCGACCGCAGCCGCCGACGACCGCCGCGCCGTCACCGGCAAGCGCCGGATCGCCTTCGCCGTGTACGTCGCCGGCGCGGACGAACTCCCCGGACTCCACGCCCTCCTGCGCAGCCTCGCGCTGAGCGACCCGGCCCTCTGCGAGGACGTCGTCGTCCTGCACCCCGGTCTGCCGGACGCCGCCTTCGACGCCGCGCGCCGGCTGCACCCCCGGCTGATCCCGCGCCAGGCCGATGGACGCGACGACGTGTTCCGCCTCGACGGGTACGACACCGTGGTCGCCCTCACCCCCGCCATGGTCGTCCTCGGCCGGCTCGACGCCCTGCTGGGACTCCGTACAGGCGTGGCCGCCGTGCCGCGCCCGGGACCCGACGGCGCCCCGGACCCGCGCGGCGGCGTCCCCGACGACGGGCTGCTGGTGATCCAGCGCCAGGACCTCGGTCCGGTGCCGCCCGCCGCGACGGACATCCCGGAAGGCCTCCTCGTACCCCTGGACTCCCGTGCCGACTTCCGGGCGCGGCGGCTCCACGACGACGTGCCGGTCCCCGAGGACGTCGTCGTCCTGAACTTCGCCGGCGTCCCCGCGACCCGTACCGGCCGCGGCCCCGCCCAGGCCGTCAGGGACCGCTTCGACCTGGCCGACGAGGCGTTCCGGGCCGCCTACCTCGCCCTCCCCGGCGCCAAACACCCCGACCTGCTGCTGCACCTCGCGCTCCCGTTCCCCGGCCGGCCCCGGCCGCCGATCGACCTGGTCCGGCAGCTCGCCGAGATCCACCGGGGGCGCGGCCACCACGACCGGGCCGTCGCCCTGCTGGGCGAGGCCGTCGCGGGCCGCCCCGACCTGCCGCGCTGCCACGAGACGCTCGGCGTCTGCCTGATGGCGCTGTCCCGGTACGAGGAGGCCGAGACGCACCTGCTGCTGGCGACCGCCTCACCGGACTTCGCGCCCCGCGCCTTCGGCCAACTGGCCCGGCTGGCGTGGCTGCTGGGCCGCACCGAGGACGCGCGCGGCTATGCGCTCGCGGGCCTGGAAACCGACCCGACCGACGCCAACTGCCGCGCCTGGTACGCCCGTACGTCCGAGATGGTCACCGTCCGGGCGGAGTCCGTCAGTACCCGGCCGGCCGAACAGCTCGCCCACGTTGCCCTGTTCGCGGACGGCGAGGAGAACGCGGGCGACAAGGTACTGCCCCAGGCGGTCCGCAGCTGCCTCACCGCCGACACCGGCCCGGACCGCTGGCACCAGCAGCACGCGCACCTGCTGGTCGACGAGGCCTCCCTCGAACGCCTCAACGCCCGGCGGGCCGTGATCGTCGGCGGCGGCGGGCTCTTCCTCCCCGACACCGCGCCCAACGGCAACAGCGGCTGGCAGTGGAACATCCCCGACGACGTCCTCGCCCGGATCACCGCCCCGCTGGCGGTCTTCGCCGTCGGCTACAACGTCTTCGACGGCCAGCGCTACCGCCGCGAGCGGTTCGCGGCCTCCCTGCGGGCCCTGGTCGAGCGGTCCGCGTTCTTCGGGCTGCGCAACCACGGGTCCGTCGCGCGGGTCAGGGAACTGCTGCCCGAGTCGCTGCGCGAGAAGGTGCGCTACCAGCCCTGCCCCACCACGGTCGCCCGCCACCTCGACCCCCGGCTCGCCGAACCGGCGGCGCGCGAGGACACCGTGCTCGTCAACTGCGCCTACGACCGGGCCGGGCTCCGCTTCGGCCACGACTACGGGCACTTCCTCGCGGAGATGGCCGCGGCGATCCGGGCCGTGTCCGCGTCGGCGGAGGTCCGTTACGCCGCGCACATGCCCGCCGACGAACGCTTCGTCGACGACCTGCGCCGGGAACACGGACTCACCCTCCCCGTGGAGCCCCTCTACCTGCTCCCCAACGACGGGATCCGTGACCTCTACCGGCGCACCCGGCTGGTGATCGGGATGCGCGGTCACGCCGGGATGATCCCCTTCGGCTGCGGCACCCCCGTCATCAGCCTGGTCTCGCACCCCAAACTGGCCTACTTCCTGGCCGACATCGACCGGCCCGACTGGGGTGTCTCCGTCCACGAGCGCGCCCTCGGCGCCCGGCTCGCGGAACGGGCCCACGCGGTCCTGGCCGACCACCCGGCGGCGGTGGCCGACGTCCACGACCGGCAGGACCTGCTCTGGTCGGTGACCCGGGACAACCTCGCCCGGCTGCGCGAACTCACCGGCCTGCCCGACCCGTTCGGCGATCCGGGCGCGGGCCCCGCCGTTCCCGCGCCCAGGTCCGCCGCCGACCGGGACCACGCCACCCGCCCCCGGGAC
>NZ_JAAXYC010000574.1 GCF_018619185.1 Streptomyces sp. McG3 | reverse complement strand
CAGGCGGAGCAGGAGGCCAAGCAGGAGGCCAAGGAGGCCGAGGCGAAGGCCGAGCAGGAGGCGATGCGGAAGGAGGCGGAGCAGAAGCAGGCCGAGGCCGAGCAGAAGCAGGACCGCATCCGCGAGGGCAGGTTGGCCGATGACGATGTCGTCGCGCCCGTCCTGGTTGATGTCTCCGGCGGCGATGCTGCGGCCGGCGCCCATCTGGATGGCCATGGCATGGGTGAGCCCGGCTGCGCCGGCGCTTTGGTATTCGTAGGCGCGGGCTTGTCCGTAGCGGTCGACGGTGGTCACGGCTACGTCGTCGTACCCGTCGCCGTTGAAGTCCCCGGCGGCGACATCGACGTGGTTGAGGTCTTCGAAGGTGAGACGCAGGGTGGTGGCCTTCTTGGTGGCGCTGTCGCGCCATACAAGCCAGCCGCCCGAGCCGGCGGAGCCGAGGCCGACGCCGATGACGTCGTCGAGGCCGTCGCCGGTGATGTCGCCCATCGCGACGGCTGTGCCCAGGCGCGCCTTGCCAGGGTTGCGGGGGTCGTCGTCGGCGGTGGTGAAGTAGTCGCCCTGTGTGAGCTGGCTGCTGCCGGTCAGGACGGTGACGTTCCCGCGTTCCTTGAACACGCTGTCCGCCTCACCCGGAGACCCGACAGCGAGATCCGCAAGGCCGTCGCCGTCAACGTCCCCGTAGGCAACGTCCGCGCCGAAGCGGTCACCGGGCTCGGGCGAGCCGGGGACGGACCCGCTCTGTGTGATGACCTTCAGCCCCGTTGCCGAGGGTCCACTGCCGCTCCCGGGAAGGATGGACACCTGCCCTGCTGCGGAGGTTGCCTGCGGGACACCGACGATCAAGTCGTCGATTTTGTCGTTGTTGAAGTCTGGCCGGCTAGGTTCTGTCCGGCGGATCATGTGATCGCCTCCCGTGGGCCATCGTGGTGGTCGTGGGGCGGGGCGATCTGACGAACGACGAGTGGGTGCAACTTGCCCCACATCTGCCGAAGACCGGGCGCCGG
>NZ_JAAXYC010000573.1 GCF_018619185.1 Streptomyces sp. McG3 | reverse complement strand
TCCTTGCCGAGGAGACCACGGGCGGTGAACTCTCCCTCGTACTGGAGTACAGCACGGACCTCTTCACGGAGCAGACGGCTCGCGCGGTCCTCGACGACATCCAGCGCGCCTGCCGTGCGGCGGCTGCGGACCCCGCATGTCCGGTCGGTGAACTCGCCCCGGTGTCCCAGCAGGAGAGCGAGCTTCTGCGCACCTGGAACCGGACGGACCGCTACGACCAGCTGAACTCCCTGATCGCCAGGGTCAGGGATCATGCCTCCACCCGGCCGGACGCCATCGCTCTCACCGATGACCACGGTTCCCTGACCTACGCGGAGTTGGCGGGGCGGGCCAGTCGTCTCACCCGTGAGCTGCTCGCTGCGGGTGTCATGGCTGACGACCGGGTCGCCTACCACGGAGAGCGGGGTGTGGACGCGGTGGTCGCGTTCCTCGGCATTCTGGGCGCGGGTGGCGCGTATCTGCCGCTGGACCCGAACGCCCCGCTGGCGCGGAAGGCCGACATGGTCACCGCGTCCGGCGCCCGCCACCTCATCACCACGGCCGACCACACCGCCCAGACCGATGCCATCGCCTCGGAAGCCGGCCGACCCGGCCAAGCCGCGCAGACCGATGCCATCGCCTCGGCGGCCGGGACACATCCCATCGTCCTCGTCTGTCCCACGGCGGCCGACGGGCCCGACGCACTCGCCCCGGTCCGCACCGCGCACGACGATCTGGCTTATGTCCTTTACACCTCGGGGTCGACGGGGCGTCCGAAGGGCGCCATGGTCCATCACGCGGGTATGAACAACCATCTCCTGGCGAAGGTCGATGATCTGGCGTTGACGAGCGGTGATGTGATCGCGCAGAACGCGGCGCTGACCTTCGACATCTCGGTGTGGCAGATGACTGCGGCCCTGGTGGCGGGCGGTCGCACCACGATCTACGGGGACGAGACGGCCCATCACGCGACGGACCTGTTCACCCGCGCCGACAGGGACGCCGTCACGATCCTCGAAGTCGTCCCGTCACTGCTCC
>NZ_JAAXYC010000572.1 GCF_018619185.1 Streptomyces sp. McG3 | reverse complement strand
CTTCCTGACGGCGTGGATGGGGTTGGTGGATCTCGCGGGTGTGCGGGCGGGTGACGCGGTGCTGGTGCACGCGGGTGCTGGTGGTGTGGGGATGGCGGCGGTGCAGGTGGCGCGTCATCTGGGTGCGGAGGTGTTCGCGACGGCGAGTTCGGGGAAGTGGGGTGCGTTGCGGGAGCTGGGTCTGGACGAGGCGCACATCGCGTCGTCGAGGTCGCTGGAGTTCCGCGAGCGGTTCCTCACCGCGACCGACGGCCGGGGCATGGACGTCATCCTCAACGCCCTGTCGGGTGAGTTCGTGGACGCGTCGCTCGAACTGCTGCCCCGGGGCGGCCGGTTCATCGAGATGGGCCGTACCGACATCCGTGACCCCGGGACGATCGCCGCCGATCACGAGGGCGTGGAGTACCGGGCGTTCGATCTGATCGAGGCGGGTGCGGAGCGGATCGGTGGGTGGTTGGCCGAGGTGGTGGGTCTGTTGGAGGGGGGTGTGCTGGAGCCGTTGCCGGTGGCGTCGTGGGATGTGCGTCGTGCGCGGGAGGCGTTCCGTCATGTGAGTCAGGCGCGGCATGTGGGCAAGGTGGTGCTGACGGTGCCGCGGGTGCTGGATGCCGGGGGCACGGTGTTGGTGACGGGTGGTACGGGCACGTTGGGTGGTTTGGTGGCCCGGCATCTGGTGTCCGTGCACGGGGTGCGTCATCTGGTGCTCGCTTCGCGTCGGGGCAGTGCGGCCGAGGGTGTGGCCGAGTTGGTCGTGGAGCTGGAGAAGAGTGGTGCGGTGGTGACGGTGGCGGCGTGCGATGCGGCCGACCGGGACCAGCTCGCGGCAACCCTCGCGGCGATCCCCGCCGAGCACCCCCTCACCGCCGTGATCCACGTCGCCGGGGTGTCCGACGACGGGGCACTCGACACCCTGACCGCCGAGCAGGTCGAGCGGGTGCTGCGGCCCAAGGTCGACGCCGCCGTCAACCTCGACGAGCTCACCGCCGGAGCCGACCTGGCCGCCTTCGTCCTCTACTCCTCCG
>NZ_JAAXYC010000070.1 GCF_018619185.1 Streptomyces sp. McG3 | reverse complement strand
CCGTAAAAGGGGCGTGCGGGGGGGTCCGTAAAAGGGGCGTGCGGGCGGTGCGCCTACCCTTGGCCGGATGGAATCGGTGATCGACCGGGCGTGCGCGGCGGCCCTCTACGTGGCGGGCGACGCCGCCCTCGACACCGGGGCCTCCCTGCTCGCCGCCGCCCCGGAGGCGGACGCGGAGGCGCACCGGCGCGGCGAGGAGTTCGTGCGCCGGGCGTGGGACCGGGGCTGGCACCCGGCCGACCTGGTCCGGTTCGTCCGCCACGAGCTGGACGAGCCGCGGGCGGCGCTGGCCGCGACCCTGATCGCCGCCGAGACCGCCCGGTACGCGGAGCTGCCGCCCCGCTGGCGCCGGCAGCTCGCCGAGCTGCCCGCCCCCGTGCCGCGCAACCGCCCCGACCGGTTCCGTTACGCCGGTGACCTGCTGGAGCTGTACCGGCTGCTGCTGCGGCTGCCCGCCATCGAGCCCGTGGGACCCCCGCCCGGCGCCGCCGCCGACCACCTGCACCGGCCGCCCGCCGCCGACGAGCCCCGCATGCTCACCCGGATCCGGGCGCTGCTGGCGAAGGCGGAGGCGACCGGCTTCCCGGAGGAGGCCGAGGCGCTGACCACCAAGGCGCAGGAGCTGATGGCCCGGCACAGCATCGACGAGGCCCTCCTCGCCGCCCGGACGCACAGCCGCGAGACGCCGGGCGCCTGCCGGATCGGGGTGGAGCCCCCGTACGAGAGCGCCAAGGCGATCCTGCTCGACGCCGTCGCCTCCGCCAACCGCTGCCGGGCCGTGTGGAACGACGATCTCGGCTTCACCACGGTCGTCGGATTCGAGCCGGACCTGGACGCCGTCGAGCTGCTGTTCACCTCGCTGCTGGTGCAGGGGACGGCCGCGATGACCCGGGCGGAGGCCGGGCAGCGCGCCGGGGGACGCAAGCGGACCAAGACCTTCCGGCAGGCGTTCTGGATGGGGTACGCCCAGCGGCTCGGCCGCCGGCTCGCCGACGGCGCCGAGCGGGCGGCGGCGGCGGACGGCGCCGACGCGGCCCCGGCCGGCGAACTGCTGCCGGTGCTGGCCGCCCGGGACGTCGCGGTCACCGACACCGCCGGGCGGATGTTCCCGAGAACCACGACCACCCGGGTGCGCGGCGTCACCGACCTGGACGGCTGGACGCACGGCACCGAGGCGGCCGAGCGGGCCCGCACGGGCGGCCCGCGCCGCGGGCCCGACGGCGAGCTCCTGGCGTAGGCCCGGCCGGCGGGCTCCTGGCGCGGGCCCGACCGGAGATCGACGGCGGCCTCGCGGGGCAAAGTCCGGATTGTCCGCTATTGCGGCTAGGCTCGGCCCATGAGCTGGCTCCGGGCGCTGAAGGAGACCGCCCGCTCGGGGCTGGAGATCGAGCGGCAGAGGCTGGAACCCCTCATCGCCTTCCGCGGTGCGGCCGGCCTCGCCCTCGTCGTCGGGGTCAGCCTCGTGCTGTTCGGGCCGGAGATCGCGGCGAGCTCCGCCTTCGGCGCGTTCCAGGCGGCCATCGCCACCTTCCAGCGCAGCTGGCGGCCCCGCCCCGTCCTCGCCCTCGTCTCCGGGGTGAGCCTCGCCGTCTCGACGTTCGTCGGTTACGTCAGCGGCGCGCACGTCGTGCTCTTCCTCTGCCTCCTCGGCGCCTGGACCTTCCTCGCCGGACTGGCCTGGGCGGCGGGTCCCACGGGCGGCATCATCGCCGCGTCCAACGTCGCGATCATGCTGGTGACGATCACCCTGCCCACCTCGGTCGTGGACGCCGCCGCCCACGCGGGGATGATCGCCGTCGGCGGCTTCGTGCAGGCGGCGCTCATCGTCCTCTTCCCGGTCCGCAGATGGGGCGCCCAGCGCGACGCGCTCGCCGACGCCCTCGCCGCCGAGGCCGACTACGCCCGGCGGCTGCGGCTCGACCCGGTCGCCGCCTTCGACCCGCTGCCCCTGATGACCGCCCGCAGCGCCGCCGCCGTCACCCCGCGGGAGGCCCGCCGACGCCCCGCCGAACTGCACGGGGCGCGGGGGGTCGCCGAGCGGCTGCGCCCGGTGCTCGCCTCGCTCGCGGACCCGGCGATGGGGGTGCCCGGCGACGGTCTTGAGCGGCTCTGGGTGAACGAGCTGCTGGGCGCGGCCGGATCGGTCCTGGACGCCGCCGCGCGGGCCGTCCGGCACGGCGAACCCGTCCATCTCTCCGCCACCGACCTGGGCGTCCTGAAGACCCCCGACAACGACGTGATCCTCGTCGGCCCCGCCCGCCGCGCCGCCGACCGGCTCGCGGCCCTGCTCGACGACGTCCTGGAGATCGCGGAGGGTACGGGGACCGACAGCGGGGTCCCCTCCGACCTCGCCCCGGACACCCGGCACCGGCCCACGCTGCTGAAGCTGGTCCCGGTGGTGCTGGCCTCGATGCGCCGCGAGCTGCACCACGGCTCGCCGGTCATGCGCCACGCCATCCGGGTCGCGGTGGTCGCCGTCTCCGGGTACTTCGTCGGCGAGGCCGTGCCGCTCGGCCACGGCTACTGGGCCCCGATGACCGCCGTCATGGTGATGCGGCCCGAGTTCTCCCAGACGTACGCCCGCGCGGCGGGACGCTTCGGCGGCACCCTGGTCGGCGTCGGGCTCGCCACCGCCGTCGTGCAGACCACCAGTCCCGACGCCCGGCTCTCGGCGCTCCTCGCGGTGATCTGCGCCTGGCTGATGTACCTGCTGATGCGCACCGGCTACGCGGTCGGCCAGGTCTGCGTCGCCGCGTACGTCGTCTTCCTGCTCGGCATGGCCGGCGACGACTGGTCCCAGACCGTCACCGAGCGCATCGTCCTGACGCTCGTCGGCGGACTCCTCGCGATGATCTCGTACGCCGTCTACCCGGCCTGGGAGACCCCGCGGCTGCGCAACCGGCTGGCCGAGTGGCTGGTGGCGGACGGGCGGTACGCGGCCACGGTCGTCGACCGGTACGCGGACCCCGCCTCCCGGGACGCCGCGGACGTCCGGGACGCCCTGATCGCCACCCGGGAGGCGCGTGTGGCGTGGCAGGAGGCGCTGGCGACCGCCCAGCACGAACCCGTACGCCACCGGGGCATCTCCCGGGCCGCCGCGACCGACGCCCAGCACGCGCTGGCCCAGCTGGGCCGGTCCGCGATGGTCCTGGAGGCCCATCTGCCGGCCGGGTCGGCCGACCCGGTGCCCGGCGCCGCCCAGCTGGCCGAGGCGTTGCGCCGGGCCACCGAGAGGGGCGCCAAGGCGGTACGGGAGCGGCGGCTGCCCGACTGGCAGCCGGTGGTGGACGCGGTGGCCCACTGGGACATGCCCACCCCGACGGACGACGGCACGACCCCGGTGGGCGACCCGGTCGTGCGCCGGGGCGCGGCGCTGCTCCTGGACGCGCTGGAGGAGTTCACCCGGGCCCTGGACGAGCGGGGCGGCTCCACTCGGGTCAGCAGCACGCTGGCCGAGGGCTGAGCGATCCCCCGGGCGGGCGTCAGGCCGCGGCGGGCGTCACGGCGCGGGGACCTCGGGCAGGTCCCCCAGGTCGGGGAGCGAGGGCATGCCGCTCGGCAGCTTGCCCGGGTCGGCCTTGGTGAGGGTGTCCTTGACGCCGCCGTCCCAGGAGAGGACCAGCTTCGTGCCGTCGACGGAGTCGATCGCGCCCATCGTGCGGTCGGTGGAGCCGCCGGTGCACTTCAGCGCCAGCATCGGTTCACCGCCCATGTCCTTCACATCGCCCTGGCACACGGACTGATCGGCGACCAGGGCGACCTTGCGGGCGGTGATGGACACGGTGACGTTCTTCGCGTCCGTCAGCCCCACCCAGGTGCCCTCCAGCGCGGTGGCGTCCACGGCGCCGCTCCCGGCGGACTCCCCGGAACCGTTGCCGCCGCCGCTCCCGGGCGTCGCGCTCGCCGCGGAGTCCGCGCCGGAATCCTTGCTCGCCCCGTCGCCGCCGCATGCGGTCAGCGCCAGTGAGGCGGCCAGAGCGGCGACCGCGACGGCGCCGGTGCGTAGAGACCTGGTCACGTGGAGTTCCCCCTTGCTGTTTTCCGGTCGAAAGACCGCGCCACGTTACCAAGGTCTCCAACGATCAACTCCCTTGAACGGGAGCGAAATAAGCGTGCCGTTCGTCTCTCTTCCCGGAGGGCGCGACCGGGGCGGAAAAGGCTGTAATCAAAGGAACACCCGGCGTGCACGTGCATCTGCTCATGCATTGGCATATGAACAGAGCTATGATCCGAGCTAGTTGACACTTGCACCTTGCAACTCGGGGAGCGTCCTGTGCACCACGTGTACAACGGCATGGCGGCCACAGAGCTTCGCGGAGTCGTCTGGCAGAAGAGCAGGCACAGCAACTCCCAGGGATCCTGCGTGGAGTTCGCGCGGCTGCCCGGAGGGAATGTGGCGATGCGGAACTCCCGTCACCCCGACGGGCCCGCCCTCGTCTATACGCCCGCGGAGATAGAGGCGCTGCTGCTCGGCGTCAAGGACGGCGAGTTCGACCACCTCGCCGCCGGCGCCTGACGCGCGGTCCGGCCCGTGACGGGCCGGACCGGGGTACTCACGAACCCGTCTTCGGGTTCTCCTGGAGCCGGAAAAGGGCCCAGACGACCTTGCCGTACAGCGGGCCCGAAGGCAGCTCTCCGAGCTGTACGGGAGAGGGGTGCCAGCCCCAGCTGTCGCTGACGCATTCCACCAGGAACAGTCCGCGGCCGGATTCGGCCGAATCCGCCGCCTCGCCCGCCACCGGGCTCTCCCGGCTGGGATCGCGCACGGCGCACACCAGTCGCGAGGTCCACCGCATCAGATGCAGTCGCACCGGCGGGTCCGTCGATTCCCGGGGCGGATCGCCGGGCAGCGCGTGGCGCAGGGCGTTGGTGACGAGTTCGGACACCACCAGGGCGACATCGTCGAAACGGTCGCCGAGTTCCCATCGCTCCAGCGTCGACCGGGTGAACTTCCGTGCCCCGCCGACCGCTTCGTAGCGTGCGGGCAGAGCACAGGACGCCGATCCGGCAACCCCTGAGGGGTCGGTGGGGGGAAGCCCCTGCCGTAACGGCTCGAGCATCGTCGATCCATTCGTCCCCATACGAGGCACTCCCGGGATTCGCGGCTGTAGCGGCACTGCCTGTAGCGGTACTGCGGGGGGTACAGCGGCACAACACGAGCACGCAGGTGCGCGAGGACCATGGTTCCGAATGCGCAGGGCAGATGCAAGGGCAGATGCACGTGCACGCGCCGGACCTGCCCGATACCGTGGTGGTTCTGGGGCATTTCTTCCCGGGGTCAGTTTCGGAGCTTTCCGGACGTCTTCCCATTTCCGTAATCGAATGAGTACGGGCTGAAGCGTTTTGGTGGCAGAATCCGGCTCTCGGGGTTGGGGGGCTCCGGTGCCAGGTAGGCGATGGGGAGGGTCGGACCAGTGTCGGCAGGCGAGTCGAGTGGATCGGTGGTGCGGCGCATCCTTCTGGGCTCTCAGCTCAGGAGACTGCGGGAGTCGCGCGGAATCACCCGTGAGGCGGCCGGCTACTCGATCCGGGCCTCCGAATCGAAGATCAGCCGCATGGAGTTGGGACGGGTGAGCTTCAAGGCCAGGGACGTCGAGGACCTGCTCACGCTCTACGGCGTCGCGGACGAGGCGGAGCGCGACTCCCTCCTCGGCCTGGCCCGTGAGGCCAACGTGGCCGGTTGGTGGCACAGTTACGGGGACGTGCTGCCCGGCTGGTTCCAGACGTACATCGGCCTGGAGGGTGCCGCCTCCCTCATCCGTATCTATGAAGTGCAGTTCGTGCACGGGCTGTTGCAGACCGAGGCGTATGCCCACGCCGTCGTCTCGCGCGGGATGCGCGGAGCCTCGCCCGCCGAGATCGACCGCCGGGTGGCTTTGCGTCTGGAGCGCCAGAAGGCCCTCGTCTCGGAGCGCGCCCCGACGTTCCACGCCGTTCTCGACGAAGCGGCGCTGCGCCGCCCGTACGGCGAGCGCGACGTCATGCGTGCCCAATTGCGGCATCTGATCGATATGTCGGAGCAGCCGAACATCACGCTCCAGGTCATGCCCTTCAGCCACGGCGGTCATGCCGGCGAGAGCGGATCGTTCACGATGCTGCGATTCCCGGAATCCGACCTGTCGGACATTGTCTATTTGGAGCAGCTGACGAGCGCGCTCTATCTGGACAAGCCCGAGGAAGTCGCGCAGTACGAAAAGGCCATGGCGGGTCTCGCCCAGGACAGCCCCGCACCGGAAGACAGCCGGGATCTTCTGCGCGGTCTACTCCAACTGGCGTAAATTCTCAGTACGATGACGTCGCATCAGGAGTCTGCGAACGCCTGCAGTAAGGGATTGCATGTCCTTCTTCCATGAACTGGCCCACCAGTACATCGACGGCGAGTGGCTGACCGGCAGCGGCTCGTGGGACATCATCGATTTCAATCCCTACAACGGAGAGAAACTCGCCGCCGTCACCGTGGCCACCGCGCTGGAGGTCGACCGGGCCTACCGGGCCGCCGAGCGTGCCCAGCGGGAATGGGCCGCCGTCAATCCCTACGAGCGTCGCGCCGTCCTCGAACGCGCGCTCCGCGTCACCGGTGAACGCGCGGAGGAGATCGTCGAGGCGATCATCGACGAACTGGGCGGCACCCGGCGGCGCGCCCGGTACGAGGTCCGGGGCGCCACCGAGTTCCTGCGCGAGGCGATCCGCCAGGCGCTGCGGCCCACCGGGCGGCTGCTGCCCGCCGTGGGGGACGGCCGGGAGAACCGGCTCTACCGGCTGCCCGTCGGCGTCGTGGGCGTCATCAGCGCCTTCAACTTCCCCTTCCTGGTGACGATGAAGTCCGTCGCCCCCGCACTGGCGCTCGGCAACGCGGTCGTCGTGAAGCCCCATCAGAACGCGCCCGTCGTGGGCGGCGGTCTGGTAGCGAGGATCTTCGAGGACGCCGGGCTGCCGGCCGGGCTGCTCAACGTGGTGATCACCGACAGCGCCGAGATCGGCGACGCGTTCATCGAGCACCCCGTGCCCAAGGTGATCTCGTTCACCGGATCGGACCGGGTCGGCCGGCACATCGCCGCCACCGCGGCGGGCGCCTTCAAGCGGACCATCCTCGAACTGAGCGGGAACAGCGCCCTGGTGGTGCTGGAGGACGCCGACGTCGACTACGCGGTCCGGGCGGCCGTCTTCAGCCGCTTCCTGCACCAGGGGCAGGTCAGCATGGCGGCCAACCGGATCCTGGTGGACCGGTCGGTGGCGGCGGAGTTCACCGAACGGTTCACCGCCGAGGTGGCCGCCCTGAAGACCGGGGACCCGAGGGACCCGGAGACCCGGATCGGACCGGTCATCAACGCCTTCCAGGCCGACGCGCTGGACGCCCTGGTGGACCGGGCGGTCGCGGACGGCGCGACGGCGCTCGTGCGCGGCCGGACCGTCGGCAACGTCGTCTCCCCGACCGTCCTGTCCGGCCTCGCGGAGGACTCCCCGCTGCTTCAGCAGGAGATCCTCGGCCCGGTGGCCCTGCTGATGACGTTCGACGGCGAGGAGGAGGCCGTGCGGATCGTCAACGACAGCCCGTACGGACTCAGCGGCGCGGTGCACACCCGGGACGCGGAGCGCGGGGTGAAGTTCGCGCAGCGGATCGCCAGCGGGATGTTCCACGTCAACGACTCCACCGTGCAGGACGATCCGCTGGTCGCGTTCGGCGGCGAGAAGACGTCCGGGGTGGGACGGCTGAACGGCGAGGCCGTGGTCGAGGCGTTCACCACCCAGCGGTGGATGTCGATCCAGCACGGCCGCTCGGTCTTCCCGTTCTGACGGGGGGCTTCCGCTCTCCTCGGTTCCCCGGCCCCCGGAACGTGGTGCGGTAGGCGCTCGGCGAGACGCCCAGCGCCGCGTGGAAGTGGTGGCGCAGATTGGCCGCCGTGCCGAGCCCGGCGCGCGCGGCCACCTGCTCGACGGGCACGTCCGACTCCTCCAGCAACTCCCGTGCAAGTTCGATACGTTGCCGGGTCAGCCAGTTCATGGGCGTCAGGCCGACCTCGTCCCGGAACCGCCGGGTGAAGTGCCGGACGCTCATCGACTCCCTGGCCGCCAGCTGCCCCAGCGTGATCGGGTCCTGGAGCCGCCGCAGCGCCCACGCGCGGGCGGCCGAGGTCCCGGGAGCCGACCGTTCGGGCACCGGCCGGCGGATGTACTGGACCTGCCCGCCCTCGCGGTGGGGCGGCACGACCGTGCGCCGGGCCACGTCGTTCGCGACGGCGCTTCCGTGATCGCGGCGGATCATGTGCAGGCACAGGTCGATCCCGGAGGCGCAGCCCGCCGAGGTCAGCACCCTCTCCCCGTCGGTGTAGAGCACGTCGGGGTCCAGCTCGACCCGGGGGAAGAGCCGGGCGAACAGCTCCGTGTACCGCCAGTGGGTCGTCGCCCGGTGCCCGTCGAGCAGCCCCGCCGAGGCCAGTACGAACGCCCCCGTGCAGATCGAGGCGAGCCGGACGCCGGGGCGGATCAGCGCGAAGGCCTCCGCCAGCGGGGCCGGGAGCGCCGGGGTCTCCTGGACGTAGTCCTCGTACGAGGACAGGACGATCACGGTGTCGGCCTCGGCCAGGGCGTCGGGGCCGTGCGGGACGGCCACGGTGAAGTCGCCGTCCGTGCGCACGTCCCCGGGCGAGAGGGAGCAGGTGGCGACCTCGTACAGCGGCTCGCCGTCCGCCGAGGCTCCCTGCCTTGCCTGGCCGAAGAGCTGGTGCACGATGCCCAGCTCGATGGGGAGCAGGACCTCGCGGGCGAGCACGGCGACGCGGTGCCGCCCGGGGTGGGAGAAGACCGTCATGGCCATATCCTTGCGCACCTGGTCCATCTGGACACTCGTGGGGGCGCGCCCCGCTCGCGACGCTGGGTCCATGGCCCCTTCGACCTCGGCATCCCCGTACCCACCGTCCGCCCGCCGGCCCTCCCGGATCCACCGCGCCTGGCTGATGGCCGCCGTCGCGGGCGCGGCCATCGTCACGGCCGGGGCGTTCACCACCGTGCCGGGCCTGCTGGTGACGCCCCTGCACGAGGAGTACGCCTGGGGGCGCGGGCAGATCGCGCTCGCCGCCTCGGTGAACATGGTGCTGTTCGGCCTCACCGCCCCGTTCGCGGCGGCGCTGATGGACCGGATCGGGGCCCGCCGCGTCGTCATGGGCGCGCTGCTGCTGGTCGCGGCGGGGGCGCTGCTCACCGGCGTCATGACGCGGCCGTGGCAGCTGGTCGCGTACTGGGGCGTGCTGATCGGCCTCGGCAGCGGCTGCCTGACCATGACGTTCGCCGCCGGGATCACCGCCCGCTGGTTCGACCGGCGGCGCGGTCTGGTGACCGGTGCGCTCAGCTCCTCCAGCCACCTGGGCCAGCTGCTCTTCCTGCCCCTGCTGGCCTGGTCCGTCGGCCGTTTCGGCTGGCGTCCGCCGGTGGTGACGCTGGCGCTCGTGGCCCTGGCGGTCGCCGCCCTGGTGTTCCTGCTGCTGCGCGACCACCCGGCGGACGTAGGCGTAAAGCCCTACGGGGCAGGGGAGTTCGTCCCCCGGCCACCCCCGGTCCCCGGGACGGCCGGGCGGGCGCTGAGGGTGCTGCTGCGTGCGGCGCGCACCGGTCCGTTCTGGCTGCTCGCCGGGGTGTTCACCCTCTGCGGGGCGTCGACCAACGGCATCATGTGGTCCAACTGGGCGCCCGCCGCGCATGATCACGGCATGCGGGCCACGGCGGCGGCCTCGCTGCTGTCCCTCGTCGGAGTCTTCTCCGCCCTCGGCGCGCTGCTGGCCGGCTGGCTGACCGACCGGTTCGACCCGCGCCGGCTGCTGACCGTCTGCTTCGCCGTCCGCGCGCTCACCCTGCTCGCCCTGCCCCTGGTGTTCACCTCCGCGGTCACGGCCCCGATGCTCCTGTTCGTGGCGGTCTACGGACTCGTCGACGTCGCGACCGTGCCGCCCGTCATCGAGCTCGCCCGCCGCGTGTACGGGGACGACGGCTCCGTCGTCTTCGGCTGGACGAACGCCGCCCACCAGCTGGGGGCGGGCGCCTCGGCGTTCCTCGGGGCCACCGCGCGGGACGTCTTCGGCACGTACGACGTGGTGTGGGCCGCGCTGGCGGCCGGCTGCCTCGTCGCCGCGCTGCTGGCCCCGGCCGTACGCGTGAGGGCACACCGACCGGCCGGACGCAAGCGGGCGGGCTACCCTAGTCAAAGTTGAATAGGAAGATGGGTGTTGGGTGTCATGTCCGCGATCCGACTGCTGGTCCTCGGCGCCGTGCGCATGCACGGCCGCGCACACGGCTACCAGGTCCGCAACGACCTGGAGTACTGGGGCGCGCACGAGTGGTCGAACGCCAAGCCCGGGTCGATCTACCACGCCCTGAAGCAGATGGCCAAGCAGGGACTGCTCCTCGCGCACGAGACGGCCCCCTCCACGGTGGGCGGCCCGCCGCGCACCGAGTACGAGGTCACGGACGAGGGTCTGGCGGAGTACCGCACGCTGCTGCGCGACGCCATCCGCGCCTACGACCAGAACACGGACGTCCTCTCGGCCGCGATCGGGTTCATCGTCGACCTGCCCCGCGAGGAGGCGGTCGGGCTGCTCAAGGAGCGGATCGAGGCCATCGAGGGGTGGCGGGGGTCGGTCACCGAGTACTACACGCCCGAGGACGGCCCCGAATCCCTCGGCCACATCGGCGAGATCATGAATCTCTGGGTGCACTCGGCCGACTCCGGCGCGGAGTGGACCCGGGGGCTGATCGCCCGCATCGAGGGCGGCGCGTACACCTTCGCGGGCGAGGGCGACCCGTTCGTCGGGGTACTCGCCGACGGTGAGGAGAACCCCTACGCCACCGGTGTTCCCGACCCGGGGGACCACGACTAATCAAGTTTGACGAATGAGGGATCCGGGTTTACCTTCGACCTCCTAGTCAAGTTTGACTACAGGAGGGTGCGGGAAACGTGACCGAAGCGATCGTCATGGACGGCGTGCACAAGCGGTACGGGGAGAAGCGCGCCCTGGACGGACTGGACCTGGCCGTCGGCACCGGCACCGTGCACGGAGTGCTCGGCCCCAACGGGGCGGGCAAGACCACCGCCGTACGGATCATGTCGACGCTGCTGCGCCACGACGCGGGCCGGGTGACCGTGGCCGGCCTCGACGTCCGCGAGCGGGCGGGCGAGGTGCGGCGCAGGATCGGGCTGCTCGGCCAGCACGCGGCGGTGGACGAGCAGCTCGGCGGGCGGCAGAACCTGGAGATGTTCGGGCGGCTGTACCACCTGGGCGCACGCCGGGCGGGCAGCCGGGCGGACGAACTGCTGGAGCGGTTCGGCCTCGCGGACACCGGGCGCAAGGCCGTCAAGCAGTACAGCGGCGGCATGCGCAGACGCCTCGACCTGGCCGCGTCGCTGATCACCGACCCGGACGTGCTGTTCCTGGACGAGCCGACGACCGGCCTCGACCCGCGCGGCCGGACCGAGGTGTGGGACGCGGTGCGGTCCCTGGTCGGCGGCGGCACCACGGTGCTGCTGACCACGCAGTATCTGGAGGAGGCGGACCAGCTGGCCGACCGGATCTCCCTCATCGACGACGGCCGGGCGGTCGCCGAGGGCACCCCCGACGAGCTGAAGGCCCTCGTCGGCGGCGACCGCATCGACGTCGTCCTGCGCGACGCGTCCCGGCTGGTGGAGGCGGGCGCCCTGCTCGGCGGCGCGGACCTGGTGCTGGACGCCGACCGGCGGCGGATCGGCGCGCCCGCCCCGGACCGGATGGCGGCCCTGGCGCGGACGGTGCGGGTGCTGGTGGAGGCGGGCATCGAGGCGGAGGACATCGCGGTGCGCCGCCCCACCCTGGACGAGGTGTTCCTGACGCTGACCGGACAGGCCGCCGGCGAACGGCGTACGGAGAAGACGGAGGTGGCGGCATGAGCGCGACGACGACGGCGCCCGGACCGGGCGGGGCGCCCGCCCGCTTCGGCTGGGCACTGGCCGACTCCTGGACGATGACCCGCCGCGAACTGGCGCACTGGGCCCGGCAGCCCGTCGCGGTCCTGGTCAACCTGGTCTTCCCGGTGATGCTGCTGCTGATGTTCACCTATCTGGTCGGCGGCGGCCGGGGCGTGGACGGCGACCCCACGGAGTTCCTGGTCCCCGGGATGCTCGCGCTGACCATGGCCTTCGGCCTGGAGAGCACGATGCTCGCGGTCACCCAGGACCTCGGCAAGGGCGTCATCGACCGCTTCCGCTCGATGCCGATGGTCCCCGGCGCCGTCCTGGTCGGCCGCAGCGCCGCGGACATGCTCCAGTCGACGGCCGGGCTCGCGGTGATGACCGGGGTCGGGTACGCGGTCGGCTGGCGCTGGCACCACGGGGTCGCCGCCGCGCTGGGGGCGTTCGGGCTGCTGCTCCTGCTGCGGTTCGCGATGCTCTGGGTCGGCATCCTGCTGGCCATGGTGGCGGGGCGGCCGGAGATGGTCGCGGCGGTCCAGATCCTGGTCTGGCCGGTCGGCTTCCTCTCCAACGTCTTCGCCACCCCCGATTCGATGCCGGGCTGGCTGGGCGCGGTGGTCGAGTGGAACCCGATGTCCGCCACGGCCACCGCCGTACGGGAGCTGTTCGGCAATCCGGGCGGTGCGACCGGCTCCTGGGCGGCCGAGCACGCCGGGCTCCTCGCGGTGCTCTGGCCGGTGGCCATCATCGCGGTGTTCTTCCCGCTGGCCGTGGGCAAGTTCGCGCGCCTCAGCCGCTAGCCGCGCTCCGGGTGGCCCCGGGAGCGGCGCTCAGTGGTGGAAGGCTGTCGGGGCCGCCCGGTCATGGCTCAACGGGTGCTTCTGGGACCGCAGTTCGGGAAGCAGCTGCTTCAGGTCCTCGATCAGCAGCTCGGCCAGGTCCGAGGAGAACCCGTTGCGGCACACCACGCGCAGCACGGAGAGGTCCTGCCGGTTGGCGGGGAAGGTGTACGCGGGCACCAGCCAGCCGTGCTCCCGCAGCCGGCGGGACACGTCGAACACGTCGTACGCGTGGACGTCCGCGTTCGTCGTGAAGGCGAACACCGGCAGCTCGTCGCCCCGGGTGAGCAGCCGGAAGTCACCCAGCTCCGCCACCGCGCGGGCCAGCGCGCACGCCACGTCCCGGGAGGCCTGCTGGACCGCGCGGTAGCCCTCGTGTCCGAGGCGCAGGAACGTGTAGTACTGCGCGACCACCTGCGCCCCGGGCCGGGAGAAGTTCAGTGCGAACGTCGGCATGTCGCCGCCCAGGTAGTTGACCCGGAAGACCAGCTCCTCGGGCAGCGCGTCCGCCGTCCGCCACAGTGCCCAGCCGACCCCCGGGTAGACGAGGCCGTACTTGTGGCCCGAGGTGTTGATCGACGCCACCCTCGGCAGCCGGAAGTCCCAGACCAGGTCCGGGTCGAGGAACGGCGCCACCATCGCGCCGGACGCCCCGTCCACATGGACCGGGACGTCGAGGCCGGTCCGCTCCTGGAGGGCGTCCAGGGCCGCGCACAGCTCGGCGATCGGCTCGTAGGACCCGTCGAAGGTGGAGCCGAGGATGCCGACGACCCCGATGGTGTTCTCGTCGCACAGCTCGGCGGCGGCCGCCGGGTCGAGATGGAACCGCTCGCCCTCCATCGGGACGAGCCGGGCCTCCACCTCCCAGAAATCGCAGAACTTCTCCCAGCAGACCTGCACGTTGACGCCCATCACCAGATTGGGCCGGGCCGTCGCCGGATAGCGGTCCGCGTTCCGCTTCGCCCAGCGCCGCTTCAGCGCGAGCCCCGCGAGCATGCACGCCTCGCTCGACCCGGTGGTCGAACACCCCACGGTCGCCCTCGGATCGGGCGCGTTCCACAGGTCGGCGAGCATCGCCACACAGCGCCGCTCCAACTCGGCGGTGCGCGGGTACTCGTCCTTGTCGATCATGTTCTTGTCCCGGCACTCACCCATCAGGACATCGGCCTGCGGCTCCATCCACGTGGTGACGAACGTGGCCAGGTTGAGCCGGGAGTTGCCGTCGAGCATCAGCTCGTCGTGGACCAGCCGGTACGCCGTCAGCGGCGGCAACGGCCCGTCGGGCAGCCGGTGCCGGGGCGGCGCGGTGTTCATCGCGGCCGTCGGGTCGGCCTCGCCGAAGAACGGGTTCAGGGCGAGCCTGCGCCGCTCCTCCGAGGGTTCGTCCTGTTCCGGGTGGGCACCGCGGTGGAGCGGCATGGTGGAGGCCCTTCTCTCGGCCGACGCGGTCGGGTGCGGGTCGGCTCTCGGTGCGGGTTCAGCGCTCGGCGGCCAGGCCCGCCTTGATCGCCCGGGTGAACTTCACGACCCGCTCGGCCTGCACCCGGGCGGCGGTCAGGGTCTGCTCGCCGACCGGGATGTCGCCCTGCCCGGCGACGTGGGAGGTGCCGTACGGGTTGCCGTCCACGAACTTCGTGGGGTCGGTGTACCCGGGGGCGACGAGGATGCCGCCGAAGTGGTGGATCGTGTTGTAGAGCGCGAGCAGCGTGGACTCCTGGCCGCCGTGGGCGGTGGCGCTGGAGGTGAAGCCGCTGTAGACCTTGTCGGCGAGCTGCCCCGCCTGCCACATCCCGCCGAGCGTGTCGATGAACTGCTTCAGCTGGGCGGTGACGTTCCCGTACCGGGTCGGCGAACCGAAGATCACCGCGTCCGCCCACGCCATGTCGTCCTGCGAGACCTCGGGGATGTCCGCGGTCGCGTGGACGTTCTCGGCCCACGCCGGGTTGGAGTCGATGGCCGCCTGCGGGGCGAGCTCCGCCGCCCGGCGCAGCCGCACGTGCGCCCCGGCCCGCTCCGCGTCCGCCGCGATGGCCCTCGCGATCGTGGCGACGGTGCCGGTGGAGGAGTAGTAGATGACGGCGACGTTGACGGGCGTGGGCATGCGGGGACCTCCGTCGAAGCGGGATCGATACCAGATGGCGCAAAAGCGCACGAACCAGACGATACGGAGGTTCCGCGCGTCCGGCGCGCCGGACGGGGCCTTCTCCGTGACAGTGGGGGCGTCTCCCTCAGCGCAGCGACTTCCCGTCCCCGTCCAACTGCATCTGGGCCCGCCCGGTGACCAGCAGCCAGGCGGGCAGGGTGGCGGCGCACAGCAGTGGCAGCACGGACGTGTCGCTCACCAGCACCGCCGCGGTGAACAGGCTCACCCAGCCCTGCCGGGTGACGGCCAGCAGTACGCCCAGCACCGCACAGGACACCGCGAGCGACGGCGGGACCGCGTCGACCAGCGCGTGGGCGCAGAGCCCCAGCGACACCCCGGCGAAGACCGCCGGGAAGATCCGGCCGCCCCGGAAGCCGCAGGCCGCCGCGATCACGAGGGCGGCCATCTTCACCACCGCCATCCCCGCGAACTCCCCGGCCGACCAGCCGTCCGGGTCCCCGGCGAGCACCTTCACCTCGTCGAGCCCCTTGAAGAGGGTGAGGTGGCCGCCCAGTGCGCCGAGCAGCCCCAGCGCCAGTCCGCCCAGCGTCAGGGCGAGCACCGGGTACCGCAGCGCCGTGAAGACCCGGTGGGCCACCGGGAAGGCGTACACCGCGAGCAGACCGAGGAGCGCGCCCGCCGAGGCGATCAGCAGGGCGGAGAGCAGGTCGCCCCAGTGCGGTCCCGCGTACGCCGGGAGGGAGAGGTCGAAGCTCGGCTCGGCGATCAGCGACATGGTCAGCGCGCCCGCCGTACCGGCCGCGAGCGGCGCGAACAGCCGGTCCCAGAACGCCCCGGGGCCCGGCCGCGAGGCCAGCGTCTCGGAGAGGATCAGCGCGGCGGCGACCGGGGTGCCGAAGAGGGCCCCGATGGTCCCGGCCGCGGCGAGCGACACCCACAGCTCGCCCGGCGCACCGGGCGCGAACCGCCGGCCGAGCCAGAAGGCCAGCGCGATGTTGGCCGCGGTGATCGGGTTCTCCGGCCCGAGGCTCACCCCGCCCGCCAGCGCCAGGGTGGTCACCAGGAGCAGCCCGGGCACGATGCCGGGCCTCATCGGCGCGTCCACCAGGCCGGTGGTGGCCGGATCGGGCCCGCCGTGACCGGGCACGGCCCGCAGGACGAGTCCCACCGCGAGGCCGGTCGCGGTGAGCATCACGATCATCCACAGCGAGGAGAACCGCCCCACCCCGAGCGCGTCGGGCAGGGTCTCCCAGAGCACGTCCTGGAGCTGCTCCGCCAGCAGGCTCACCCCGAGCAGGATCAGCGCGCAGGCGACGCCGGCGGCGATCGCGGGCAGCACGAGGGGCAGCAGCCGCCGGGCCGGGGCGGCCGGAGGGTACGGGGGAGCCGGCGGAGGTGCGGGGGATTCTGGGGCCACCGGCTCACCCTAGGGTGATGAAGCGGACAAAACGCCTCAATGGTGGTCCCAGTGACCCCGCGTCACGCCCGGTCCGCCCCCGCACCCCGGACGCCTCACACCTTGGTGATCACCGCCGCCGTCCCGTACGCGCAGACCTCCGTGCCGACGTCCGCCGCCTCCGTGACGTCGAAGCGCATCATCAGGACCGCGTTCGCCCCCCGGGCCCTGGCCTGCTCCACGAGCCGTTCCATCGCCTGGTTGCGGGTCTCGACCAGGGTCTTGGTCAGCCCCTTCAGCTCGCCGCCGACCATCGACTTCAGCCCGGCGCCGATCTGGCTGCCGAGGTGACGGGACCGCACGGTCAGTCCGAAGACCTCGCCGATGACCTGCGTCACCTGATAGCCGGGTACGTCGTTCGTGGTGACGACCAGCACGTCCGCCTGGGCCGCCTGGCCACCGCCGAATTCCTCAATGCCCATGTTTGTGGCACCTCCTGTGATCAGCTTCGGTCCGCTTCCCGGTATGCGCATTCCCGCTGTGCGGCACTGGAACCAAGGGCACCGGCCGGGCGTTGATAGCTTGGGGCAGCCACAGAGCCGCCATCGCACACCATCCTGGAGCCCGGACCCTTGAATACGCTTGCGCTCGGACCGAGCTGGCTGGACCCGGACTATCTGCTCAACACGTTCGGGCTCCCCGGCCTCCTCCTCATCGTCTTCGCCGAGTCCGGCCTCCTGATCGGGTTCTTCCTGCCCGGCGACTCGCTGCTGTTCACCACGGGGCTGCTGGTGACCACGGGCCAGCTGAAGTACCCGCTCTGGCTGGTCTGCACGCTGGTCGCCGTCGCCGCGATCGTCGGCGACCAGGTGGGCTATCTCTTCGGCCGCAAGGTCGGCCCGGCCCTCTTCAAGCGCCCCGACTCCCGCCTCTTCAAGCAGGAGAACGTGGAGAAGGCCCACGAGTTCTTCGAGAAGCACGGCCCGAAGTCCCTGGTCCTGGCGCGCTTCGTGCCCATCGTGCGCACCTTCACGCCGATCATCGCGGGCGTCAGCCGGATGAACTACCGCTCCTTCATCACGTACAACATCGTCGGCGCGATCCTCTGGGGCGTCGGCGTCACGGTGCTCGGCGCGATGCTCGGCAAGATCGACTTCGTGCACGAGCACATCGAGATGATCCTCATCCTGATCGTGCTCATCTCCGTGGTGCCGATCGTGGTCGAGGTGCTGCGGGCCCGCAGCCAGGGCAAGAAGGCCGCCGCGGCCGAGGCACGGGACGGCGACGGCTCGGGCCGCCCCCCGGCGGGCGGCAACGGCCCCGCCCCCGGCCAGCGCGGCCGGCACGCCAAGCGCTGACCTCGCGCCGCGTCCCTGCGCACGCACCGAAGGCGCCCCTCCCCGCAGGTCCGGGGAGGGGCGCCTTCGACGTACGGACACGCGCGCGAGGCGCGGGCAGGGGCGCGAGGCGCGGGTGGCGCGGCCGAGCGGCGGTCCGCACGGCCCCGCGGGTCCGCGCGCTCAGAACCCCCGGGTCCGCTTCGCCGCCCGGCGGCTCGCCCCGCCGACCGCGCCCGGCACCCCCATGAACAGCCGCGAGATCTCGCTCCCCAGGTTCACCCCGATCGCGATGGCCAACGCCGTCGCCACCGCCGTCGACAGCGAGGCCAGCCCCGTGTCCAGCTCGTTCTGCGCCACGCCCAGCAGACCGAAGTACGTCGCCGAACCGGGCAGCAGCGGCCCGATCGCCGCCGTGATGTACGGCAGCGAGGAATGGAACCGGTAGCGCGAGAACAACTGGCCGAACAGGCCCACCAGACCGGCCGCCACCGCCGTCGCCGCGACCGGTGAGATGCCCCCGGTCCGGGCCATCGCCCCGAAGATGATCCAGGCCACTCCGCCGTTCAGGGTGACCGCCAGCACGGTGGAGCGTTCCTGCTGGAGCAGCACCGCGAAGGCCAGGCTCAGCGCCATCGACGCCAGGATCTGGATCGCCGGCTCGTTGTACGGCGTGAACCGTGCCTCCGGATTGAGCTCGGCCCCCAGCTGGAGCCCCAGGTACAGGACGATCAGCACACCCGCGACGATCCCGATGAAGAAGTACATGACCTCCAGGAGGCGGGCCGAGGCGGTGATGTAGTAGCCGGTCAGCCCGTCCTGCACCCCCGCCACCAGCGCCCGCCCCGGCAGCAGCGCGAACAGCCCACCGGTGATCACCGCGGACGGCCGGATGTCCGTCGAATGGGTCAGCGTCAGTGCCACCCCCATCGCGGCGGGCGGCATCGCGGCCACCGTGAACTGGTAGAACTCCGGCAGCCCGCGCCCGGCGCACAGCCACGCGAGACGGTCGCCGAGCATGGCTCCCGCCGCCGCCACGACGAACACCAGGAACCCGCCGCCGACCAGCACGGAGGCCGAACCGGCCAGCAGCCCTGCGGCCGCCGTCAGCACCCACCCCGGATACGGGTGGCGATTACGGCGGATCTCCGCGAGCCGTCGGTAGGCCTCCTCCAGCGAGATCTCGGCGTCCGGGCTGGTGATGTCGTCGACCAGCCGGAACACGGCCGCCAGACGGGTGTAGTCGGTGCCCCGGCGGCGTACCGTACGGCTCGCCGTCACCGGGTCGTCGACCAGCGACGGCTGGTGCGAGATGGACAGCAGCGTGAACGTGACCGTCGGCTCGCTGCGGTCGAGACCGTAGGACCGGGTCACCGCGAACATCGCCGCCTCGACGTCCTCGGCGCCCTCACCGCCCGCCAGCAACAGCTCCCCGATACGCAGCGTCAGGTCGAGCACGCGCGGCACGGCGGGACCCGTCTCGTCGTCGGTCCGCTGGATCGCCTCCGTGGCCGGACGCTCGGTCACCGGCATCCGCAGCATCGTGCGCATCCGGTCCTGCCAGGGTGCCTCCTTGGTCAGCCTGACCATCGGAATGCCCTGCGCCGGGGTGAACGCGGGCGGCGCCTGCTGGGCGTTGTACGCGCTCGGCGGGGTGAAAGCGGAACTCAGCGTGTCGGAGTTCGAACCGCCCCCGGAACCACCGCCCGAACCGGCCGGAGCGCCCTGATCCTGGTGCACACCGGTCGGCAGCGCGAACTCCGACGTCGGATGGTCCTCCTCGGGCGGCGACGCCGGATGACTCGTCCCCGCGGGCGGGGCGAAAGCGCTCCGCGCCTCGTCGGACTGGGGCTTCTGGTCCTCAGGACCGCCCGATTCCGCCACCACTCGACCTCGTTCCTCCTCGACCGCACCACCCTGGGTGTCTCTTCCGTCGCACGTGTGCCCAGTATGGCCACGGGCATGGGCCCCGCACGCGCGGAGATGCGGGCAGCGAAACGGGCGGCACACCCGCGAGGGTGTACCGCCCGTTCCGAGACGGCCGTCCGGCTCACAAACGGAACCGGAAGAGGGACGTCAGTGCGCGCCGCCCTGCGCCTCAAGACGCTTGTACGAGGCCTCGATCTCGGCCTCCGCCTCGGTACGGCCGACCCAGTCGGCGCCCTCGACGGACTTGCCCGGCTCCAGGTCCTTGTAGACCTCGAAGAAGTGCTGGATCTCCAGGCGGTCGAACTCCGACACGTGGTGGATGTCGCGCAGGTGCTCCACCCGCGGGTCGGACGCCGGGACGCAGAGCAGCTTGTCGTCGCCGCCCGCCTCGTCGGTCATCCGGAACATGCCGATGGCACGGCACTTGATGAGGCAACCGGGGAAGGTCGGCTCGTCCAGAATGACCAGCGCGTCCAGCGGGTCGCCGTCCTCGCCGAGGGTGTTCTCGACGAAGCCGTAGTCGGCCGGGTAGCTGGTCGAGGTGAAGAGTCGACGGTCCAGGCGGATCCGACCGGTCTCGTGGTCCACCTCGTACTTGTTCCGCGAACCCTTCGGGATCTCGATGGTGACGTCGAACTCCACGGGTGGCTCCTCCATGATCAACACATACGACTGGTGATTAAGTGTCCCCCACGCAGAAGAGTGCTCGCGAAAGGGGCTGGTCAACGGTGGCCGAGCCGGTGGAAAGACCGTCGATGCGCCCGTCGGACCCGTGGGGCAGGCTGAAGGTCCTGAAGAACAGACACAACGGGTCGTACACCTGGCAGGTCATCGCAGGCTCCGCAACGCTCGGCCTGGTCGTCGCCGCCGGCGCCGTCCTCGCCGCCGGCCCCTGGGACAACGGTCAGCGTAAGGCCGAGCGGGCACTGGCAGTCACCGCGGACCGAACAGGTGGCGCACATCACGGCCCTCGGCACCACCACCCACGACGCCCCGAGGGACGCCGCCGCGCTCCGCGACACCCTCGCCCCGCTCATCGGCGCGCCCGAACTGGGCGACAAGGTCGCCGCGTCCGTCATCGACACCGCCACCGGCAGGCAGCTGTACGGAACCGGCGCCACCACCGCGATGACCCCGGCGTCCACCATCAAGATCGCCACCACCACCGCCGCGCTCTCCGTGCTGGGCCCCGACCACCGCATCGCCACCACCGCCGCACTGTCCCCCGACGCCCGCACCCTCACCCTCGTCGGCGGCGGCGACCCCACGCTGAGCAAGGCGGCCCTGCGCTCGATGGCAGCCGGCGCCGCGAAGGCCCTGCGCGAGGACGGCGAGGACCCCACGGGCCCGGTACGCCTCACGTACGACACCTCCCGCTACACCGGCCCCGTGCTCCACCCGATCAGCCCCAACGAGAACATCGCCCCCGTCACCGCCCTGATGGTCGACGAGGGTCGCCTGAACGACACGGACCGCGGCCCCGCCAAGCGCACCGACGACCCCGCCGGTGACGCCGCCCGCGCCTTCGCCGCACAGCTGAGGAAGGCCGGCGTCAAGGTCACCGGCACACCCCGCGAGGCCCGCCCGGCGGACAAGGCCCGCACCGTCGCCACCCACCACTCCGCCCCGCTCGCCGCCCTCGTCGAGCGCACCCTCACCAACAGCGACAACGACATCGCCGAGGCACTCGCCCGGCAGACCGCCATCGCCAAGGGCGAGAGCGCCGACTTCGCCGGAGCCCGCCGCGCCGTCACCAAGGAACTGAGGAAGCTGGGAGTCCCGGTGACCGGGGCCCACCTCGCCGACGGCAGCGGCCTCGACCGCGACGACCGGGTCACCCCCGCCCTCCTCACCGCGCTCCTCGCCCGCGCCGCCGACCCCGACCGCCCCGGACTGCGCCCGGTCCTCACCGGCCTTCCGATCGCCGGATTCAGCGGCACCCTCGGCGACCGCTACCGGGACGGCTCCGAAGGCACCGGCCTGATCCGCGCCAAGACCGGCACCCTCAACGGCGTCAACTCCCTCGCCGGAACCGTGGTCGACCCCCGGGGCCGCCTGCTCGCCTTCGCCTTCCTCGCCTCCGGCAGCCTCTCCGCGACCGAGGCCGAACCCGCCCTCGACGCCCTGGCCACCGCACTCGCCCGCCCGGCGGCCGAGTAGGCGCGGCACCCGAAGAGCCGTGCAAGACCCCACCACCGGGCGACGCGCTCACGTACGGTTGACGCATGACGAGCATCGGTGGTGCCCAGATGGTCGACTGGAATCTCGCGGTCGCGACCGCGACCCGACTGGTCCGGCCCGGCCCCGACATCAGCCGCGAGGAGGCCCGCGCCGTCGTCGCGGAGCTGCGGCGGCATGCCAAGGCCTCGGAGGAACACGTCCGCCTCTTCACCCGGATGATCCCCGAGGGGACCGAACCCGAGGACACCCCCGTCCTCGTCGTCGACCGGGCCGGCTGGATCAAGGCCAACGTCGCCGGCTTCCGTGAACTGCTGCGCCCCCTGCTCGCCAAGATGGAGAGCCGCCGCTCCGGCGGACCCGGCGGCGCCGTCCTCGGCGCCGTCGGCGGCAAGGTCACCGGCGTCGAGCTGGGCATGCTGCTCTCGTTCCTCGCCTCCAGGGTCCTCGGCCAGTACGAGACGTTCGCCCCGGCCACCAGAGACCTGCCCGCCTCCGCCAACGGCGGCGGACGACTGCTCCTCGTCGCGCCCAACATCGTCCACGTCGAACGCGAGCTGGACGTCGACCCGCACGACTTCCGGCTCTGGGTCGCCCTCCACGAGGAGACCCACCGCACCCAGTTCACCGGCGTGCCCTGGCTCCGCGACCACCTCCAGGGCGAGATCCAGACGTTCCTCGACGAGACCGACGTCGATCCGATGACCTTCCTGGAACGCCTCCGCGAGGCCGCCCAGTCCCTCTCCGGCGCCGGACGCCCCGAGGGCGAACAGGGCGAGAGCGACAGCCGGAGCCTCGTCGACATCGTCCAGACCCCCGCCCAGCGCGAAGTGCTCGGCCGCCTCACCGCCGTCATGTCCCTCCTCGAAGGACACGCGGACTTCGTGATGGACGGCGTGGGCCCCGACGTCGTGGGCTCCGTCTCCGAGATCCGTGAGAAGTTCCAGCAGCGCCGCGCCCAGGGCGCCGGCCGCCTCGACCAGGCCCTGCGCAAGCTCCTCGGCCTGGACGCCAAGCTCCGGCAGTACAAGGACGGCGAGAAGTTCGTACGATCGGTCGTCGAAGAGGTCGGCATGGACGGCTTCAACCGCGTCTGGACCTCACCGAACACCCTCCCGACCAAGACCGAGATCGCCCAGCCCGCCGACTGGGTCGCGCGGGTGCACCGTAAGGCCGAATCCTGACCATCAGCCCGGCCGCAGGCGGATATTGGCCCTCCAATCACCCATCCGAGGGACCGTAGGGGCATGGGAAGGCGTGCAATGCTCGATGAACAGCTTGCCTCTGTCACCATCGACGCACTCTGAGTGACGGGACTCACGCGTTCCGGCGCTCGACGCTCCTCCCGAACTCCACGAAGGGCACCGGACATGGGTCCCCATCCTGCGGTCGCGGCGATACGCCTGGCGGTCCGCCGCGTACTCCACGACGTACTCACCGAATTCCACCGGCACGCCGACCACGACCGGCCGACGGCCGAAGCGGCGAGGCGCCCCGCGCACGCCGCCCGCTCCCGCTACGCCGAGGCCGGCGCCGCGGGCCGGGTCGCTCTCCCCGACCGGCCCGCTCTCCCCGACCGGCCCGACTCCCCGCTCGTCCTCGTCGCCTGCTCCGGCGGTGCCGACTCCATGGCGCTCGCCTCCGCCCTCGCGTTCGAGGCCCGCAAACTCGCCGTCCGGGCCGGCGGCATCACCGTCGACCACAACCTCCAGCCGGGATCCGGCCTCCGCGCCGCCGAGGTCGTCACCCGGCTCACCGCCATGGACCTCGACCCCGTCGAGGCCGTCGCCGTGCACGTCGGACGCGAGGGCGGCCCCGAGGCCGCCGCCCGTGACGCCCGCTACGCCGCACTGGACGCCGCCGCCGAACGCCACGGCGCCGCCGCCGTCCTGCTCGGCCACACCCGCGACGACCAGGCCGAGACGGTCCTCCTCGGCCTGGCCCGCGGCTCCGGCATCCGCTCGCTCTCCGGCATGGCCGCCGCCTCCGGGCCGGCCGGCCGCTACCGCCGCCCCTTCCTCCAGCTCGACCGGCAGGCCGTCCGCAAGGCCTGCCTGGTCCAGTCCCTGCCCGTCTGGGACGACCCGCACAACATCGACCCCGCCTACACCCGCTCCCGGCTCCGCCACGAAGGCCTGCCCGCCCTGGAGAAGGCGCTCGGCAAAGGCGTCGTCGAAGCCCTCGCCCGCACCGCCCAGCTCTCCCGCGACGACGCCGACGCCCTGGACACCTGGGCCGCCGAGGCCGAGCTGTCCGTACGCGACGAGACCGGCCGCCTGGAGTGCGCCAAGCTCTACGTCCTGCCGCCCGCGGTACGCCGCAGGGTGCTGCGCCGCGCACTGATCGAGGCAGGGGCGCCCGCCGGCTCCCTCTTCGCCCGGCACCTCGAAGAAGTCGACCGCCTGATCACCGGCTGGCGCGGCCAGCGGGCCATCAACCTGCCCGGCCGCGTCGAGGCGATGCGGCAGGGTGGCAGACTGGTCATTCGGCAGAGCTGACGCGCGAGCGGCTGAAGTGCAGGCGAACAGCCGGCCCGGCCCGGGGCGCTTTCCCGGGCCGGCAGGCAGAGAAAGAGACGTGGGTGAACGAGAAGGACATGGGTACCGACCTTCAGTCGGTGCTCCTCACCAAGGAAGAGATCGACGCGAAGCTCGTCGAGCTGGCCGCGAAGATCGACGCGGAGTACGCGGGCAAGGACCTGCTGATCGTCGGCGTCCTCAAGGGCGCGGTGATGGTCATGGCGGACCTGGCGCGCGCGCTGTCCACCCCCGTCACGATGGACTGGATGGCCGTCTCCTCGTACGGGGCCGGCACCCAGTCCTCCGGCGTCGTACGGATCCTCAAGGACCTCGACACCGACATCAAGGGCAAGCACGTCCTGATCGTCGAGGACATCATCGACTCCGGTCTGACGCTGTCCTGGCTGCTGTCCAACCTGGGCTCCCGGGAACCGGCCTCGCTGGAGGTCTGCACCCTGCTGCGCAAGCCGGATGCCGCAAAGGTCGCGATCGACGTGAAGTGGATCGGTTTCGACATCCCCAACGAGTTCGTCGTCGGCTACGGGCTGGACTACGCGGAGAAGTACCGCAACCTGCCCTTCGTCGGCACGCTCGCCCCGCACGTCTACGGCGGCTGACCCCCGGCCGACCCGCTGGGGAACCCTCGCCGCCCTCGGGCCGTTGAAGCTGCGAAAGCAGGTTTCTCCGTCGTACCCGGCAGTCGCGGGTGACGATGCTGGGGTACCGTCCGAAGAACAGTCTTTTCAAACAGCAGCATTTACCTACGGGCAGGAGGGACGGGGCGTCTTCGCTCCGTATGGATGGACGTGAAGCGATACTTCCGTGGGCCCGTCATGTGGATCGTGCTGGCCGTCCTCGCCGTGGTCGTGTTGATGCAGGTCGTCGGCTCGTCCGGCGGCCACAAGACGGTGGACACCGGCAAGGTGATCCAGGCGATCAGCAAGGACCAGGTGGAGCAGGCCAAGCTGACCACCGGTGACGAACAAATCCTCAAGATCGAGCTGAAGAAGGGCCAGAAGCTCGAAGGCGAGTCCGGCAGCAAGTTCCAGGCGAGCTACATCGGCAACCAGGGCGTCGAGCTCGCCGACACGTTGCAGCAGAAGTTCGAGAACGGTGACATCGAGAAGGGTTACACCGTCTCGCCGTCGAAGCAGTCCCCGTTCGTCTCGATCCTCCTCTCGCTGCTGCCCTTCGTCCTCATCGTGGTCGTCTTCCTGTTTCTGATGAATCAGATGCAGGGCGGCGGATCCAAGGTCATGCAGTTCGGCAAGTCCAAGGCCAAGCTGATCACCAAGGACACCCCCAAGACGACCTTCTCCGACGTAGCGGGATCCGACGAGGCGGTCGAGGAACTCCACGAGATCAAGGAGTTCCTCCAGGAGCCGGCCAAGTTCCAGGCCGTCGGCGCCAAGATCCCCAAGGGCGTCCTGCTCTACGGGCCGCCCGGTACGGGCAAGACGCTGCTCGCACGCGCCGTCGCCGGCGAAGCGGGCGTGCCGTTCTACTCGATCTCCGGATCCGACTTCGTCGAGATGTTCGTCGGTGTCGGCGCCTCCCGAGTGCGCGACCTCTTCGAGCAGGCCAAGGCGAACGCCCCGGCGATCGTCTTCGTCGACGAGATCGACGCCGTCGGCCGCCACCGCGGCGCCGGCATGGGCGGCGGTCACGACGAGCGCGAGCAGACGCTCAACCAGCTGCTCGTCGAGATGGACGGGTTCGACGTGAAGGGCGGCGTCATCCTGATCGCCGCCACGAACCGCCCGGACATCCTCGACCCGGCGCTGCTGCGCCCCGGACGCTTCGACCGGCAGATCGCGGTCGACCGCCCGGACATGCAGGGCCGCCTGGAGATCCTCAAGGTGCACCAGAAGGGCAAGCCCGTGGCGGAGGGCGTCGACCTCGGCGCCGTCGCCCGACGCACGCCCGGCTTCACCGGCGCCGACCTGTCGAACGTGCTCAACGAGGCCGCGCTCCTGACGGCGCGCGGCAACAAGAAGCTCATCGACAACGAGAGCCTCGACGAGGCCATCGACCGCGTCGTGGCGGGTCCGCAGAAGCGGACCCGGATCATGTCCGAGAAGGAAAAGAAGATCACCGCGTACCACGAGGGCGGACACGCCCTGGTCGCGGCGGCCTCCCCCCAGTCGGACCCGGTCCACAAGATCACGATCCTCTCCCGCGGCCGCGCCCTCGGTTACACGATGGTGCTCCCGGAGGAGGACAAGTACTCCACGACCCGCAACGAGATGCTCGACCAGCTGGCGTACATGCTGGGTGGGCGTGCGGCCGAGGAGCTGGTCTTCCACGATCCGACGACCGGCGCCGCGAACGACATCGAGAAGGCCACGGCGACGGCCCGCGCGATGGTCACGCAGTACGGCATGACGGAGCGCCTCGGCGCGATCAAGTTCGGCGGCGACAACTCGGAGCCCTTCCTGGGCCGCGAGATGGGCCACCAGCGCGACTACTCGGAAGAGGTCGCGGCTCTGGTCGACGAGGAGGTCAAGAAGCTCATCGAGACCGCCCACAACGACGCGTGGGAGATCCTCGTCGAGAACCGCGACATCCTCGACGCCCTGGTGCTCGAACTGCTGGAGAAGGAGACGCTGGGCAAGGACGAGATCGCGGAGATCTTCGCCCCGCTCGTCCGGCGCCCCGCCCGGCCGGCATGGACCGGATCCGCCCGACGCACCCCGTCGACGCGGCCCCCGGTGCTCTCTCCCAAGGAGCTGGCCCTCACCAACGGCGCATCGGTCGCCAACGGCTCGGCCACCCCGCCGGAGATCGCCCCGACGGACCTGACGAAGGACATCGCCCCGTCCACCGAGGCGATCCCCGAGGAGCGTCCCGAGAGCTAGGGCCCGGTCCTGGACCGACTCCGGTGAGACCCCCGTCACGGGGGCCGACCCGGTCCCGGAATGGATGCCGCGCCCCCCAGGTTTTAGCCTGTGGGGGCGCGGCTTTTCCGTATGCCTGCGAGGTCTGAGCGCGAACCCGCGCACGGGACAGCACAGAGGAACGAGGCACAGATGACCGACCCGGTGACGTTGGACGGCCAGGGCTCGATCGGCGAATTCGACGAGAAGCGGGCCGAGGCGGCCGTACGCGAACTGCTGATCGCCGTCGGAGAGGACCCGGACCGCGAGGGCCTGCGGGAGACGCCGGGGCGGGTGGCGCGGGCGTACAAGGAGATATTCGCGGGCCTCTACCAGGAGCCCGAGGATGTCCTGACGACCACGTTCGATCTGGGTCACGACGAAATGGTGCTGGTCAAGGACATTGAGGTGTTCTCGACATGTGAACATCACCTGGTGCCGTTCAGGGGCGTCGCGCACGTCGGCTACATTCCGGCCACCACCGGCAAGATCACCGGCCTGTCGAAGCTGGCCCGGCTGGTCGACGTCTACGCCCGTCGCCCGCAGGTCCAGGAGAGGCTGACGACGCAGATCGCCGAATCCCTCATGTCGATCCTGGAGCCGCGCGGAGTCATCGTCGTCGTCGAGTGCGAGCACATGTGCATGTCCATGCGCGGGATCCGCAAGCCCGGGGCGAAGACCCTGACCTCCGCCGTCCGCGGCCAGCTCCGGGACCCCGCGACCCGCGCCGAGGCGATGAGCCTCATCATGGCGCGCTGACGCCACCGGAACACGCGATACGGGCGCGGCGACCGCCCTACGCGGCTGCCGCGCCCGTGCCGTCGTGGTCGTTGCCGTCCTCCGGGAGGCGGCAGACGCGTTCCAGGAAGAGCGCGGCCGCGATGACCGCGATGCCGGCCACGACCGCTGCGCCCGCGTAGATGGCCTGGTCGCGGCGGGGTGGGATGTCGAGGTAGCTCAGGAGGAAGACGCCGGTCCCGCCGTACATTCCGGCGACGAGGGCGGCCACCAGGGCGCTCGCCTGGCCGAAGACGACCGCGCGCGCCGCGAACAGGGGCTCGACACCCTTGGCGCCGGGGCGGCGCTCGCGCTGGGCGCGGAGGCGGGTGCGGGTGGAGAGGGCGGTCGCGAGGAGGATCGCCGCGATCGCGGCGAGCACGATCGACGCGGCCAGCGGGACGCTCGGCAGGGTGCCGAGGGAGTCCCAGAGGCGGGCCCCGCCCCAGGAGAGGACACCGGCGGCGGCGAAGAGGCCCGCCAGTACCCCGAGCCGTAGTTGCTTCACCGAGTGAGCCGCCCTTCGCGCCGCCTGTGCCCGGTCCGGCCGTGTGCCGGACCACCGTCCGTCGAGCCTAACGATTACTCCGGCAGGCGCAGTTCCAGGTCGGCGCGGGGCAGGACGCTGTCGCGGCCGACCTCGGCGAGGAGCTGGGCCACCGGGCCGGAGCCGGGCAGCTGGGCCTCGGGGTCGATGTCGTGCCAGGGGGCCAGGACGAAGGCCCGCTCGTGGGCGCGCGGGTGGGGGAGCGTGAGCACCGGGTCGTCGGAGAGGACATCGGCGTACGCCACGATGTCGACGTCGATGGTGCGCGGGCCCCAGCGCTCCTCGCGGACCCGGTCGAAGGCCTCCTCGACGGCCTGGCCGCGCTCCAGCAGGGAGGCGGGGGGCAGCGTCGTCTTCACGAGGATGACGGCGTTGAAGTACGAGGGCTGGGAATCCGCCTCGACGCCCCAGGGCTCCGTCTCGTACACCGGGGAGACGGCCTTGACCCGGAGGCCCGGGGTGTCCTCCAGGGCGTCGACGGCCCCCTGGAGGGTCTCCAGCCGGTTGCCCAGGTTGGAGCCGAGGGAGATCACGGCCATCTTGGGGTTGGAGAGCGTGACGTCGGCGGCGTCCACCTGCCGGACGACGGCGGTCGGAACCGGCTGTACGGTCGGGTCGCTCTGCCCTTCGGTGGAAAATGCAGTCATGCTCGGCTCCGGGTGATGGTGATGGTCACGTCGTCGAAGGGGACGGTGATCGGTGCGTCCGGCTTGTGCACCACGACCTCGACCTCCTGGACGCCTTCGTGCTTGAGGCACTGCTGGGCGATGCGTTCGGCGAGCGTCTCGATCAGATCGACCGGTTCGCCGGTGACCACGTCGACGACCTCCTCGGCCACCACGCCGTAGTGCACGGTGCGGGCCAGGTCGTCGGTGGCTGCCGCGGGGCGGGTGTCGAGGCCGAGCACCAGGTCGACGATGAAGGTCTGGCCCTCTTCCCGCTCCCGGGGGAAGACACCGTGGTGCCCACGGGCCTTGAGGCCGCGCAGCGCGACACGATCCACGCGAATCACTCCTGCTGTCGTTGGTCGAGAGGCACCCGGCCGCGTGCGGGCGGCGAGGTGCCTTCTTTCGAATCTACCTGCGAGCACCGGCAGTGCTCGCCCGTGGGGGCCATGGACAGCGCCTCACCGGGCTGGTAGCCGCCCATACCCGGTGGTCATCGGTTCCAACCCCTACGGGCCCCGGTCCCACTCAGGAGGGTGTTTCCTCGTCGTCGTCCTCATCGGATTCGGTCAGGACGGGCGACCCGTGGTGGGACCAGAGCTTCCAGCCGTCGGCGGTGCGCCGGAACACGTTCGTGGCGACGACCAGCTGGCCCACGAGCGGGCCCAGCGCGTTGCCCTCCTCGGCGGGGCCGCCGCTGAGGATGTTCTCGGTGCAGGTGACCAGGGCGGTGTCCTCCGTCATCGCGATGTTGACGTCGGTGAGGAAGAACTGGATGTACTCGGTGTTCGCCATGATCAGGGCGTAGCTGCGCAGTACGTCACCGCGCCCCGTGAGCACCGGCCAGCCGGGGTGGACGCAGGAGACGGTGAGGTCCTCGCCCGGCAGCCACCGGTCGGAGAGCTCGTCGTGGTCGCCGCGTTCCAGCGCCTCGTAGAAGGCGGTGTTGGCGGCCTCGACCTCCGCGATGTCGGCGGCGGCCTGTGCGTGTTCCTCGTTCACGCGGCTCCCTCGACCGCGCGGGCGACGCGGACGGCGTCGGCGGTGGCCCCTACCTCGTGGACCCGGACCGCCCAGGCTCCGGCCGACGCGGACAGCGCGGAGATCGCCGCGGTCGCCGCGTCGCGTTCGCGGGCGGGCGGCGGGGCCGAGCCGGGCCCGGCCAGGACGTGCCCGAGGAAACGTTTGCGGGAGGCGGCCACCAGCAGCGGGCGGCCCAGCGTGTGGAGGCCAGCCAGGTGCGCGACGAGCGACAGGTCGTGGGCGGCGTCCTTCGCGAAGCCGAGGCCGGGATCGATCACGATGCGCTCGGGGTCGACGCCGCCCGCGACCACGGCGTCCATCCGCTGCCGGAGCTCGTCGAGGACCTCGGCGACCACGTCCTCGTACACCGCGCGGCTGTTCATCGACTCGCTGAAGCCGCGCCAGTGCATCACGACGAACGGGACCTCGGCGGCGGCGACGGCCGGGATCATGTCCGGGTCGGCGAGGCCGCCGCTGACGTCGTTGACCAGGGCGGCCCCGGCGGCGACGGCCTGCTCGGCTACGCGCGCGCGCATGGTGTCCACGGAGACGGTGACGCCCTCGGAGGCCAGCCCCCGCACGACCGGGACGACCCTGCGCAGCTCCTCGGCCTCGTCCACCCGGCTGGCGCCGGGACGGGTCGACTCACCGCCCACGTCCACCAGGTCCGCGCCCTCGGACACCAGGTGCAGACCGTGCTTGACCGCGGCCGTGGTGTCGAACCAGCGGCCACCGTCGGAGAAGGAGTCGGGCGTCACGTTGACGACGCCCATGACCGCGCAGCGGTCCCACTCCGGCAGCCCTCGGACCGTGCCCCGCGTGCGTGTCGTACTCATACCACCAGCCTAGGGGGTGTCCGGCGGACACCTCCCTGGCCCGTCCCGTCGCCCGTCACGCCGCGCGTACCCCGTGCTCCGGGGCGCCGGGGAGCGTGTGGCCGCACGGGCGGGGGC
>NZ_JAAXYC010000006.1 GCF_018619185.1 Streptomyces sp. McG3 | reverse complement strand
CGGCAACCCCCGTCTCCGTACGCGGCGGGCCCGCCCTGCCCGGCGCCGACACGGCCGCCGTCGCAGCCGACTGGGACGTCCCCGCGCTGCGGCCCGCCGAATCGACCGACACCACCTACTAGGAGCCCCCGTGCAACGGCAGATCTTCACCGAGGAGCACGACGCCTTCCGCGAGACCGTCCGGGCCTTCCTGGCCAAGGAGGTCCTCCCGTACTACGAGCAGTGGGAGCAGGACGGCATCGTCTCCCGGGACGCCTGGCTCGCCGCCGGACGCGCGGGACTGCTGGGGCTCGCCGTCCCGGAGGAGTACGGAGGCGGCGGCAGCGACGACTTCCGCTACAGCGCCGTCCTCGCCGAGGAGTTCACCCGGGCCGGGGCCCCCGGACTCGCGATCGGCCTGCACAACGACATCATCGGCCCCTACCTCACCGGGCTGGCCACCGACGAGCAGAAGCGGCGCTGGCTCCCCGGCTTCTGCTCCGGCGAGACCATCACCGCGATCGCGATGACCGAGCCCGGCGCGGGCTCCGACCTCCAGGGCATCCGCACCACCGCCGAGGACCGGGGCGACCACTGGCTGCTCAACGGCTCCAAGACCTTCATCTCCAACGGCATCCTCGCCGACCTGGTCGTCGTCGTCGCGAAGACCACCCCCGACGGCGGGGCCAAGGGCCTCTCGCTGATCGTCGTCGAACGCGGGGCGGAGGGCTTCGAGCGGGGCCGCAACCTCGACAAGATCGGCCAGAAGTCCCAGGACACCGCCGAGTTGTTCTTCGACGACGTCCGCGTCCCCAAGGAGAACCTCCTCGGTGAACTCGACGGCGCGTTCATCCACCTGATGACCAACCTGGCCCAGGAGCGCATGGGCATAGCGGTCGCGGGGATCGCCGCCGCCGAGCACCTGCTGGAGATCACCACCCGGTACGTCAAGGAGCGCGAGGCCTTCGGACGCCCGCTCTCCAAGCTCCAGCACATCCGCTTCGAGATCGCCGAGATGGCCACCGAGTGCGCCGTCACCCGGGCCTTCCTCGACCGGTGCATCGTCGACCACTCCGACGGCGTCCTGGACGCCGTCCACGCCTCCATGGCCAAGTGGTGGGCCACCGAACTGCAGAAGCGCGTCGCCGACCGCTGCCTCCAACTCCACGGAGGCTACGGCTACATGAGCGAATACAAGGTCGCCAAGGCGTTCACCGACGGCCGTATCCAGACCATCTACGGCGGCACGACCGAGATCATGAAGGAGATCATCGGTCGCTCGCTGCTCGCCTGAGCCGCCCCTCACCGGGCGGCCCGAGCCGCCCCTCACCGGGCCGACAACCACCCTCGAAAGGCAGCTGTCTTGAGTACCGAAGCATTCGTCTACGACGCGATCCGCACCCCGCGCGGCCGCGGCAAGGCCAACGGCGCCCTGCACGGCACCAAGCCGATCGACCTGGTCGTCGGCCTCATCCACGAGATCCGGGGCCGCTTCCCGGACCTCGACCCGGCCGCCATCGACGACATCGTGCTCGGCGTGGTCAGCCCGCTCGGCGACCAGGGCTCCGACATCGCCCGTATCGCCGCCATCGCGGCCGGCCTGCCCGACTCCGTCGCCGGGGTCCAGGAGAACCGCTTCTGTGCCTCGGGCCTGGAAGCGGTCAACCTGGCCGCCGCCAAGGTCCGCTCCGGCTGGGAGGACCTCGTCCTCGCCGGTGGCGTCGAGTCGATGTCCCGGGTGCCGATGGGCTCCGACGGCGGGGCCTGGGCCATGGACCCGATGACCAGCTTCGAGACCGGCTTCGCCCCGCAGGGCATCGGCGCCGACCTCATCGCCACCATCGAGGGCTTCAGCCGCCGCGACGTCGACGAGTACGCCGCGCTCTCCCAGGAACGTGCCGCCGCCGCCTGGAAGGACGGCCGTTTCGCCCGCTCCGTCGTCCCCGTCAGGGACCGCAACGGCCTCCTCGTCCTCGACCACGACGAACACCTGCGCCCCGGGACCACCGCCGACTCCCTCGCCGGTCTCAAGCCCTCCTTCGCGGGCATCGGCGAGATGGGCGGCTTCGACGCGGTGGCCCTCCAGAAGTACCACTGGGTCGAGAAGATCGACCACGTCCACCACGCGGGCAACTCCTCCGGCATCGTGGACGGCGCGTCGCTCGTCGCCATCGGCTCCCAGGAGGTCGGTGAGCGCTACGGCATGACCCCGCGCGCCCGTATCGTCTCCGCCGCCGTCTCCGGCTCCGAGCCCACCATCATGCTCACCGGCCCCGCCCCCGCCACCCGCAAGGCGCTCGCCAAGGCGGGGCTGACCATCGACGACATCGACCTCGTCGAGATCAACGAAGCCTTCGCCGGAGTCGTCCTGCGCTTCGTCAAGGACATGGGCCTCTCCCTGGACAAGGTCAACGTCAACGGCGGCGCGATCGCCCTCGGCCACCCCCTCGGCGCGACCGGCGCGATGATCCTCGGCACCGTCATCGACGAACTGGAGCGCCGCGACCAGCGGTTCGGCCTGGTCACCCTCTGCGTCGGCGGCGGCATGGGCATCGCCACCGTCGTCGAACGCATCTGACCTTCCAGGGCCCGGCCCCACCCGCTTACGGAGAAGACACCGACATGACCGAGAGCACGACCATCCGCTGGGAACAGGACGAGACCGGCGTCGTCACCCTCGTCCTCGACGACCCGAACCAGTCCGCCAACACGATGAACCAGGCCTTCAAGGACTCCATCGCGGCCGTCGCCGACCGCGCCGAGGCCGAGAAGGACTCCATCCGCGGCATCATCTACACCTCCGCGAAGAAGACCTTCTTCGCCGGCGGCGACCTCAAGGACATGATCAAGGTCGGCCCGGAGAACGCCCAGGACGCCTTCGACGCCGGCAACGCCATCAAGGCCTCGCTCCGCCGCATCGAGACCCTCGGCAAGCCCGTCGTCGCCGCCATCAACGGGGCGGCCCTCGGCGGCGGTTACGAGATCGCGCTCGCCTGCCACCACCGCGTCGCCCTCGACGCCCCCGGCTCCCGCATCGGCCTGCCCGAGGTCACCCTCGGCCTGCTCCCGGCGGGCGGCGGCGTCACCCGGACCGTACGCCTCATGGGCATCGCCGACGCCCTGCTCAAGGTGCTGCTCCAGGGCACCCAGTACCCGCCGCGGCGTGCCCTGGAGAACGGCCTCGTCCACGAAGTCGCCGCCACCCCCGAGGAGATGACCGAGAAGGCCCGCGCCTTCATCGACGCGAACCCCGAGTCCCGGCAGCCCTGGGACGTCAAGGGCTACAAGATCCCCGGCGGCACCCCGTCCAACCCGCGATTCGCCGCCAATCTGCCCGCCTTCCCGGCCAACCTGAAGAAGCAGCTCGCGGGCGCGCCGATGCCCGCGCCGCGCAACATCCTGGCGGCGGCCGTCGAGGGCTCCCAGGTCGACTTCGAGACCGCCCTGACCATCGAGGCCCGGTACTTCACCGAGCTGGTCACCGGCCAGGTCTCCAAGAACATGATCCAGGCGTTCTTCTTCGACCTCCAGGCCGTCAACTCCGGCGCCAACCGCCCGGGGGGCATCCCCGAGCGGCCCGTCCGCAAGGTCGCCGTCCTCGGCGCCGGGATGATGGGCGCGGGCATCGCCTACTCCTGCGCCAAGGCCGGGATCGAGGTCGTCCTCAAGGACGTCTCCACCGATGCGGCCGCCAAGGGCAAGGCGTACAGCGAGAAGCCGCTCGCCAAGGCCCTCTCCCGGGGCCGTACGACCGAGGCGGAGCGCGACGAGCTGCTGGCCCGGATCACCCCCACCGGCGACGCGGCCGACCTCGCGGGCTGCGACGCGGTGATCGAGGCCGTCTTCGAGGACACCGCCCTCAAGCACAAGGTGTTCCAGGAGATCCAGGACGTCATCGAGCCGGACGCGCTGCTCTGCTCCAACACCTCCACCCTCCCGATCACGGCCCTCGCCGAAGGCGTCTCGCGCCCCGACGACTTCATCGGGCTGCACTTCTTCTCGCCCGTCGACAAGATGCCACTCGTCGAGATCATCAAGGGCGAGCGCACCGGCGACGAGGCGCTCGCCCGCGCCTTCGACCTCGTACGACGCATCAAGAAGACGCCGATCGTCGTCAACGACTCGCGCGGCTTCTTCACCTCGCGCGTCATCGGCCAGTTCATCAACGAGGGCGTCGCCATGATCGGCGAGGGCGTCGAGCCCGCGTCGATCGAGCAGGCCGCCGCCCAGTCCGGCTATCCGGCCAAGGTGCTCTCCCTGATGGACGAGCTGACCCTGACCCTGCCGCGCAAGATCCGCGACGAGACGAAGCGCGCGGTGGAGGAGGCCGGCGGCAGCTGGCCCGGCCACCCCTCCGACGAGGTCATCGACCGCATGGTCGACGAGTTCGGCCGCCCGGGACGCAGCGGGGGAGCGGGCTTCTACGACTACGACGAGGACGGCAGGCGGGCCGGTCTCTGGCCCGGACTGCGCGAGCACTTCGCGCAGCCCGACGCGGACGTCCCCTTCGAGGACATGAAGGAGAGGATGCTCTTCTCCGAGGCCCTGGACAGTGTCCGCTGCCTGGAGGAGGACGTCCTCGTCTCCGTCGCCGACGCC
Source organism: Streptomyces sp. McG3 (assembly GCF_018619185.1). Taxonomy (GTDB): domain Bacteria; phylum Actinomycetota; class Actinomycetes; order Streptomycetales; family Streptomycetaceae; genus Streptomyces. The sequence continues at coordinate 74,766 of NZ_JAAXYC010000006.1, read as the reverse complement.
AACATCGGCTCCATCATGGGCATCGGCTTCCCGCCGTGGACCGGCGGCGTCCTCCAGTACATCAACGGGTACGAGGGCGGCCTGCCCGGCTTCGTGGCCCGCGCCCGGGAACTCGCCGAGCGTTACGGCGACCGCTTCCTGCCGCCCGCGCTGCTGGTGGAGAAGGCGGAGAAGGGCGAGACCTTCCACGACTGACGCGCTCGCGCGCCGCGTTCACCGTCACTCGGCGGTGAACGCGGCCCGCAGCTCCTCCTTCAACGATCGCTGAAACGCCGTCACCAGCGCCTGCACCACGATCGGTTGCATATCGGCGGACAGCGACTTCATCGCCGCCACATGCTCCGGGTCGCCCTCACGCTCCCGATAGGGGTTCCACACCTCGTCCCGGAACAGCCGGGTCATCTCCTGGGCGGCCGAGCGGGTGTGCTCCAGCAGAACGGTCCGCGCCGCCAGGATCGTCTCGTGCGCGATCGGCACGTCCAGCAGCTCCACCCCGAGCCGCAGCAGCCCCGGATCCACCCGGTACGCGCCGCCGTCCTCCTGCGGCCGGACCAGCACCCCCATCGCCGCCAGCCGCTCCACATCCGCCTCCGACAGCACCCGCCCGGCCCGCCGCTCCAGCTCGGCCCGCGAGAAGTCCTCGGTCCGGTCCGGCGCCCAGGACGCGACCAGCGCCCGGTGGATCGCCAGATCGTGGGCGCTCAGGTCGGGCGGCAGCTGTTCCAGATAGCGTTCGATCGCCGCCAGCGTCATGCCCTGCTGCTGGAGCTCCTCGATCAGCGCGAGCCGCGCGAGATGGTCCGGCCCGTAGTGTCCGACCCTGCGGGGCCCGATGACCGGGGGCGGCAGCAGGCCCCGGGTGCTGTAGAACCGCACGGTGCGCACGGTGACACCGGCCCGCGCCGCCAGCTCGTCCACCGTGAGCGTCGGCTCGTCGGTCCCCGTCGCCATCAATGCTCCCCGCCGGTCGGATCCGCGTATCGGACAGTGCTGGTGTCTCACCAACACTGTGAAAGTCTCCGGCACCATCGCCCCGCCGTCCACCCCGGGCCCGTTGTCAGTGGCGGCCCGTACGGTGAGGTCATGCCGGAGATCACTTACGTACGGGGGGACGCCACCGCGCCGCAGGGCAAGGGCGTCAAGCTGATCGTCCACGTCTGCAACGACCTGGGCGGCTGGGGCAAGGGTTTCGTCCTGGCCCTCTCCCGCCGCTGGCCGGAGCCCGAAGCCGCCTACCGGCGCTGGCACCGGGAGCGCGCGGGCAACGGCTTCGCCCTGGGCGCGGCGCAGTTCGTGCGGGTGGGGCCCTACCTCTGGGTGGCCAACATGATCGGCCAGCGGGGCATGCGCACCGGTAGCAAGGGGGTGCCCGTGCGGTACGAGGCGATCGACACGGCGCTCGGCGCGGTGGCCCTCGAGGCGGGCGAGCTGGGGGCCTCGGTCCATATGCCCCGGATCGGCTGCGGGCTCGCGGGCGGCAAGTGGACCAGGATCGAGCCGCTGATCGAGCGACGCCTGATATCCGCCGGCCTGCCGGTGACGGTGTACGACCACGACTGACCGGGCCGTCGGCGGCCCCCGACCCCGCCCCAGGGGTTCTCCCGGGGGCGAGGGATCATGGAGGAGAGGGACAGGGGACGGGCAGCGCACGGCAGGCCCGCCGGGACCGCGGGAGCACCGATGAGCAGCGCGACCGACGCGAAGAAACCCGAGCCGCCTCCGCCCGGCGGGGTGCTGTGGAGCCTGTCCGGGGACATCCGCGCCCTGCTGATGCTGCCCGCCGCCCTCACCCTTCAGGTCGCCCACCCGGCCGTCGGCGCCGGCGTCGACGAGCACTCCGTCTTCCGTACGGATCCCTGGGGGCGCGGTGAACGTTCGCTGCGCTCGCTCCAGCTCTGGGTCTACGGCGGCGCGGAGGCCGCGGCGGAGGGCCGCAGGCTGCGGGTCCTGCACCGCACCATCCAGGGGACCGACACCCGCGGCCGCCGCTACCACGCCCTGACGCCCGCCAACTACGCCTGGGTCCACGCCACCGGCTTCCCCGTCTACCAGCACGCGGCCCGGTATCTGATCCGCCCGATGAGTCCCGCCCAGGAGCGTGCCCTGTACGCGGAGTGGCTCCAGGTCGGCCGGATCCTGGGCATCCACGACCGGGACATGCCCCGGACCATCGAGGACTTCTGGCCGTACTGGGAGAAGATGCTCGCGGGGGAGATCGAGGCGACCGCCGTCGTCCGGGAACTCCTCGCCACCGACCAGCCCGTCCCGCCGCCGGACCGGGGGCCGTGGCCGCTCCGGCTCCTGCTGCGGGCGCTGTGGCCGGTGCTGCTGCCGCCGCTGGCCCGCTTCCGCCGGTTCGTCACCATCGGGCTCATGCCGCCCGACGCCCGCATGGCCATCGGCCTGCCGTGGACCCCGGACCAGGAGAAGCGGCTGCGCCGGATGTGCGCGGTGCTGCGGGTCGTCGTCCCCGTCCTCCCGGAGCGGCTGCGCTATCTGCCCCGGGCGCGAGCGGCCCGCGCCGCGTCGCGTACGGCGGGACGGGGCGCCCGCGCCGCCGAGGCGCGTCGGAACGGCTGAACGCCCGCCGCTCCGACGCCCCGGGACAGGTCAGCGGTGGTCGTGGCCCGGGGGCTCCCGGCCGGCCCCATCACCGTGGTCACCGTGGTCGTGCACGGTGTTCGTCGCCGCGATCTTCTGCCAGGAGGCGGGGCGCTCGACCCGCGCCGCCGTCCGAGCCGACAGCGCGCCCTCGGCGACCCCCGCGTCGGCCGCCGCCGGAAGCGCGGGGCGCGACGGCCGGTACAGCCAGGTGTCGAAGAGCGCGGCGAGCGGCCTGCCCGAGACCCGCTCCGCGTACCGGACGAAGTCGCCGACGTTCGCGTTGCCGTACGCGTGCTCGGCCGGCCAGCCCTTCAGCAGCTCGAAGAAGGCGGCGTCGCCGACCTCGTTGCGCAGCGCCTGGAGGGCCAGCGCGCCCCGGTCGTAGACGGCGATGTCGAACTGCTTGTCCGGGCCCGGGTCGCCCGGCTTCACCTTCCAGAACGGGTCGTCGGCCGGGTGCTGGGCGTAGGTGTAGTCCGCCAGCTCCCGCGTGGTGCCCTCGCCCTCCTTCTCCGACCAGAGCCACTGGCTGTAGCGGGCGAAGCCCTCGTTGATCCAGATGTCCTTCCAGCCGTCGACGGAGACGCTGTCGCCGTACCACTGGTGGGCCAGCTCGTGGACGACGACCGATACGTTGGCGCCGCCCGCGAACTGCTTGGGGCTGTAGAAGGGCCTGGTCTGGGTCTCCAGGGCGAAGCCGCTCGTCACGTTCGGCACGTAGCCGCCCAGCGCGTTGAACGGGTAGGGGCCGAACACCCCGGTCAGCCACTCCGCGACCTCGGTGGTCCGTTCGATGCTGGCGCGGGCCGCACCGGCGTTGGCTCCCAGGTCCTTGCTGTAGGCGTTCAGGACCGGCAGGCCGTCCGCCGTCCTGTCGGTCGTGATGTCGAACCTGCCGATGGCGAGCGTCGTCAGATAGGTCGCCTGCGGCTTGTCGGAGCGCCAGTTGAAGCGGGTCCAGCCGAGCTTCGAACTCTGCGACTGGAGCACCCCGTTGCTGATCGCCTGAGTGCCGTCCGGAACGGAGACCGACACGTCGTAGGTCGCCTTGTCCAGGGGGTGGTCGTTGCTCGGGTACCACCACACGGCCGACTCCGGCTCCTGCGCCGCGACCCCGCCGTCCGGGGTCCGGGCCCAGGCGGTCCAGCCGTTGATCTTCAGCTCGGAAGGCTTCCCGGCGTACCGGACGACGACGGAGATGTCCTTGCCCTTTGTCAGGGGAGCCGCCGGGGTGACCTCCAGTTCGTGGTCGCCGCTCGTGGCGAAACGGGCCGTCCTGCCGTTCACCCGCACCTCGGAGACGTCGAGTCCGAAGTCGAGGTTGAAGCGGGACAGCTCCTGCGTGGTGGTGGCGAGGATCGTCGCCGTGCCCTCCAGCAGGTCGGTCGTCGGCCGGTACTTCAGCCGCAGGTCGTAGTGGGACACGTCGTAGCCACCGTTTCCGGCGGCCGGGTAGTAGGGGTCGCCGATACCCGGGGCGCCCACGGTGCCCGGTGAGGCCACTGCCGGGATCGCCAGCAGAAGGGTGGCCGCCAGTGCGCCGGGGACGATGAATCTGCGGTGCACGCACACTCCACATGGTCGGGTCGGATGATCTTCCGACCGGTCTTCATGAGGCTATGCACGGGGCGGAGCAGGACGTGCCGTTCCGGGCGCCTCTGTCACACGATCGCCATTCCGTCGTCACGGACGGCCCGCACGACAGCAGTGATCAACCCCTGTTGCCCAGGAGTTGACCGGGGTAACGTCCGCACATTGCCGACAGCCGGACGGGCGTCACGGCGCCCGCCCCCCCATGTTCCGGAGGCCGCTGATGACCCCTCGCATCTCTCGCGCGCTCCGCCTGCTCAGCCCGCACCCGTGGCTCGCGCCGGTCGCCGGCCCCGCCCGGCCGCGGTCGGCGTCCGCGCGCCGCGGGGCGAGAGCGCTGCGCCGGACGGCCGTGGCGGCGGCACTCGCCGGACTGGCCCTCCCGCTCGCCATCGCGCCCGCCGAGGCCGCCCACCGCCCGCCGCGCACCGGGTTCGAGACGAGCGAGGGGGCCCGCTGGACCGGCGAGGCGGAGGAGCGGTCCTTCCTCGCCGCGGTGGACCGGGGGAGCGACCGGGTCTCCGTGGACCGCGTCGGAACCACCGGTCAGGGCCGCCCCCTGCGCCTCGTACGCGTCGGCCAGGAACGCCCCGGGGCCACCACGGTGCTCCTGATCTGCAGCCAGCACGGGGACGAGCCCGCCGGGCGCGAGGCCTGTCTGACCACCATCCGTGACCTGGCGTTCGCCGAGGACCGGGCGACCCGCGCCTTCCTGGCCCGCACGACCCTGCTGGTGCTGCCCACGGCCAACCCCGACGGACGCGCCGCCGACACCCGCGGCAACGCCGACGGGGTCGACGTCAACCGCGACCACATCGCCCTGGAGACCGCCGAGGCGCGGGCCGTCGCCACCGTCGTACGCGACGAACGGCCCCAGGTGATCTACGACTTGCACGAGTACGGCGCGACCCCGCCGTACTACGACAAGGACCTGTTCGCGCTGTGGCCGCGGAATCTCAACGTCGACGACCGGGTCCACGACGTCTCGCGCACCCTCTCCGAGCGGTACGTCCGCCCCGCCGCGACGGCGGGCGGCTACAGCAACGGCCACTACGGCATCTGGACCGACCCGGCCACCGGGGAGCCCGTCAAGCAGGTCGCCGGCGACGGTCAGGAACGCATCCTGCGCAACACCTCCGGCCTCAAACACGCCGTCGGCCTGCTCATCGAGTCCCGGATCGACGCGCTGAGCGACGCGGAGAAGGACGATCAGGCGCTCAACCACCGGCGCCGGGTCCACTCCCAGCAGACGGCGCTCGGGGGTCTCTTCGCCTTCACCGACGAGCAGCGCGCCCGGCTCCGGACGGCCACCGCCCTCGCGCGCCTGACCGGCCTCGCCGACCGGGGGCCCGTGTACCTCGGCGGCGCCGACAACGACCCGGCCGAGCCGGCGGAGGTCCTCACCGACCCACCGTGCGGCTACCGGCTCGACGCGTCCCAGTACGCGGCGGTGAAGGACGAACTGGCCCTGCACGGCGTCTCGGCCCGGCCGGAGGAGAGTGGCGCGTTTGTGCCCTTGCGTCAGTCGGCTCGACGCCTGATTCCGCTGCTTCTCGATCAGCGGGCGACATATCACCTCACAAACGGTCAAGCCAGAACTGCTTGTTGATCCTTCGAGATCCGGGGCAGGTGTGGTACTGCCTACGGAGAGCGTTTTTCAGACTCGGTGAAAGGTGCCATTAGTGTCCCAGGACGACCAGACAACGGACGGGCGGGAAGTGCTGTCGGTCACGGCGGACCTTCCCCCCGAACCGCTCAGTACCAGGACCCCGACCACCGACCGGGTGGTGTTCGGTGTCACGGCGGTGCTCACCCTCGCCTTCGTCGTCTGGGGCGCGACCGCCACCGACTCCCTGGAGACCGTTTCCGGGAAGCTGCTCACCGGGCTGATCCACAACGGTGGATGGGCCTTCATACTGGCCGCGTCCGCCTTCGTCATCTTCGCCCTGTGGCTGGCCGTCAGCCGGTACGGAAAGATCTGCCTCGGCCAGGAGGGCGAGAAGCCGGAGTTCCGGACCATCTCCTGGATCGCGATGATGTTCAGCGCCGGTATGGGCATCGGGCTGATGTTCTGGGGCGTCGCCGAGCCCCTCGCACACTTCCGGACCCCGCCGCCGGGCACCGACCCCGCCGACTCGGCCGAGGCCATGCAGACGGCGATGGCCACCACGCTCTTCCACTGGACGCTGCACCCCTGGGCCATCTACGCCGTGGTCGGGCTCGCCATCGCCTACAGCGCCTACCGGATGCGCAGGCGGCAGACGATCAGCGCGGTCTTCGAACCGCTGATCGGCAAGCGTCATGCCTACGGCGGCGTCGGCCGCGTCATCGACATCCTGGCCATCTTCGCCACCCTGTTCGGCTCCGCGGCCTCCCTCGGCCTCGGAGCGCTCCAGATCGGCAGCGGCATCCAGGAACTGGACTGGCTGGAGAAGGCGGGCACCGGACTGCTCGTCACCGTCATCGCCGTGCTGACCGTCGCCTTCGTCGCCTCCGCGGTCTCGGGCGTCGAGAAGGGCATCCAGTGGCTGTCCAACATCAACATGGTGCTGGCCCTCCTGCTCATCGTGTTCGTCTTCATCGCCGGTCCCACGATCTTCGTGCTCGACCTGGTGCCCACCTCCCTCGGCGCGTACATCACCGACCTGGGGCAGCTCGCCGGACGCACCGAGGCGACCGGCGGCGGTGACGTGGCCGACTGGCTCGGCAGCTGGACCGTCTTCTACTGGGCCTGGTGGATCTCCTGGACGCCCTTCGTCGGCATGTTCATCGCCCGGATCAGCCGCGGACGCACGATCCGTCAGTTCGTCGGCGGCGTCATCCTGGTGCCCAGCACGGTCAGCCTGATCTGGTTCGCCGTCTTCGGCGGCTCGGCCATGAAGCTGGACGAGGCCGGGAAGCTCGGCGGCGCCGAAACCCCCGAGGCGCAGCTGTTCGGCGTCCTCCAGGAGTTCCCGATCGCCACGTTCACGAGCATTCTGGTGATGGTCCTGGTCGGCATCTTCTTCGTCTCCGGAGCCGACGCCGCCTCCATCGTCATGGGCACCCTCTCCCAGAAGGGCGTCCTCGAACCGGGCAAGTGGGTCGTGATCTTCTGGGGCGTCGTGACCGGGGCCGTGGCCGCGATCATGCTGCTCATCGGCGACGGCGAGGAGAACGCCCTCCAAGGGCTGCAGAACCTCACCATCCTGGTGGCCGCCCCCTTCGCCCTCGTCATGATCGGCATGTGCGTGGCCCTGATGCGGGACCTGCGCAGGGACCCGCAGATCGTCCGCCAGGAGTTCGGCGTGGAGGCGGTCGAGTCCGCGGTGATCGAGGGGCACGCCAAGTACGACGGCGACTTCGAGATCCGCATCGGCCCCGGGACCACGACCATCACGGACGAGCGCCACAAGCCCGACGCCACCGGATCGGGCTCCACGGCCACGGAGAAGCGCCCCTCCGACTGACCGGGGAACCGCCCGTCCGTTCCCTACCCGAACCGGAGCCCGCGACCGCCGACAGGCCGCGGGCTCCGGTACGTCGTGTCCCACCCGGGCGGGCCCGCTCCCGGCGGGCCCGTGCACCACCCGGCGCGCCCCGGTCAGCCCACCAGCGCCGCCGCCGCCCGCGCGCACCCCCAGGCCACGGTCACGCCCGCGCCCCCGTGCCCGTAGTTGTGCACCAGCAGACCGCCGCCCGGCAGCGCCTCCGCCTCGATCCGCACCCCGGCCTCCCGCGCCGGCCGCAGCCCCACCCGGTGCCCGAGCACCCGGGCCCCGGCGATCTCCGGCCGGATCCGCGCACACCGCGCCACGATCTCCCGCGCCGTCCCCGGGTCGGGCTCGGTGCGCGGATCGTCCGCCTCGGCCGTACCGCCCAGCACCAGGCGGCCCGGCTGAGGGAAGAAGTACGTCGTCGCCGCCGACGCCGGATCCGCCTCGGTGTACCACTCCTCGATCCCCGGATTCTCCACCGCGACCAACTGTCCCCGCACCGGCCGCACCCCGGCGTCGGGCACCAGCTCGCGCGCCCCGAGCCCCGTGCAGTTCACCACCACCGGGCTCCGCTCCGCCGCCTCGCCGAACCCCGTCACCGCCCGCCGCTCCACCGCGCCGCCCGCGGCCGCGAGCCGCCGCTCCAGCCACGCCAGATGGACGGGCATGTCCAGCAGCGGCAAGGTCACCCGCAGCCCTTCGGGCACCTCCACGGCGTCCTTCAGCCCGGCCGACCAGTCGCCCAGCGCCGCGAGCCGCTCCCCGCCGTGCAGCCCCGCCACCCGCCGTACGCCGGTCTCCTCCGGGGCGCCCGACAGCTCCTCGTAGACCGCCAGCGTCGCCAGCGACCAGTCGCCCACCCGCTCCGCCGGCTCGATCCGGTACGGCCACCACAGGGCCCCCGCCACGGCAGACGTCGTCGCCCCGGCCGGATCGCGCGACCAGACCCGCACCCGCAGCCCGCGCTCCGCCAGCGTCACGGCGGTGGTCAGACCGATGACCCCGCCGCCCACCACGATCACATCCGCCATCACGGTCACCCCTGTCCCCTCGGTACGCGTCCGTCGCTGCCCGGACGCTAACCGAAACCGGAAACCCGAGGCCAGGGGCACAGGGCGACGGGCATGGAGCGCCGGCGATTAGGATCGGCACCCTGATGACTGCCACTCTCGTCGCCAAGGACCTCGCCGCCGGACACGGCGACCGCACGCTCTTCGCCGGGCTCGACCTCGTCGTCGCCCCGGGGGACGTGATCGGTCTCGTCGGAGTCAACGGCGCCGGCAAATCCTCCCTGCTCCGGCTGCTCGCCGGACTCGACCGCCCGGAGGAGGGCGAGCTGCGGCTCTCCCCGCCCACCGCCACCGTCGGCCACCTCCCCCAGGAGCCCGAGCGCCGCGACGGCGAGACGGTGTCCGCGTTCCTGGCCCGCCGCACCGGCGTCGCCGACGCCCAGCGCACGATGGACGAGGCGACCGAGGCCCTGGTCGCCGGCGCCCCGGGCGCGGACGACGCGTACTCCGAGTCCCTGGAGCGCTGGCTCGCCCTCGGCGGCGCGGACCTGGAGGAGCGGGCCGAGCAGGTCGCCGCCGAACTGGGCCTGACCGTGGGCCTCGACCGGCCCATGACCGCGCTCTCCGGTGGACAGGCCGCGCGCGCCGGACTCGCCTCGCTGCTCCTCTCCCGCTACGACGTCTTCCTGCTGGACGAACCCACCAACGACCTCGACCTCGACGGCCTGGAGCGCCTGGAGCGCTTCGTGTCCGGCCTGCGCGCGGGCACCGTCGTCATCAGCCACGACCGCGAGTTCCTGATGCGCACGGTCACCAAGGTGCTGGAGCTGGACCTCGCCCAGCAGCAGATCAACCTGTACGGCGGTGGCTACGCGGCCTACCTGGAGGAGCGGGAGACCGCCCGCCGACACGCCCGCGAGGGCTTCGAGGAGTACGCCGACAAGAAGGCGTCCCTAGAAGCGCGCGGCCACATGCAGCGCTCCTGGATGGACAAGGGCGTCAAGAACGCCCGCCGCAAGGCCACCGACGGCGACAAGCTCGGCCGCAACGCCCGCAGCGAGGCCAGCGAGAAACAGGCCGCGAAGGCCCGGCAGACCCAGCGCATGATCGAACGCCTCGACGTCGTCGAGGAACCGCGCAAGGAGTGGGAGCTGCGCATGGAGATCGCCTCCGCCCCGCGCTCCGGATCCGTCGTCGCGACCCTGCGCGACGCCCGAGTGGCGCGCGGCGACTTCTCCTTCGGACCCGCCTCGCTCCAGATCGACTGGGCGGACCGGGTCGCCATCACCGGGGCCAACGGCGCCGGCAAGTCCACGCTGCTGGCCGCCCTGTTGGAGCGGCTGCCGCTGGACTCCGGGAACGCCACGCTCGGTTCGGGCGTCGTCGTCGGCGAAGTGGACCAGGCCCGCAAGCTGTTCCTCGGCGCGCAGTCGCTGCTGGACGCGTTCTGCGCGGCCGTGCCCGACACGGAACCGGCCGAAGTCCGCACCCTGCTCGCCAAGTTCGGCCTCCGCGCCGACCACGTGATGCGCCCCGCGACCAGCCTGTCCCCGGGTGAGCGCACCCGCGCCGCCCTCGCCCTGCTCCAGGGCCGGGGCGTCAACCTCCTGGTGCTCGACGAGCCGACGAACCATCTGGACCTGCCCGCCATCGAGCAGCTGGAGGCGGCCCTGGAGACGTACACGGGCACCCTGCTCCTGGTCACCCACGACCGGCGGATGCTGGAGGCGGTCCGCACGACCCGGCGCATCGAGGTGGCCGACGGCCAGGTCAAGGAAGTCTGAGCGGATCTACGGGAGCGGGGGCGGGCCGCACACGGCGGCCCGCCCCCACCTCTGTCCGCCTCAGCGCCCCCGGCCGCCGCCGCCCTGCTTCGGGTCGGTCAGTCCGGCCCGCCGCAGCGCGTCCGCCATGGCGCTGTTCGCCGGAGCCGGGGCCCCCTGGCCCTGCCGGGATCCGCCGCCACCACCGCGTCGGTCCCGGGCGCCGCCGCCCTGCCGGCCCTGGCCGCCACCGGACGGCTGTCCCTGGCTCTGCCCCTGGCGCTGCTTCGGGGGACGGCCGCCGCGTTCGCCGCGGCCCTGCTGCCCGCCGCCGGAACCGCCGCCCGCGCCCGGCTCGTCGTCGAGGCGCAGTGTCAGCGAGATCCGCTTGCGCGGCCCGTCGACGTCCATGACCTTGACCTTCACGATGTCCCCGGGCTTCACGACGTCGCGCGGGTCCTTCACGAACGTCCTCGACAGCGCCGAGACGTGCACCAGACCGTCCTGGTGGACGCCGACATCGACGAACGCGCCGAACGCGGCCACGTTGGTGACGACGCCCTCCAGCACCATGCCGGGCTCCAGGTCGCCGAGCTTCTCGACGCCCTCCTTGAAGGTCGCGGTGCGGAACGCGGGTCGTGGGTCGCGCCCCGGCTTTTCCAGCTCCTTGAGGATGTCCGTCACGGTCGGCAGCCCGAACATGTCGTCCACGAAGTCCGCGGCCCGCAGGGCGCGCAGGGCCTCCGCGTTGCCGATCAGCGAGGCCACCTCGCCACCCGCGCTCTTCCCCATCCGCCGCACCACCGGATAGGCCTCGGGATGCACGCTGGAGCCGTCGAGCGGGTCGTCGCCGTCCCGGATCCGCAGGAAGCCCGCGCACTGCTCGTACGCCTTCGGGCCCAGCCGCGCCACGTCCTTGAGGGTCTTGCGGGACCGGAAGGGGCCGTTGGAGTCCCGGTGCGCGACGATGTTCTCGGCGAGCCCCGAGCTGATCCCCGACACCCGTGAAAGCAGCGGCGCGGAAGCCGTGTTGACGTCCACACCGACCCCGTTCACACAGTCCTCGACGACCGCGTCCAGCGAACGCGACAGCTTCACCTCGGACAGGTCGTGCTGGTACTGCCCGACGCCGATCGACTTCGGGTCGATCTTCACCAGCTCGGCCAGCGGGTCCTGGAGCCGCCGCGCGATGGAGACGGCGCCGCGCAACGACACGTCCATGTCGGGCAGTTCCTGCGAGGCGAACGCGGAGGCGGAGTACACCGAGGCGCCCGCCTCCGAGACCATCACCTTCGTGAGCTTCAACTCCGGGTGTTTGTCGATCAGTTCACCCGCGAGCTTGTCCGTCTCGCGGGACGCCGTGCCATTGCCGATCGCGACCAGGTCGACCGCGTGCTCCTTCGCGAGGTGCGCGAGCTTCGCCAGCGCCTGGTCCCACCTGTTCGCGGGCACGTGCGGGTGGATCACATCGGTGGCCACGACCTTGCCGGTGGCGTCGACGACCGCGACCTTCACCCCCGTACGGAATCCGGGGTCCAGGCCCAGCGTGGCCCGGGTCCCGGCCGGGGCGGCGAGCAGCAGATCGCGCAGGTTCGAGGCGAAGACCCGCACCGCCTCGTCCTCCGCCGCCGTGCGCAGCCGCAGCCGCAGATCGATGCCCAGGTGCACCTGGATCCGGGTCCGCCACGCCCACCGCACGGTGTCGCCCAGCCACTTGTCGCCCGGGCGGCCCCGGTCGGCGATCTCGAAGCGGCGGGCGATCATGTTCTCGTAGCGGGAGGGGCCCGGCCGCTCGGCCTCCTCCGGCTCCTCCGGTTCCAGGACCAGGTCGAGGACGTTCTCCTTCTCGCCGCGCAGCATCGCGAGCACCCGGTGCGAGGGCAGCGCGGTGAACGGCTCCGCGAAGGCGAAGTAGTCGGCGAACTTCGCGCCCGCCTCCTCCTGGCCCTCGCGGACCTTCGCCGCCAGCCGGCCGCGCGTCCACATGCGCTCGCGCAGCTCGCCGGTCAGATCGGCGTCCTCGGAGAACCGCTCGGTGAGGATCGACCGGGCCCCGTCCAGGGCGGCGGCGGCGTCCGCCACGCCCTTGTCGCCGTCCACGAACGCGGCGGCCGCCGCGAGCGGATCGACCGACGGGTCGCCGAGCAGCCCGTCCGCCAGCGGTTCGAGCCCCGCCTCCCGGGCGATCTGCGCCTTCGTCCGCCGCTTCGGCTTGAACGGCAGGTAGATGTCCTCCAGGCGCGCCTTGGTCTCGGCGGCCCGGATGCTCGCCTCCAGCGCGGCGTCGAGCTTGCCCTGTTCGCGTACGGATTCCAGGATCGAGGTCCGCCGCTCCTCCAGCTCCCGCAGATAGCGCAGCCGTTCCTCCAGCGTGCGCAGCTGCGCATCGTCGAGGGATTCGGTCGCCTCCTTGCGGTAGCGCGCGATGAACGGCACGGTCGATCCGCCGTCGAGCAACTCGACGGCCGCCCTGACCTGTCGCTCACGTACGCCGAGCTCCTCGGCGATCCTGCCTTCGATGGACGTCGTCACGGTTTTCCCGACTCGCCTTCTCGTACTGGCTGTGCTGGCCGTGCTCGTGTCGCGATGAGCACGTTCTTGCTTGCCGGGGGTGTCCCCCCTGGCCTGCATTGTGCCGGGTGGCCGGGGGCCGTGTCGCGTGACCTCGACGAACACGCCCGGAGCCCCCGCGGCGCGCGCGAGGGCTCCGGGCGGTGCGGGGTCAGCCCTGGCCGGTCGCCGAGGCCGGGAACGCCCCCGCGGCGGCGGCCGTGAAGAGGAAGCCGCGCCCCAGTTCGGTGAGCCGCTCCACACCTTCCGCGCCCAGGTGCTCGTACGGGGCGGTGTCCATGCGGTCCGTCGCCTCCTCGACCTCCGCGCGCAGCGCCGTGCCCGCCTCGGTCAGCGCCAACTCCTCGCCCTCGGCCAGCAGCCCGCGCTCCCGCAGCCGGCCGGACGCCGCCTCCCAGTCGGTGCGCCGCCAGCCCCGGGAGGACAGGATCCAGCGGATCGCCATGCCCTTGCCGGTCGCCGTGTGGCTGACGAGCGACTCCAGCGGGTCCAGGCCGGCCGCGAGCAGGACGGCGAGGTGCGCGTCGCCCCGGTGCTCGCGCAGCAGGGTCGCGGCGTGCCAGAACGCCAGGTGCGGCTCCTCGGGCACCGGCAGATCCGCGTGCGCGGCGTACAGCGGGCGGGCGTGCGGGGCACAGGCCTCGGTGGCCCGCAGTGCGAGCCGGGCCGCCTCCGCCATCGCGTCGGAGGCGATGACCTCCTCGCCGAGCAGCCGGCGCAGCGTCGTGTCCGCCGCCCGCAGCCGGGCCCCCAGGACCACGTCGGGAGAGGCGGTCTCCCAGACGGCGGGCACATGGCGGGCCACCAGCGCGGGGTTGAAGTTGTAGAAGGTGGCGCTGACGGTCCCCGCCCCGACCGCGCCGAGAGCGGCGGCCCGGGTCGCGAAATAGGCGGCGCTCTGGTCCTCGATGCCGATCTTCGCCATCTCCGCGCCCAGGTCGGGGGAGAAGAAGAGACAGGAGTGCAGGGGGTTGACGGCGTTGTGGCAGCGGCGCTCCGCGCGGGCCGGGAGAGTACTCATACCGGCACGTTACCGACTGGTCGGTACGGATTGGAACCCTGGGGGGAGCAGAACGTCCACCAGGACAGGCCCACGATAGGCCCGACACGGGTCGAGGGCCCGGGCCGATGGCAGGAAAGGTGGGGTACTCGTCATTGCGGCCATCGCGCCCCCCGCCCAGGATGGTGGATGTGAAGCAGCGAACCGTGCTCGTCGTCCTCTTCGACGGCATCCAGAGTCTCGACGCCACCGGCCCGATGGAGGTCTTCGCCGGAGCCTCCCGGGCTCCGGGCGTCTCCTACGACCTGCGGACCGCCTCGCTCGACGGCGGCCCCGTCCGCTCCACCAGCGGCCTGACCCTGATGCCCGACAGCAGCCTCGCCGACGCGCCCGTACCGCACACCCTGCTGGTGCCCGGCGGGCACGGCACCCGGGGCTCCCACCCGGAGCTGACCGGCTGGCTGCGCGAGCACGCGCCGCTGGCGGAGCGGCTCGTCTCCGTGTGCACCGGGGCGCTGCTGCTGGCCGAGGCGGGCCTGCTGGACGGACACCGGGTCACCACCCACTGGAACTACTGCGAGCAGTTGGCCCGCGACTACCCGGCCGTGCACGTCGACCCCGAACCGATCTTCGTACGGGACGGGCGGCTGGCCACCTCGGCGGGCGTCACCGCGGGCATCGACCTCGCCCTCGCCCTCGTCGAGGAGGACCACGGGCGGGACCTCGCCCTCGGTATCGCCCGGCACCTCGTGGTGTTCCTGCGCCGCCCCGGCAACCAGGCCCAGTTCAGCGCCCAGCTCTCCGCCCAGACCGCCCGGAGCGAACCGCTGCGCGAGGTCCAGCACTGGATCACCCAGCACCCCGACGCCGACCTCGGGGTCGACGCCCTCGCTGCCCGCGCCCGGATCTCGCCCCGGCACTTCGCCCGCGCGTTCCGGGCGGAGACCGGAACGACCCCGGGGCGGTACGTCGAGCGCGTCCGCCTGGAGCACGCCCGCCGGCTCCTGGAGGACACCTCCGACGGCGTCGAGCGGGTGGCCCGCGCCAGTGGCTACGGCACCCCGGAAGCCATGCGCCGCGCCTTCGTGAAGACCCTCGCGACGGCGCCGGCCGAATACCGCCGCCGCTTCCGCACCCCCGCGTCCAGCACCTGAACCGCACCGTCCGACCGAACCGAGAGGCAGCTCCCGTGCAGATCGCCATCCTGCTCTTCGACCGTTTCACCGCCCTGGACGCGGTGGGCCCGTACGAGATCCTCAGCCGCGCTCCCGGCGCCGAGCCGGTCTTCGCCGCCGAACGGACCGGCCCCGTCCGCAATGACAGCGGGAGCCTCGCGCTCGTCGCGGAGAAGACCCTCGCCGAGGTGCCCTCCCCGGACCTGGTGATCGTCCCGGGCGGACCCGGCCAGAGCGACCAGATGGAGAACGAGGCCCTGCTCGGCTGGCTGCGCTCGGTCGACGCCACCAGTACCTGGACGACCTCCGTCTGCACCGGGTCGCTGCTGCTGGCCGCCGCCGGGCTCCTGAAGGACAGGCGGGCCACCTCGCACTGGCTGGCGCTGGAGGCACTGAAGGAGTTCGGCGTCGAGCCCACCGGGGAGCGCGTCGTCATCGACGGCAAGTACGTCACCGCCGCCGGGGTCTCCTCCGGCATCGACATGGGGCTGACCCTGCTCGGCCGGATCGCGGGCGGCGACGTGGCGCGCTCGGTGCAGCTGCTCACGGAGTACGATCCGCAGCCGCCCTACGACTGCGGGTCGCCGGAGAAGGCCCCCGCGGCCCTCGTCGAGGAATGGCGGGCCAGGAGCCGCCACGTCACCCGGTAGCTCCCGCGGTCCAGGTGAACCGGGGCGCGCGCCGCTCCAGGAAGGCGGCGACCCCCTCCGCCGTGTCACCGCTGCCCCGCGCCTCGGCGGACCAGTGGGCGTCCCGGTCCGTCCGGCCCGCGGCGAACTCCTTCGCCGCGGCCTGGGTGAGCAGGGACCGGGACGCCAGGACCCGTACGTACTCCTCGACCCGCTCGTCCAGGCCGCCCGCGGGCAGCACCTCGTCGACCAGGCCGGTGCGCAGCGCCCGTTCCGTGCCGATCAACTCGCCGGAGAACAGCAGGTGCTTGGCCGTGGCCGGGCCGACGAGGGCGACCAGCCGCCGGGTCGATGAGGCGGGGTAGACGATGCCGAGCTTGGCCGGGGTGACCCCGAAGGAGGCCCCCTCCTCCGCGAACCGCAGATCGCAGGCGGCGGCGAGCTGGCCGCCGCCGCCCACGCAGTAGCCGCGCACCGCGGCCAGCGTCGGCAGGGGGAACGCGGCGAGCGCGTCCTCGGCCGCCACCGCCAGGCCCTGGGCGGTGTCCGCGCCCTCCCGCAGCGTGGAGATGTCGGCGCCGGCGCAGAAGGTGTCCCCGGCTCCGGTCAGCACCAGCGCCCGGACCGCCGGATCGGCCGCGAGCCGCTGCAGCAGCTCCGGCAGACCCCGCCACATCGCGGTGGTCATCGCGTTGCGTTTGGCGGGGTTCGCGATCACGACCGTGGCGACGCCGCGCTCGAAGGACGTGATCAGGCGGGGTTCCGTGGGGTCCATGCGCCGGATGCTATCCGGAGGGTTCGAACCTATGATCAAGAAGGGGTCGCGGGGCGGGCACGCACCGTAAGGAGTCGTCGATGAACGAATCCACCGCCGAGGGCCGGAAGCTCAGCCGCAGTTTCGGCTGGCTCGCGCTGCTCGGCACGCTGCTGGTGATCGCGGGCGTCATCGGCCTCGTCTACACCGGCGTCGCCACGCTCACCTCGATGCTGCTCTTCGGCTGGCTGCTGCTCGTCGGCGGCCTGGTCGGACTGCTGCACGCGATCGAGTCACGCGGTACGAACTACTTCTGGCTGGGCGTGGTGGTCGCGGCCCTCAACATCGCCGCGGGCGTCGTCGTCATCAAGCACCCCGAGGGCACGGCCGAGGCGCTGACCATGTTCGCCGCCCTGCTCTTCCTGACCGGCGGGGTCTTCCGGCTGGTCGGCAGCGTTGTCGTGCGCGGTCCGCAGATGGGGTGGACGCTGCTGCAGGGCGCCTTCGGCCTGCTGCTGGGCCTGCTGGTGCTGTTCGACTGGCCGCACAGCAGCCTCTACGTTCTCGGCTGTTTCTTCTCGCTGGCCCTGCTGTTCGACGGACTCGGCCTGATCGCCATCGGCGTGGGCGGCCGGCGCATCGTCAGCATGGTCTCGGAGCGGCTCGATGACACGGCCGCATCCTCGGACGAGCCGATCAAGTCACCAGAAGACGAGCGAAAGTAGTCCCTGGGCCGCCAGGGTCACGCATGTTTGGTCAAATAGCGCCGATACCTGGCTACTTCCGACCAGTAGCACGGTCCGGACCAGGCCATTCCCAACACTCTTTACTCGACGGTCAGTGCAGTGCGAGTGAGAGCTGGTGCCGGACGATGGAGAGCCTCGGGAGTGCCCCTGCCGACCCCGTGTCGTACGAGGGGGTGTGGCGCTTCACCGCCTCCGCCGTGGACGCGTCCGTGCCGAGCGCCCGGCACGCCGTACGTGACCTCCTCGACCGGCAGGGCGTGCCGATCGAGGACGAGATCCTCCAGGGGCTCCTGCTGATCGTCTCGGAGCTGGTCACCAACGCCGTCAAGCACGCGGCGCTCCTCTCACCCGAACTGGCCGTGGAGGTGGCCATCGCCGCCGACTGGGTCAGAGTCTCGGTCGAGGACAACCACCCCTACCGGCCCACTGCGCTGGAGACGGACTACGCGCAGACCGGTGGCCGGGGCCTGCTGCTCGTCAAGGTGATCACCGCGGAGGCGGGCGGCACCTGCGACGTCGAGCACACCGCGAGCGGCGGGAAGATCATCTGGGCGGCGCTGCCGTTGAAGACGCAGCTCTGACCGCCCCGTACGGAGACGAGCGGGGGTTCACCAGCCCGCGGAGGGGCCCGTCAGCTCACGGATCGCCGGCCGTGCCGCGTCCAGCACGGTCATGAACCACGCCGAGAACGGCGCCCGCGCGTGCCGCTCCGCGAGCTCCGCCGCCGTCACGAAGGCCGTCTCCCCGACCTCCTCGGGGTCCGGCTTCACCGCCGTCTGCGCCATCCCCACGAACAGGTGGTTGAACTCCTGCTCCACCAGTCCCGACGCGGGGTCCGGGTGGTTGTAGCGGACCGTTCCGGCCTCGGCCAGCAGCGAGGGGGAGAGCCCCAGCTCCTCGTACGTACGCCGGGCGGCGGCCGCGAACGGGGCCTCGCCCGGATAGGGGTGCCCGCAGCAGGTGTTCGACCAGACACCGGGGGAGTGGTACTTGCCGAGTGCCCGGCGCTGGAGCAGGAGCCGCCCCTGCTCGTCGAAGAGGAACACGGAGAACGCGCGGTGCAGCTGCCCGGGGGCCTGGTGGGCCGCCAGCTTCTCCGCGGTGCCGATCGTGGTGCCGTTCTCGTCGACCAGTTCGAGCATGATCGCTTCTGCGGTGCCGTTCGACGAGCTGTGCGTCGCGGTGGCTGGTGTGGTCGGCATACCCATCCTTCGCTTTGGTCCCCGGCCTCGTGCGCCGGGCCCCTGGAGTCCGGTCAAGTCTGCCGTACAAAAGCCGCTTGTCCGCACTGCGGGGCCGGGCATGTCCGCCCCGCCGCGCCCCGGGAGCGCGGCGGGGCGGACGGAGCGTCAGACCCCGAAGGCCGCCGGATAACGGATCACGCCCGCCGGAACAGGGACGGAATCATCCAGAACCAGGGCCATCATCGCCTCGTCGGGCACCTCGAAACCCGGCCGGATCCCGTAGCGCGAGGCCGGCACGAAACCGAAGCGCGGGTAGTACTCGGGATGACCGAGCACCAGCACCAGCGCCTCACCGCGCCCCCGGGCGGCGTCCAGCACCGCCCGCACCACGGCCTGCCCCGCGCCCTGCCGCTGGTACGCGGGAGAGGTGGCCACCGGGGCCAGGGCGAGCGCCGGGGCGTCGCCGACCCGGCAGCGGGTGAGCAGCGCGTACGCCGCCGGGGAACCGTCCGGGGCCTCGGCGACACGGCTGAGCCCCGGCAGCCAGGCCTCGGGGTCGGCCCGCAGGGCGTCCACGAGGTCCGCCTCGTCCCGGGTGGGGAACGCGGCCGTGTTGACCGCGTGCACGGCCGCACGGTCCTCCGGCGTCTCCGGACGGGTCTTCCACCGGGGATCGGCCGGGCGCAGCACATACGCGGCGTAGCCGTACTCCGTGCCGTGCTCCCGCCGCACCGCCAGCTCCTCACGGGTGGCCGCGAGCGCCCACTCCATGCCGGGAGTGCCGGGGTCGGCGCTCGCGACCCGTTCGGCGAGCGGTACGTAGTACTCGTCCCAGTCGCTCTCGGGCTGGACCAGCACGGCGTCGACCGTGCAGCCGGCGGCGACGGCCGCCGCGGTGGTCTCCGGCAGGGTGCGCGGGGAGCCGTTGCGGTCCCAGAAGTCGCGCGCCCCGGCGGACGGCGTGTCCGTGGTCCAGACACACTCGGAGATCATCATCGCGCCGCCCGGGGCCAGCAGGCGCTGCCAGTCGCGGACGGCGGTGTCGAACCCGACGCAGTACGCGGAGCCCTCGGCCCAGATCAGGTCGAAGGACCCCGCGGGGAAGGCGGGCCCGGTGAGGTCGCCCATGTCCGCCCTGACGGTACGGACACGGTCGCCGAGGCCACGGGCCCCGGACGCCTCGCGCAGCTCGTCCAGGAACGGCTGGTGCAGGTCGACCGCGGTCACCTCGGCGCCCGCCTCGGCGGCGAGCAGCAGAGCGGCCCGGCCGGGACCGCAGCCCAGGTCGAGGACGCGCGGGCGGTCGGGCAGCGGGCCGGTGAGAGCGAGCAGCCGACGCGTGGTCGCGTCGGAGCCGGGGCTCTGCCGGGGAAGACGGTGGTGCAGGGTGAAGAACGCCTCGGTGCGCGAGGCGTCGGTGTAGTCGGTCAACGTGGGAACCCTTGGGTGTGAGGGTTCCGACCCGATCCGGGAGAAAGAAGCGGACCTAGCCGGAGACCCGGGAGATGAGGAAGGACCGATTGCCGCGCCGGGAAGGCGTCGTCGCGACCGTCATCAACCTCAGCTCCTCTCGAAAGGGTCCCGGTGTCACCGGGTTCCGCTCCACCGCGAGACTCGAACGTCTCAGCGAAACCACCCTAGCACCGGCTCGGCCCGCACCCGGGGGCGCCTCAGTGGCAGAGCCGCGCCTCGTGCTCCGCGTGACCGCTCGGCTCCAGCTGGAAGGTGCAGTGCTCCACGTCGAAGTGGTCCCCGAGACAGCCCTGCAACTCGTGCAGCACCTTCTCGTGCCCTATCGAGTCGAGCATCTCCTGGCGCACCACCACGTGGGCGGAGAGCACCGGCATCCCCGAGGTGATCGTCCAGGCGTGCAGGTCGTGGACGTCAAGGACGCCGGGCAGCTCCGTGATGTGGGCCCGTACCTCCGCCATGTCCACACCCTTGGGCGCCGCCTCCAGGAGCACGTTCAGGGTCTCCCGCAGCAGCTTCACGGTCCGGGGGACGATCATCAGGCCGATCACCAGGGAGGCGATCGGGTCGGCGGGCTGCCAGCCGGTCGCCATGATGACGCCCGCCGAGATGATCACGGCGAGCGAGCCCAGGGTGTCGGCCAGCACCTCCAGATACGCGCCCCGTACATTCAGGCTCTCCTGCTGCCCGCGCGTCAGCAGGGAGAGGGAGACGATGTTGGCCACCAGGCCGACGGCGGCGAACGCGATGGCCAGGCCGCCCTTCGTCTCGGCCGGGGTGATGAACCGCTCGACCGCCTCGAAGACCAGATAGCCGCCGACCCCCAGCAGCAGCAGACAGTTCGCGAGCGCGGCCAGGATCTCCGCGCGGGCGAAGCCGAAGGTGCGGTTCGGCCCGGCCGGACGGTTGGCGAAGTGGATGGCGAGCAGCGCCATCCCGAGCCCCAGGGCGTCGGTGGCCATGTGGGCGGCGTCCGCGATCAGGGCCAGCGAGTCGGAGAGCACCCCGCCGACGATCTCCATGACCATCACGCTCAGCGTGATCGCCAGGGCCACCCGGAGCCTGCCCCGGTACGCGGATGCCGCCGTGCCCGTCGGGGGCGGCCCGCCGTGCGTGTGCCCGTGATCGTGGCCAGCCCCCATGCGAAACGCCTCCAGGTCCGTGCGACGGCGCGGGGCGAAACCGCCCCGGCATGGCCAGTGAACTACGGGCGGGGGGTATCGGGCAACACGGCACTGAACACCGTTGTCATGTGCCCTGACCTGCGGAAACGTTCCGCAGGTCAGGGCGTCGGCGCGATCACCGACGCCACCCGTGACCGATCATGAACGAGCCTCGGGGTGGCGCAGGCACCAGCCCTCCCAGGCCGACTCCACCATCTCGCGCACGCTCCGCCGCGCCGCCCAGCCCAGCTCCTCGGTGATCCGCGCCGACGACGCCACCGCCGTCGGGGCGTCACCGGCCCGGCGCGGCTCGACCACCGGCTCCGGGCCGTGGCCGCCCGTCACCTCGCCGATCACCTCGGCCAGCTCCCGGACCGATACGCCCTCGCCCCGGCCGACGTTCAGCGTCAGGTCGCCGGCGCCCGCTCCGTCCAGCCGCCGGGCGACGGCGAGGTGCGCGTCCGCCAGGTCGGCGACGTGGATGTAGTCACGGACGCAGGTGCCGTCCGGCGTCGGGTAGTCGTCACCGAAGATCCGCGGGGCCTCGCCGCGCGTCAGCCGCTCGAACATCATCGGGACGATGTTGAAGACCCCGGTGTCCGCGAGTTCCGGAGCGGCGGCGCCCGCCACGTTGAAGTACCGAAGACAGGCGGTCGAGAGCCCGTGGGCCTTGCCGGTGGCCCGCACCAGCCACTCGCCGGTGAGCTTGGTCTCGCCGTACGGGTTGATCGGGAGACAGGGTGTCTCCTCCGTGATGAGGTCCACGTCCGGTACGCCGTAGACGGCCGCCGAGGACGAGAAGAGGAAGCGCGGCACCCCGGCCGCGACCACGGCCTCCAGCAGCACGGCCAGTCCGGCCACGTTCTCCCGGTAGTACAGCAGCGGCTTCTCCACGGACTCGCCGACCTGCTTCTTCGCCGCGAGATGCACCACACCGCTCACCGCGTGGTCGGCCAGCACCCGGTCCAGCAGGGCCCGGTCGGAGGCCGACCCCTCCACCAGCGTGACGGCGTCCGGCAGCCGGTCCACGATGCCGCTGGAGCGGTCGTCGAGCACTACGACCCGCTCGCCCGCCGCCACCATGGCCCGCGCCACGTGTGCCCCGATGTATCCCGCCCCGCCTGTGATCAGCCATGTCATGACCGTCACCCTAAGCCGCCCGCCCACCGGCGCCGACCGGCGGTTTGTGGGCCGGGCCCCCGATCGATGATGATGATCGCCAACGCCGCCCGGGCCCGCGGGTTCACCCGTACAGCGCGCAAACGGGCGGTGAACTCGGTCTTCCGTTCATCCGATAGCCTCAGCCGACACGCCGCCGGCCCGCCTCGTGGCCGTGCCGCCGCGTGCCGTCCACGTCAGTGCCAAGGAGTGAGTTCGTCTGTCGACCGCCATTCTCACCGGTACGCCGGTACCCGGGTCGTCGCTCGCGGACGATCTGCGGTCCCTGGGCTTCGACGTGCAGACCGCCGCCGACGCCGGTGACGCCGCAACGCTCCTCGCCGCCGTCCCTGCCGGCCGCCGGGTCGCCCTCGTCGACCCGCGTTTCGTGGGCCACGTCCACGCGCTGCGGCTCGGGCTGACCGACCCGCGCTTCCCCGCCGCCACCGTCCCCGGCGCGCTCACCGCCCAGCCCGAGGCGCGCGGAGCCCTGCTGCGCGCTCTGGACCGCACCGCCGCCGCGGTCGGCGCGGGCGCCCCGGTCGTCGAGCCGGACGCCGACCCCGCGCCCGAGGACCGCACCGTCCCCGGCCGGATCGCCGTCGCGCTGGAGGCCGAGGGCACCGCCGTACAGCGACCCGCCCTCGGCTCGCTCGTCGCGGCCGTCCCCACGGACCCCGAGCAGGAGGCCGCCGCCGTGGCCGGGCTCACCTCGGTCGACGACGAGGCGGTACGGCTGCGCAACGCGGTGAAGGCCCACGACGGGTTCTTCACCACGTACTGCATCAGCCCCTACTCCCGCTACATCGCCCGCTGGTGCGCCCGCCGCGACCTCACCCCGAACCAGGTCACCACCGCCTCGCTGATCACCGCGCTCATCGCGGCGGGCGCGGCGGCCACCGGAACCCGGGGCGGCTACGTCGCCGCCGGCATCCTGCTTCTGGTCTCCTTCGTGCTGGACTGCACCGACGGGCAGCTCGCCCGCTACTCGCTGCGGTACTCCACGATGGGCGCCTGGCTGGACGCCACCTTCGACCGGGCCAAGGAGTACGCGTACTACGCCGGGC
This sequence comes from Streptomyces sp. McG3, assembly GCF_018619185.1. GTDB lineage: Bacteria > Actinomycetota > Actinomycetes > Streptomycetales > Streptomycetaceae > Streptomyces. Next base: position 51,406 of record NZ_JAAXYC010000006.1, on the reverse strand, counting down.
TCGCCATCGGCGCCGTCCGCGGCGGCGACGACGTGTGGGTCCTGGCGCTCGGCGCGATGGTCCTCCAGGCCTGCCGCCATGTCGTGGACTTCTCGTTCAACGAGGCCAACCACGACGCGGTCGCCAACACCAGCCCCACCGCGGCCCTCTCCGACAAGCTCGACAACGTCGGCTGGACGGTCTGGGTGCGCCGGATGATCGTGCTGCCGATCGGTGAGCGCTGGGCCATGATCGCGGTGCTCACCGCGCTCACCACCCCGCGCATCGTCTTCTACGCCCTGCTCGTCGGCTGCTTCCTGGCCGCCTGCTACACCACGGCCGGCCGTCTGCTGCGCTCGCTGACCCGCAGGGCCAGCCGCACCGACCGCGCCGCGCGGGCACTCGCGGACCTCGCCGACTCGGGGCCGCTCGCCCAGGGCGTCGCGACGGTCGCGCCGGGCCTCCGGGGCGCGTTCACGGCCCCGGCCGTCGCCCTGCTCGGCACGCTGGTCATGATCGGCGGCGCCCTCCTCCTCCCGTACGGCAGTTGGCTCACCGTCGCCGCGGCGGCGGTGTACGTGCTCCTCTCCGGCCTCGCCGTCGCCCGCCCGCTCAAGGGCGCGCTCGACTGGCTGGTGCCGCCGTTCTTCCGGGCCGCGGAGTACGTCACGATCCTGGTGCTGGCGGCCCGCAGCGACGTTCCGCACGCCGTTCCGGCGGCCTTCGGGCTCGTCTCGGCCGTCGCCTACCATCACTACGACACGGTGTACCGCATTCGCGGAGGCACCGGCGCGCCGCCCCAGTGGCTGGTGCGGACGATCGGTGGACACGAGGGCCGCACCGCGCTGGTGGCCGTCCTCGCCGCCGTACTCACCCACACCTCAGGTTTCACCACGGCCCTGACCGCGCTCGCGGTCGCCGTGGCTCTGGTGGTGCTCGTGGAGTCCATCCGCTTCTGGGTGTCCTCCTCGGCCCCCGCCGTACACGACGAAGGAGAACTCGCATGATCGGCCTCGTACTGGCAGCCGGTGCAGGACGACGTCTGCGCCCCTACACGGACACGCTTCCCAAGGCGCTCGTCCCTGTCGACGGCGACAAGACGGTCCTCGACCTCACGCTCGCCAACTTCGCCGAGGTCGGACTCACCGAGGTCGCGATCGTCGTCGGCTACCGCAAGGAGGCCGTCTACGCCCGCAAGGCCGAGCTGGAAGCGACCTACGGCGTCACCCTCACGCTCATCGACAACGACAAGGCCGAGGAGTGGAACAACGCCTACTCCCTGTGGTGCGCCCGTGACGTCATCAAGCGCGGCGTGATCCTCGCCAACGGCGACACCGTGCACCCGGTCTCCGTGGAGAAGACCCTCCTGGACGCCCGCGGCAAGGGCCAGAAGATCATCCTCGCCCTGGACACCGAGAAGGTCCTCGCCGACGAGGAGATGAAGGTCATCACGGAGGAGGGCAAGGGCGTCCAGCGCATCACCAAGCTGATGGACCCGGCCACCGCGACCGGCGAGTACATCGGCGTGACCCTCATCGAGGCCGAGGCCGCCGAGGAGCTGGCGGACGCGCTGAAGACCACCTTCGAGCGCGACCCCGACCTCTACTACGAGGACGGCTACCAGGAGCTGGTCAACCGCGGCTTCACCGTCGACGTCGCCCCCATCGGCACCGTGACCTGGGTCGAGATCGACAACCACGACGACCTCAAGAAGGGCCGTGAGATCGCGTGCCAGTACTGACCCGGCTCATTCCGTCCCCGGTCGTCGTCGACATCCGGCGCGGCGCCATGGACGATCTGGCGGGTCTCCTGGCCGATCAGCGGATCTCCTCCTCGGGCAAGCTCGCCATCGCGATCAGCGACGGCTCCGGGCGCGCCCTGCGGGAGAGGCTCGCCCCTGTCCTGCCGGGTGCCGACTGGTACTCGGTGTCCGACGGCACGATCGACTCCGCGGTGAAGCTCGCCGACGGCATCAAGGGCAACCGGTACGACGCCGTCGTCGGCCTCGGCGGCGGCAAGATCATCGACGTGGCGAAGTACGCCGCGGCGCGGGTCGGGCTGCCCATGGTCGCCGTCGCGACGAACCTCTCGCACGACGGCCTGTGCTCGCCGGTCGCGACGCTCGACAACGACAACGGGCGCGGCTCCTACGGGGTCCCCACCCCGATCGCCGTGGTCATCGACCTCGACGTGATCCGTGAGGCGCCCGCCCGCTACGTCCGTTCCGGCATCGGCGACGCGATCTCGAACATCTCCTGCGTCGCCGACTGGGAGCTGGCCCACGAGGTCAACGGCGAGGAGATCGACGGCCTGGCGGCCGCGATGGCCCGCCAGGCGGGCGAGGCCGTGCTGCGCCACCCCGGCGGGGTCGGCGACGACGCCTTCCTCAAGGTGCTGGCCGAGGGGCTCGTGCTCACCGGCATCTCGATGTCGGTCGCGGGCGACTCGCGTCCGGCGTCCGGCGCCTGCCACGAGATCAACCACGCCTTCGACCTGCTCTACCCGCAACGCGCGGCCAGCCACGGCGAGCAGGTCGGCCTCGGCGCCTGCTTCGCCATGCATCTGCGCGGTGCCCGCCAGGAGTCCCTCCTGATGGCATCGATACTGCGCCGCCACGGTCTGCCGGTCATGCCGGAGGAGATCGGGTTCAGCGTCGACGAGTTCGTGAAGGCCGTCGACTACGCGCCGCAGACGCGTCCGGGACGCTTCACGGTCCTGGAGCACCTCAACCTGTCCACCGACCAGATCAGGGACGCGTACGCCGACTATGCGACGACCATCAGTAGCTGAACTCCGTCCGGTCGTTCACCCCCCGGGGGTGAAGGACCGGCGCAGCGGCGAGCACTGGGCCGGGCGCATGTACATGCGTGAGGTCTCGCTGCGCGTGGACCGCTACCTGGTCAACACCCGCGTCTCGCCGAACCAGGTCACCTACGTGATGACGCTGGCCGGGGCGCTGGCCGCCCCGGCGCTGCTGGTGCCGGGCATCTGGGGCGCCGTGCTCGGCGTGGTGATGGTCCAGCTCTACCTGCTGTTCGACTGCGTGGACGGCGAGCTGGCCCGCTGGAAGAAGCAGTACTCGCTCAGCGGGGTCTACCTGGACCGGGTCGCCGCCTATCTGTGCGACGCGGCGGTGCTCGTCGGCCTCGGCCTGCGCGCCGCCGACATCTGGGGCGAGGGCCGGATCGACTGGCTCTGGGCCTTCCTCGGAACCCTCGCCGCACTCGGCGCGATCCTCATCAAGGCCGAGACGGACCTGGTCGGCGTGGCCCGCCACCAGGGCGGGCTGCCGCCGGTGAAGGAGGCGGCCTCCGAGCCGCGCTCCTCCGGCATGGCGCTGGCCCGCCGGGCGGCCGGGGCGCTCAAGTTCCACCGGCTGATCCTCGGGATCGAGGCCTCGCTGGTGATCCTCCTGGTGGCCGTGATCGACGCGATCGGGGGCGACCTCTTCTACACCCGCCTGACCGTCGCGGTGATGGCCGGCATCGCGCTGCTGCAGACCCTGCTGCACCTGGTGTCCGTCCTGGCGTCCAGCAGGCTGAAGTGACCTTTCCCATGAAACTGGGCGCGGTGATCATCACCATGGGCAACCGCCCGGACGAGCTCCTCGCCCTCCTCGATTCGGTCACCGCCCAGCACGGTGACCGGATCGAGGTCGTGGTGGTCGGCAACGGAGCCCCGGTCCCCGACGTGCCCGCCGGGGTGCGCACGGTGGAACTGCCCGAGAACCTGGGCATCCCCCGCGGCCGCAATGTCGGCATCGAGGCGTTCGGCCCCGGCGGTGCGGACGTGGACGCGCTGCTCTTCCTGGACGACGACGGGCTGCTCCCCAACCGGGACACCGCCGAGCTGTGCCGGCAGGCGTTCGCGGCGGACCCGAAGCTCGGGATCGTCACCTTCCGGATCGCCGACCCGGACACCGGCGCCACCCAGCGGCGGCACGTGCCCCGGCTGCGGGCCGCCGACCCGATGCGGTCCTCGCGCGTGACCACGTTCCTGGGCGGCGCCAACGCCGTACGGACCCGGGTCATCGCCGAGGTCGGTCCACTGCCGGAGGACTTCTTCTACGCCCACGAGGAGACGGACCTGGCCTGGCGGGCGCTGGACGCGGGGTGGATGATCGACTACCGCGCGGACATGGTGCTGAACCACCCCACCACCGCCCCGTCCCGGCACGCGGTCTACCACCGCATGGTCGCCCGCAACCGGGTCTGGCTCGCCCGCCGGAACCTGCCCGCCCCACTGGTCCCCCTCTACCTGGGGGTCTGGCTGCTGCTGACTCTGGTCAGACGTCCTTCCGCGCCCGCGCTGAAGGCATGGTTCGGCGGATTCGGGGAAGGCTGGACGACCCCCTGCGGGCCCCGGCGCCCGATGAAGTGGCGTACGGTGTGGCGGCTGACGAGGCTGGGCCGACCTCCGGTCATCTGAGAGGCTTTCCTCTGAGAGCATGAGGCGTATTTTCTTTCCGGAACCTGTCCGCCTGAGCCGCGCCCGCGACTGGCTGCGCGTGAAGACGAGAGTTTCAACTTGTGAGTGACACGACCCACGACGGTGGGGTAGCCCTCGGGACCCCGCCGTCCGCCGACGAGGGCCTCGACGCGGCCCAGCTGGCCGCCAAGTACGGCCTGACCGTGAGCGGCGCCAGGCCGGGGCTGTTCGCGTACATGCGACAGCTCTGGGGACGACGCCACTTCATCCTGGCTTTCTCCCGGGCGAAACTGACCGCGCAGTACAGCCAGGCCAAACTGGGCCAGCTGTGGCAAGTGGTCACGCCCCTGCTGAACGCCGCGGTCTATTACCTGATCTTCGGGCTGATCCTGGGGACCAGGGAGGGGATCTCCCACGACGTCTTCGTGCCGTTCCTGGTCACCGGCGTCTTCGTCTTCACCTTCACCCAGAGCTCGGTGATGGCGGGCGTCCGCTCGATCTCCGGCAACCTCGGACTGGTCCGGGCCCTCCACTTCCCCCGGGCCTCGCTGCCCATCTCCTTCTCGCTCCAGCAGCTCCAGCAGTTGCTGTTCTCGATGATCGTGCTGGTCGCGGTCGCCGTCATCTTCGGCAGCTATCCCTCGCTGTCGTGGCTGCTGGTGATCCCCGCCCTGATTCTCCAGTTCTTCTTCAATACGGGCCTGGCCCTCGTCATGGCGCGGCTCGGCTCCAAGACCCCCGACCTCGCGCAGCTGATGCCGTTCGTCATGCGGACCTGGATGTACGCCTCGGGCGTCATGTTCTCCATCCCGGTGATGCTCAAGGACAAGCCGGCCTGGATCGCGGACGTACTGCAGTACAACCCGGCGGCGATCTACATGGACCTGGTCCGCTTCGCCCTGATCGACGGGTACGGCTCCGAGAACCTGCCGGACCACGTCTGGGCCGTCGGCGTCGGCTGGGCCGTGCTGCTGGGCGTCGTGGGATTCGTGTACTTCTGGAAGGCAGAGGAACGGTACGGCCGTGGCTGAGGACAACGCACAGGGGCGCATCCCCACGGTGATCGCCGACGACGTGCACATCGTGTACCGGGTCAACGGCACGGGCGGCGGGCGCGGCAGTGCCACCGCCGCGCTCAGCCGCATGATGCGGCGGGGCAAGGGCGAGCCGCGCGGCGTCCGGAAGGTGCACGCCGTACGCGGCGTCTCCTTCACCGCCTACCGCGGCGAGGCCATCGGTCTCATCGGCACCAACGGCTCCGGCAAGTCGACGCTGCTGCGCGCCATCGCCGGCCTGCTGCCGACCGAGTCCGGCCACGTGTACACGGACGGTCAGCCCTCGCTGCTCGGGGTGAACGCCGCGCTGATGAGCGATCTGACCGGTGAGCGCAACGTCGTGCTCGGCGGTCTGGCGATGGGCATGAGCCAGGACGAGATCCGTCAGCGCTACCAGGACATCGTGGAGTTCTCCGGCATCAACGAGAAGGGCGACTTCATCACCTTGCCGATGCGGACGTACTCCTCCGGCATGGCGGCGCGACTGCGCTTCTCGATCGCCGCCGCCAAGAACCACGACGTCCTCATGATCGATGAGGCGCTGGCCACCGGTGACCGCAAGTTCCGGGTCCGCTCCGAGGAGCGGATCCGCGAGCTGCGCAAGGAGGCGGGCACCGTCTTCCTGGTCAGCCACAACAACAAGTCGATCAGGGACACCTGCGACCGCGCGCTGTGGCTGGAGAAGGGCGAACTCCTGATGGACGGCCCCACCGAGGAAGTCCTCAAGGCGTACGAGCGCGAAACGGGCAAGTAGCCCGAGCGTTCGCCGCGGCCCCCGCCGGGCCGGTCGACACCGTTGGCGAATTCCGGGCCTGAAAGTGACGTCGGCCTTCACCACCCGTCGTGGTCGTGAAGGCCGACGTTGCGTTGTGACGAGCACGATCCGCTGCGCGAGCCTCGTCCCGGTCATGCCCAAGGCGTCGAAGACGTGTCGGCCACACGCGAGCGGATTCGCCTGGAGCGTGCTACGTGCGGCGCGGACATGCCACACCATCAGGATCGAGTGGAGCCGGATCGGCTGCCTGCGCCCGTTCCTGCCCTGCGGCTCCCGACAAGTGCTTACCGGCATGCGCCAACAGCGCCGACCGGTCCGGCGGGGGCCGCGCGGTGCCCGGCGCCGTGCGGACCGTCCGCAGTAGGGGCCCAGGGGCGATCTCCTCCCGGCGGATGACGTCAATTCCGCCACGCGCGGGGAAGGTTGACGGGAACGGCCGGGAAGCGGCGGTGGGCCCTCCACCCCGCCGACCCCCTGTGAGCTGTGCAACGTAAGCTGTAGCGGTGCTGATTCATGGCAAGTAGGGCGATACGCCCCGGCACCGACCACTCTGCCGCAGTGCACTCGGAAGACTGAGCGGCGTGTCCGAAAAGGGTTGTTTTGGGTCAGCAGTGTAGAACGGGAGATGTGACGGCAATGACGGAAGATCTCCAGCTCCGGCGTGGTCTCGCCGTCCCCGCGCCGGGCGGTCCGCAGTGACCTCGACCCCCGAGACGCGCATCGGCGACGCCACCCTCGGCAAGGCCGCGGACGAGAACTTCCCCGTGGCGCCCTTCTTCCTGCCCCGCGCCTGGCGCGCCGACCTGATGGCGGTCTACGGCTTCGCCCGGCTCGTCGACGACATCGGCGACGGCGACCTCGCCCCCGGCGGCGCCGACGCCCGCCGGCTCGGCCTGGAGCCGGAGCAGAGCGACGACCGCCTCGCCATGCTCGACGCCTTCGAGACCGACCTCCACCGGGTCTTCGCCACCACCGGCGAGGAGCCGCACCACCCGCTGCTGCGCGACCTGCGCCCCACCGTGCGGCGCCGCGCGCTCACCCCCGAGCCCTTCCTCGGCCTGATCGAGGCCAACCGCCAGGACCAGAAGATCCGCCGCTACGGCACCTACGCCGATCTCGCCGCCTACTGCGAGCTCTCGGCCAACCCGGTCGGCCGCCTGGTCCTCGCCCTCACCGGCACCGCGAGCCCGGAACGCGTCCGCCGCTCCGACGCGGTCTGCACCGCGCTCCAGATCGTCGAGCATCTGCAGGACGTGACCGAGGACCTGGAACGCGACCGGATCTATCTGCCCGCCGAGGACATGGAACGCTTCCGGGTCACCGAATCCGACCTGGCCGCACCCTCAGCCGGAGCCTCGGTGCGTGCCCTGATCGCCTACGAGGCCCAGCGCGCGAGCGAGCTGCTGACCGAAGGCCTCCCGTTGGTGGGCAGCGTCGACGGCAGGCTCAAGCTGCTCCTCGCCGGATTCGTCGGGGGCGGGCGCAGCGCGCTCACGGCCATCTCGGCCGCCGGATTCGATGTACTGCCCGGACCGCCCAAGCCCACCAAGCCCAGCCTGCTGCGCGAAGTGGGAATCGTCTTGCGAAGAGCGCGTGGAGAGAGGTGAGCCGGACCGTGGAGGGACAGACGACGTACATGTCGCCGCCGGTGCAGGCCGCATACAGTTACTGCGAGGCCGTCACCGGACAGCAGGCCCGTAACTTCGCCTACGGCATCAGGCTGCTGCCGTACGAGAAGCGGCAGGCCATGTCGGCGCTGTACGCCTTTTCCCGTCGTGTCGACGACATCGGCGACGGGGAGCTGGACCCGGAGATCAAGCGGACCCGGCTGGAGAGCACCCGCGAACTGCTGGAGCGGATCCGCAAGGACGCGGTCGACGAGGACGACACCGACCCGGTGGCCGTCGCGCTCGCCGACGCCGCCCAGCGCTTCCCACTGCCGCTCGGCGGGCTCGACGAGCTGATCGACGGCGTCCTGATGGACGTCCGGGGCGCGACCTACGAGACCTGGGACGACCTGAAGGCCTACTGCCGGTGCGTCGCCGGAGCCATCGGACGCCTCAGCCTCGGTGTCTTCGGCACCGCGCCGGGCGCCCGCGGGGCCGAGCGCGCCGCGGAGTACGCCGACACCCTCGGCCTCGCCCTCCAGCTCACCAACATCCTGCGCGACGTCCGCGAGGACGCCGGCAACGGGCGCACCTACCTGCCGGCCGACGACCTGGCCAAATTCGGCTGCTCGGCAGGGTTCCACCGGACCACCCCGCCCCCCGGCTCCGACTTCGCGGGCCTCATCCACTTCGAGGTCCGCCGCGCCCGCGCCCTGTTCGCCGAGGGCTACCGGCTGCTGCCGATGCTCGACCGCCGCAGCGGCGCCTGCGTCGCGGCGATGGCCGGGATCTACCGCCGCCTTCTCGACCGGATCGAGCGGGACCCCGAGGCCGTGCTGCGCGGACGGGTCTCGCTGCCCGGCCACGAGAAGGCCTACGTCGCGGTGCGCGGCCTGTCCGGACTCGACGCCCGCCACATCGCGAAGCTCACGGCCAGGGGGCGGGCCTGATGCGTCCTCTCGGCCCCGGCTCCCGGGCAACCCTCCAGTGGCCCGACGCGTCACTGACTGCGACGATCTCCAGGGTGAGGATCCGGCGATGCGCACCGACCCGGCGAGAGGGGCACGCATGAACGACGAGAGCCCGCGCCCCGTCGCCGTCGTCGTCGGCGGCGGACTCGCCGGCGTCACGGCGGCGCTCCGCCTCGCCGACGCCGGACTCGACGTCACCCTCCTGGAAGGGCGGCCCCGCCTCGGCGGCCTCGCCTTCTCCTTCCAGCGCGGCGACCTCACCGTCGACAACGGCCAGCACGTCTATCTGCGCTGCTGCACCGGCTACCGCTGGTTCCTCGACCGGATCGACGCCACCCACCTGGCCCCGGTCCAGGACCGCCTCGACGTGCCCGTGCTGGACGTCGGCCGGGCCGCCGGACCGCGCCTGGGCCGGCTCCGGCGCACCGGCCTGCCCGTGCCGCTGCACCTGGCCGGCGGACTCGCCGCCTATCCCCACCTCTCGCTCGCCGAGAAGGCGAGCGTGGGCCGCGCCGCCCTCGCGCTCGGCCGCCTGGACCCCGCGGACCCCGAGCTCGACCGCGTCGACTTCGCGACCTGGCTGCGGCGGCACGGTCAGTCGGAGCGAACGATCGAGGCCCTCTGGGACCTCGTCGGGGTCGCCACGCTGAACGCCACCGCCCCGAACGCCTCCATGGCGCTCGCGGCGAAGGTCTTCAAGACCGGCCTGCTCTCCGAGCCCGGCGCCGCCGACATCGGCTGGGCCACCGTGCCGCTCGGCGAGCTGCACGACACCCTCGCCCGCAAGGCCCTGGACACCGCGGGCGTCCGCACCGAACTGCGCGCCAAGGCCGGCTCCCTCACCCGCACCGAGGACGGCCGCTGGAACGTCGAGACGGCGGGGGAGCGGATCACCGCCGACACCGTCGTACTGGCCGTGCCGCAGACCGAGACCCACGACCTGCTGCCCGCAGGCGCGCTGGACGAACCGGACCTGCTGCTCGACATCGACAACGCGCCCATTCTGAACGTGCACGTCATCTACGACCGCAAGGTGCTGCGCAGGCCGTTCTTCGCCGCGATCGGCTCCCCGGTCCAGTGGGTCTTCGACCGCACCCACTCCTCGGGGCTGACGGGCCCCGGGCAGTATCTGGCGGTCTCGCAGTCGGCCGCCCAGGACGAGATCGACCTGCCCGTCGCCGAACTGCGCTCCCGCTACCTGCCCGAGCTGGAACGGCTGCTCCCCGCCGCCCGCGGCGCGGGCATCCGCGACTTCTTCGTCACCCGGGAGCGCACCGCCACCTTCGCGCCCGCCCCGGGCGTCGGGCGGCTGCGCCCCGGCCCCCGCACCCGGCTGCCCGGTCTTCAGCTGGCGGGGGCCTGGACCGACACCGGCTGGCCCGCGACGATGGAGGGTGCCGTGCGCAGCGGCGCCGGCGCCGCCGACGCGGCGCTCCACGACCTCGGCCGCCCCCCAGGACATCCGCTGCAGGAGGCGGCATGAGCAGTACCACCGGAACAAGAGGAGAGTCTGTGACCCCGGCGAATCCGGCTTTCGACACCGTGGCGGACACCGCGGACGTCACCGCGCTTCTGGAGCGCGGACGAGCCCTGTCAGCGCCGGTCCTGCGGGCTGCCGTGGGCCGGCTCGCGCCGCCCATGGACACCGTCGCCGCCTACCACTTCGGCTGGATCGACGCGGAGGGACAGCCCTCGGACGGCGACGGCGGCAAGGCCGTGCGCCCCGCGCTCGCCCTGCTGTCCGCCGAGGCGGCGGGAGCCCCCGCCGAGGCCGGCATCCCCGGCGCGGTGGCCGTCGAACTCGTGCACAACTTCTCGCTGCTGCACGACGACCTGATGGACGGCGACGAGCAGCGCCGCCACCGTGACACCGTCTGGAAGGTGCACGGCCCCGCCCAGGCGATCCTGGTCGGCGACGCGCTCTTCGCGCTCGCCTACGACCTGCTGCTGGAGCTCGGCACCGTCGAGGCGGGCCGCGCGGCCCGCCGGCTGACCACCGCCACCCGCAAGCTCATCGACGGGCAGGCCCAGGACATCTCCTACGAGCACCGCGAGCGGGTCACCGTCGAGGAGTGCCTGGAGATGGAGGGCAACAAGACCGGCGCCCTGCTGGCCTGCGCCGTCTCCATCGGCGCGGTGCTCGGCGGCGCCGACGACCGCACCGCCGACACCCTGGAGGCGTACGGCTACCACCTCGGCCTCGCCTTCCAGGCCGTCGACGACCTCCTCGGCATCTGGGGCGACCCGGAGGCCACCGGAAAGCAGACCTGGAGCGACCTGCGGCAGCGCAAGAAGTCCCTGCCCGTCGTCGCGGCGCTCGCCGCGGGCGGCGAGGCCTCCGACCGGCTGGGCGAACTGCTCGCCGCCGATGCCAAGAGCAACGACTTCGACAGCTTCTCCGAGGAGGAGTTCGCTGCCCGCGCGGCACTCATCGAGGAGGCGGGCGGCCGCGAGTGGACCGCCCAGGAAGCCCGTCGTCAGCACGCGATCGCCATCGAGGCGCTGCACGCCGTCGACATGCCCCACCGGGTGAGGGAACAGCTCACCGAGCTCGCCGACTTCGTGGTGGTTCGAAAGAGATGACAACGCTTCGCATATGACTCGCAGTCGCCGGCCGGCGCCCCTCACCGGGCGCCGGCCGACGGTGACCCCAGCACAGCAGAGAACCGACTGCACGTAAGGGGAAGCTCATGACAGCGACGACCGACGGATCGACCGGGGCCGCGAACCCCGAGGCCACGGCCCACGATCCGACCGACACGACAACCGCCGCGGACGACCTGACCGTCGCCGCGCGTCGGGCCGCGGAACGCTCGGTGGAGCACCTCCTCGGCAGACAGGACGAGCAGGGCTGGTGGAAGGGCGACCTCGCCACCAACGTCACGATGGACGCCGAGGACCTGCTCCTGCGCCAGTTCCTCTCCATCCAGGACCCCGGGACCACCCGGGCGGCAGCCCTCTTCATCCGCGGCGAACAGCTCGGCGACGGCACCTGGAACACCTTCTACGGCGGACCGGGCGACCTCTCCGCCACGATCGAGGCGTACGTCGCCCTGCGGCTGGCCGGGGACCGCCCCGAAGAGCCGCACATGGCCCGCGCCTCCGGCTGGATCAGGGAACAGGGCGGCATCGCGGCCGCCCGCGTCTTCACCCGCATCTGGCTGGCGCTGTTCGGCTGGTGGAAGTGGGACGACCTCCCCGAGCTGCCGCCCGAGCTGATGTTCTTCCCCAAGTGGGTCCCGCTCAACATCTACGACTTCGGCTGCTGGGCCCGGCAGACCATCGTGCCGCTCACCATCGTCTCCGCGAAACGCCCGGTACGCCCGGCACCCTTCGCCCTGGACGAGCTGCACACCGACCCGGACCACCCCAACCCGCCCAGGAAGCTTGCCCCGCCCGCCAGTTGGGACGGGATCTTCCAGCGCCTCGACAAGGGGCTGCACCTCTACCACAAGGTCGCCCCGCGCCCGCTGCGCCGCATCGCGATGAACCTGGCCGCCCGCTGGATCATCGAGCGCCAGGAGAACGACGGCTGCTGGGGCGGAATCCAGCCGCCCGCCGTCTACTCCGTCATCGCCCTGCACCTGCTGGGCTACGACCTCGACCACCCGGTGATGAAGGCGGGCCTGGCCTCGCTCGACCGCTTCGCCGTCCGGCGCGAGGACGGCGCCCGCATGATCGAGGCCTGCCAGTCGCCCGTCTGGGACACCTGCCTCGCCACCATCGCACTGGCCGACGCCGGACTCAGACCCGACCACCCCGCCCTGGTGAAGGCCGCCGACTGGATGCTCGCCGAGGAGATCACCAGACCCGGTGACTGGTCGGTACGCAAGCCCGAACTCGCCCCAGGGGGCTGGGCGTTCGAGTTCCACAACAACAACTACCCGGACATCGACGACACCGCGGAAGTCGTCCTGGCGCTGCGCCGGGTGCGCCACCCGGACCCCGCCCGCATGCAGGCGGCCATCGACCGCGGGGTCCGCTGGAACCTCGGGATGCAGTCCCGCAACGGGGCCTGGGGCGCGTTCGACGCCGACAACACCAGCCCCTTCCCCAACCGCCTGCCCTTCTGCGACTTCGGCGAGGTCATCGACCCGCCGTCGGCCGACGTCACCGGCCATGTCGTGGAGATGCTCGCCGTCGAAGGGCTCGCGAGCCACCCCCGTACCCGCGAGGGCATCGAGTGGCTGCTCGCCGAACAGGAGGCGTGCGGAGCCTGGTTCGGCCGCTGGGGCGTCAACTACGTATACGGCACCGGCTCCGTGGTGCCCGCCCTGATCACGGCCGGACTGCCCGCCGGGCATCCCGCGATCCGCCGGGCCGTCGCCTGGCTGGAGTCCGTCCAGAACGACGACGGCGGCTGGGGCGAGGACCTGCGCTCCTACCACGAGGAGAAGTGGATCGGGCACGGTGAGTCCACGGCCTCCCAGACCGCCTGGGCGCTGCTCGCGCTCCTCGCCGCCGGCCGCCGCGACACCCGTTCGGTCGCCCGTGGCGTCACCTGGCTGACCGAGGCGCAGCAGGCCGACGGCTCCTGGGACGAGCCGTATTTCACCGGGACCGGCTTCCCCTGGGACTTCTCCATCAACTACCACCTCTACCGCCAGGTCTTCCCTCTCACCGCACTCGGGCGCTACGTGTACGGCGACCCCTTCGCCGACCGCGCGACCGCCGCCGAGGGGGTCTGATGGGCGATCCGCGACGGCCCGGGAGCCCCGCGACGCCGCTGCTGGTCGCCTGCGCTCTCGGCATCGAGCAGGTGGCCCTGCGCAGCGGCAGGGGCGCCCCGGGCCCGGTCCGGGTCCTGCGCACCGGAATGGGCCCCCGGGCGGCGGAGGCGGCCGTGGCGCGTCTCCTGGGCCCCGGGGGGATCTCCGACGCCGCCGTGATCGCCTCCGGCTTCTGCGCCGGCCTCACCCCGGGGATGCACCCGGGGGACCTCGTCGTCGCCGAGGAGACCCGGGACGCGGACGGCACCACCCCCTGCACGGGCACCGGCGTGCTGGTCGCCGCGCTCGCCAGGGCCCTTCCGGGCCGCAGGATCCACACCGGCCCGCTGACCGGCTCCGACCACGTCGTACGGGGCTCCGAGCGGGCCGCGCTGCGGGCGGGCGGGGCCATCGCGGTGGACATGGAGTCCGCCGCGACACTGCGTACCGCCCTGTGCCACGGGCCCCGCCCGGTTGCGGCCGTCCGGGTGGTCGTGGACGCTCCAGAGCATGAGCTCGTCCGTATTGGCACCGTACGCGGTGGAATATCGGCGTTCCGCGTTCTTCGTGCCGTACTTCCGGCTTTCTACGAATGGCACCGATCTTTACTGCTCCCCAGGAGGTGAGCCAGATGGCCATGCCGCTCCGTCAGTCCATCAAGGTCGCGACGTATCTCTTCGAACAGAAGCTCCGCAAGCGTGAGAAGTTCCCGCTGATCGTCGAGCTGGAGCCGTTGTTCGCCTGCAACCTCGCCTGCGAGGGGTGCGGGAAGATCCAGCACCCGGCCGGTGTCCTGAAGCAGCGCATGCCGGTCGCCCAGGCGGTGGGCGCGGTGCTCGAATCCGGCGCTCCCATGGTGTCCATCGCCGGTGGCGAACCGTTGATGCACCCCCAGATCGACGAGATCGTGCGCCAGCTCGTCGCGAGGAAGAAATACGTCTTCCTCTGCACCAACGCGATGCTGATGCGCAAGAAGCTCGACAAGTTCACCCCGTCCCCGTACTTCGCCTTCGCCGTGCACATCGACGGACTGCGCGAACGGCACGACGAGTCGGTCGCCAAGGAAGGCGTCTTCGACGAGGCCGTCGCCGCGATGAAGGAGGCCAAGCGGCGCGGCTTCCGCGTCACCACCAACTCCACCTTCTTCAACACCGACACCCCGCAGACCATCATCGAGGTCCTCAACTACCTCAACGACGACCTGCACGTCGACGAGATGATGATCTCTCCCGCCTACGCCTACGAGAAGGCCCCCGACCAGGAGCACTTCCTCGGCGTCGAGCAGACCCGCGAGCTGTTCAAGAAGGCTTTCGCCGGCGGCAACCGGGCCCGCTGGCGGCTCAACCACTCACCGCTCTTCCTGGACTTCCTGGAGGGCAAGGCGGACTTCGCGTGCACCGCGTGGGCGATCCCCAACTACTCGCTCTTCGGCTGGCAGCGCCCCTGCTACCTGATGAACGACGGCTATGTACCGACGTACCGTCAGCTCATCGAGGAGACCGACTGGGAGAAGTACGGCCGCGGCAAGGACCCGCGCTGCGCCAACTGCATGGCGCACTGCGGCTACGAGCCCACGGCGGTGCTCGCCACCATGGGGTCCCTGAAGGAATCCCTGCGCGCGGCGCGGGAGACCATCACCAGCAACCGGTGACACCGTGACGGAGAGGGGGGCCGGTCGCTCCGGCCCCCCGGAACGTACCGAAGGGACGAACGGGCGATGACGGACGGCGGGCACCGGGGCTTCGACCTGGGGCGGCTCCTGGCCGAGCGCGGGGGAGAGCGGTACGAGCTGCACACGCGCCACCTCAACCACCAGCTGCCGCGCATGCTGCACACCATCGGCTTCGACAAGGTCTACGAGCGGGCCGAGGGCGCGTACTTCTGGGACGCGGAGGGCAACGACTACCTCGACATGCTCGCCGGGTTCGGCGTCATGGGCCTGGGCCGCCACCACCCCGTCGTCCGCCGGGCCCTGCACGACGTCCTGGACGCCCAGCTCGCCGACCTCACCCGCTTCGACTGCCAGCCGCTGCCCGGACTGCTCGCCGAGAAGCTCCTGACCCACAGCCCGCACCTGGACCGCGTCTTCTTCGGGAACAGTGGCACGGAGGCGGTCGAGACGGCGCTGAAATTCGCCCGCTACGCCACCGGGAAGCCCCGGGTCCTCTACTGCGACCACGCCTTCCACGGGCTCACCACCGGCTCCCTCTCGGTCAACGGGGAGAGCGGCTTCCGCGACGGCTTCGCCCCCCTGCTGCCGGACACAGCCGTCCCGCTCGGAGACCTGGACGCGCTGCGCCGCGAGCTGAAGCGGGGCGACGTCGCGGCCCTCGTCGTGGAGCCCGTCCAGGGGAAAGGCGTGCACGCCGCGCCGCCCGGCTATCTGCGCGGGGCGCAGGAGCTGCTGCACCGGCACAAGGCGCTCCTGATCGTCGACGAGGTGCAGACGGGCCTCGGCCGGACCGGGGACTTCTACGCCTACCAGCACGAGGAGGGGGTGGAACCCGATCTGGTGTGCGTCGCCAAGGCGCTCTCCGGCGGCTATGTGCCCGTCGGCGCGACCCTCGGCAAGGACTGGATCTTCCGCAAGGTGTACTCCTCGATGGACCGGGTCCTCGTCCACTCCGCGAGCTTCGGCTCCAACGCCCAGGCGATGGCGGCCGGGCTCGCCGTCCTGACGGTGATGGAGGACGAGGAGACCGTCGCGAACGCCCGGCGCACCGGTGACCTGCTGCGCGAGCGGCTGGCGGCCCTGGTGGACCGCTACGAGCTGCTGCACGAGGTCCGCGGGCGCGGCCTGATGATCGGCATCGAGTTCGGCAGGCCGTCCTCGCTCAAGCTCCGCAGCCGCTGGACCATGCTCCAGGCGGCCCGCAAGGGCCTCTTCGCGCAGATGGTCGTGGTGCCGCTGCTCCAGAAGCACCGGATCCTCACCCAGGTCTCCGGCGACCACCTGGAAGTGATCAAGCTGATCCCGCCGCTGGTCATCGGGGACGCGGAGGTGGACCGCTTCGTGGCGGCCTTCACCTCCGTGATGGACGACGCGCACAGCGGCGGCGGACTGATGTGGGACTTCGGCCGGACGCTGGTCAAGCAGGCCGTGGCCGATCGCTGACCGCTCCGCTACCGGAGCGACAGGAATTGCCTCCGAGGCAAGTTATTTGCCTCAGAGGAAAGATCCTGGCCCAATGGAGCCATGAACCCTCCGGACGAAGGGGTGCCGGACGAGCTCCCCGGCGTCGCACCCCGACTGCGCGACCTGCGCCGCGATCGCGGCCTCACCCTGGAGACCGCCGCCGGCCGGGCCGGGCTCTCCCCGGCCCATCTCTCCCGGCTGGAGACCGGCCGCAGGCAGCCTTCGCTGCCGATGCTGCTGGGACTCGCCCGTATCTACGGTACGACGGTCTCCGAGCTGCTCGGCGAGCAGCCGCCCGAACGGGACGCGATCGTCCGCGGCGGCGGCTTCGAGGGGGCGGAGGCCGACGGCTGGATGTACCGGCGCGCAGGCGGATCCGGCCGCGCGATGCAGGCGCTGCGGGTGCGCGTTCCGTACGGGGCCCAGGGTGACCTGGTCCGGGTCCATCCCGGTGAGGAGTGGCTGTACGTCCTGGAGGGGCGGCTGCGGGTCGGGCTCGGCGACACCGTCCACGACCTCGAACCCGGCGACAGCGCCCACTTCGACTCGCTCACCCCGCACCGGATCGCGGCCGTCGACCGCTGCGGCGCGGAGCTGCTCTTCGTCCACTCCCTGCTCCAGAGCCCTGCCGCCGAGCTGTGCCTCGGCAACGCCCTCCACGCGCGCTGACCGGCCGTCCCCGCCGGCTCCATCCTTCGCTCCACCGGCCGCGAGGCCGACAGAGAGGACCGTCATGTCCGATTCCGAGCACTACGACCCGCTGGGCCCCGGCCGCCGCGAGAACGAGGACCCGCAGGAGAAGCGGATGCCGCGCGGTGTCATCATCCGGCTCTTCGCCTATCTGGTGGCGGGCCACGTCATCGCGGGCTTCCTCTACCTGCTCTTCGTGGTGGCCGGGAGCAAGTGACGGCGGTCGGACGACCACCCGCCCCGGACGGATCGCGTCCCGTCCGGGTCAGCCCTGGTCGAGGAGGCGCTCACGCAGCCGCTCCCGGGTCTCGGGGGAGACCTTCAGCCCCTCCGACAGGTAGCGGTCCGTCGTTCCCCAGTTCTCCTCGATGGCGGTGAAGGCCGCCGCGAGGTAGGCGGGCCGCGCCCCGAAGAGCGGGTCCAGCAGCTCCAGCACCTCGGGCGACATGCCGGTGTCGGACGCGTCGGAGCGCTTCACGGCGTAGCGGCGGTGGGGGTCGTTGGACTTGAGGTAGTCCTCCTCGATCGCCTCCGGCCCGACGCCGACCGCCAGCAGGGCGACCGCGATCGAGAGACCGGCCCGGTCCTTGCCCGCCGCGCAGTGCATCAGGGCGGGGACGCTGTCCTCGGCCAGGGAGTGCAGCACCCGGCTGTGCTCGGCGGTGCGGTCCTCGATCGTCGCGCGGTACATCCGGATCATGCGGTCGACGCCCTTGCCGTTCGCGAGGACCGAGCGCAGCTGCTCGATGTTCCCGGCGCTCACCAGCCGCCAGAACTCCGCGCCGTTGGCCGGGTCCGAGAGCGGAATGCTGACATTGCGGACACCGGCCAGCTCGATGTCGTATCCGTCGAGCCGGTGGTCGGCGGAGTGGCGGAAGTCGAAGATCGTGTGCAGCCCGAGCCCGCCGAGGAAAGCCGCGTCCTCGGCCGTGGCGTGTGCCAGGTGGCCGCTCCGGTAGAGCCGCCCGAATGCGGTGCGCCGGCCGTCCGCGGTGGGGAGCCCGCCCACGTCGCGGAAGTTGCGGACTCCGGTCAGCGCGGTCTCTGTCGGCGGGACCTGCGGCACCTGCTGCGTCACGGTGGCTCCTGGGGATCTCTGGCGTCGGCGCGGCTCGCCGGCGAGGGCGCTCCCGTGACGATACGACATCGATTCGACGGAAAATCATCACGGTCGCGCGCCCCGGTGCGGGGTGTCGAGGCGGCCCGCCTGACCCGGCGTCAGGGGTGAGGTCGACTGCATGTCCGTATTGGTGCATTTCGCAGAACATGCCCCGCTAATGGGGGAGATGGGATTTTGGAGGTGAGCGGGATCATACCCGTGACGGTCCGTGGTGAGCGCGCCCCGGAGTATTCCCCTGGCCCGCACGGAAATCCAAGATCCGTAATCCACGGAGTGTGACGGGAAATCCGGGGCGAAATCGAATCGATGATTCCGGTGCGCAACCGGTGGCTTGTTCCGCTCGTCCTCACTCGTTTACGGTCGCCGCAATCCGGACGGACCGCCTAATCCTGCCGCCGCCCGGAATTCGCACCCACCCACTCACGTGCGGCAGGAGCGGGGGAACCAGGTAAGCCGCCGATCCGGAGCGATCCGGACCGGCTCGGGGTGAAGTCGCCGCAACGCGACCGGGCATCTCCAGCCCGAACCCGACAGCTCACCTCGCAGGCGCCGGAGAGGAACTTCCCATGCCCGCAAAGGGTAAGCACCGTCGTCCGAAGTCCGGCCCGATCTCCCGCGGCGTCCTCGCCGCAGGGACCGGCGGCGCCGCACTCGCCCTCCCGCTCATCGGCGCCACCGTCGCGAGCGCCGCGGACCAGGCCGCTCCGGCCGCGAAGCCCGCCGCCGCCTCGGTCGCCGCCGCGCACACCGCCCCGGCCGCCCCCGCCGCGTCGAAGGCCGCCCCGAAGACGTACGCCGTCGTCTCCGGCGACTACCTGGCGAAGATCGCGGCCGAGCACCAGCTCAAGGGCGGGTGGGAGAAGCTCTACCAGGACAACCGCTCCACCGTCGGCGAGAACCCCGGCCTGATCCACCCGGGCATGAAGCTGACCCTCGGCGCCAAGGGCTCCGCCCCGGCCGAGAAGTCCGCGGCTCCCGAGGCCGCCCCGAAGAAGGCCGCACCGGCGCCGAAGGCCCCGAAGAAGGAGGCCCCGAAGGCGGACACCGTCTCCGCCGACGACTCCGAGGGCTCCGGCAGCTCCGCGCGGACCGGCTCCTCCGAGGCCACCGGCTCCGGCTGGTCCGCCCCGCTGGCCAGCGCCAACGTCACCACCCAGTACCGGGCTTCGGGCGCCAGCTGGTCCAGCGGCTATCACACCGGCTCGGACTTCCAGGCCGCCTCCGGCACCCCGGTCCTGGCCATCGGCCCGGGCACCGTCGTCTCGGCCGGCAACAGCGGCTCGTACGGCAACGAGGTCGTCATCCAGCACGAGGACGGCATGTACTCCCAGTACGCCCACCAGACCTCGCTCAACGTCTCCGTCGGCCAGACCGTCACCGGCGGCCAGCAGATCGGCCTCTCCGGCTCCACCGGCAACTCCACCGGCCCGCACCTGCACTTCGAGGTCCGCACCGGCCCGAGCTACGGCTCGGACGTCGACCCGATCGCGTACCTGCGTCAGCACGGTGTCTCCGTCTGACCGAGCACGGCGAGAAGTATGCGAGGGGCGGTGCGCGGCGGCGCACCGCCCCTCCGCTTATTCCGGCTTTACCAAAAACTGACCGGGTGGCCTATCTCACCACCCGTCAACCCCGTATTACGGTCGCGTAGGTCACATCGCACGATGCAATATGAGTGCTTGTGGCAGACGATTCGAGAAACAACCAGCAGCACACCATCGGGTCGTACGCGGCGATTGGCGACAGTTTCACCGAGGGCGTCGGCGACCCCGGCCCCGACGGGACGTATCTCGGCTGGGCGGACCGCTTCGCGGTGCTCCTCGCCGACCGGCTCCCGGCCCCCGACGGGGTGGCCGGCCAGGACTCCCCGCACGGGGACTTCCGCTACGCCAATCTCGCCGTACGAGGACGGCTCCTCGACCAGATCGTCGAGGAGCAGATCCCGCGCGCCAAGGAACTGGCCCCCGACCTGGTCAGCTTCTGTGCGGGCGGCAACGACATCATCCGGCCCGGCACCGACCCCGACGACCTCGCCGAGCGCTTCGAGCGGGCGGTCGCCGACCTGAGCAACGCGGTCGGCACGGTCATGGTCACCACCGGCTTCGACACCCGGGGCGTTCCGGTGCTGCGCCACATGCGCGGCAAGATCGCCACGTACAACGTCCACCTGCGGGCCATCGCCGACCGCTACCACTGCCCCGTGCTGGACCTGTGGTCGCTGCGCTCCGTGCAGGACCGGCGCGCGTGGGACAACGACCGGCTGCACCTGTCGCCCGAGGGCCACACCCGCGTCGCGCTGCGCGCCGCCCAGGTGCTCGGCCACGAGGTGCCCGCCGAGCCCGACCAGCCCTGGCCGCCGCAGGCCCAGCGCAGCCCCTTCGACGCACGGCGCGACAACATCCAGTGGGCCCGCGAATACCTCGTGCCCTGGATCGGCCGACGGCTGCGCGGAGAGTCCTCCGGCGACCACGTCGAGGCGAAGCGCCCGGACCTCCTGCCGCTGTAGCCGTCGAGCCGGTCAGGACTCCAGCAGGGGAAGCGCACGCCGGGACGGGCCCGGCACCACGAGCCCGTCCGGCGGCGTGCCCGCGCCCGGAGGGTGTCCTGCCGGTATCCGCTCCAGGACACCGCCCGCGAACACGTCGTACAGCGGCAGCGACTCCAGATGCACATATCCGATGTGGCAGTCGCACACGGCGAGCGGACAGGCCCGCGGGCCGAGCGCCCGGCGGTAGCTGCCGTCGTAGAGATTGCCCAGCTCCGCCTCGACGAAGTGACAACGCCGCACCGTGCCGTCGCCGTCCACCGAGATCACCGACTCGCCCGTCCGGCAGGGCAGTCCCGCCGAACGGTGCGGATCACGGCTGTAGGGGAACAGCGGATCCAGCTCCGTCCACCGCGCCGCCTCCTCGTCGGTGTAGGTGTGCCCCTCGGCGGCGTTCACCCAGAGGTAGACCTCGCCCGGCAGCGCCGCCCGCAGCCGCCGCGCCTCGTCGAGGTGCTCGTCGAACCCCACCACGCCGACGCTGTAGCGGATCCCTTTCGCGGACAGCTCCCGGCACCTGCCCAGGAACCGCTCGTACGGCGTCTGCCCCGGGTGGTACGTGCACCAGAGCGCGATCCGCTCCGGATCGGCGTCGGCCAGCCAGTCGGTGCGGCAGCTCAGGTTCGTCTGGATCGCCACCCGCCCGATGTGCGGCAGCCGCGAAAGATCGGTCAGCGCCCGCCGGTACCAGGAGCGCACCAGGCCCTCGCCCCACGGGGTGAACAGCACGGACAGCCGGTCACCGGTCCGCTCCGCGGCCCAGCCGGTGAACCGCTCCAGCGCCTCCCGGTCCGCCGTGAGCTGCGCGCGGCTGTCCCGCCGCTTGGCGAACGGGCAGTACGGACAGTCGTAGTCGCAGGAGGCGAGCGGGCCCCGGTAGAGAATCGTCAGGTCCATGGCCCCGTCACTTCCGCTCGTACGCGGCCATCGCGGCCCGCACCCCGGGGGAGAACAACGCGGGACCCAGCGCGTCGGAGTGGGCGAGGCCCGAGGGGGACAGCCTCAGCAGACCGTCCGGCGCCGTCCCGTCCAGCCAGCCCCGGGCCGCGAACCCCGCCAGCTCGGCCCGGAAATCCGCGCCGGGATCCGTTCCGAACCGCGCCCGGTAGTCCGCCACCGGCAGCCCCGCCGCCTGGAGCAGCGACTGCAGCAGATGCCTCCGTCGCGCCTCGTCCGCGTCGACGTACCGGCCGACCTCCGCCCGGGAGAAGTCCTCGGTGGCGGTGAACCGGTCGATGATCGACCGGATCTCCCGCATGTCCACCGCGTAGTCGAAGGAGTAGTGCAGGGCCGCCGTGTACGAACGGGCCCCGCAGCCGAGGCCGATCATGCCGTCGGTCTGGCAGGCGTAGTCCTCGGGACCCTCCTGCTCCCGGGGGGCATCGGTCCGCCGGAACATCCGCATCGACACCTGCTCGTAGCCGTGCGCCAGCAGATGGTCCCGCCCCACCGCGTACAGCCGCAGCCGCTGCTCGTCCCAGGCGGCCTGCTCCAGGGACTCCGTCTCCGCCCGCGCCCGCTCACCGGCCGCCGCGCCCAGGCGGTGCAGGCCGGTGAGCGGGCGCACGTACAGCGGATACAGATACAGCTCCTCCGGCCGCCAGGCCAGCGCCGCGTCCAGCGAGGCGAGCCAGCTGCGCTCGGTCTGCCCGTCGATGCCGTAGATCAGGTCGATGTTCAGCACCGGGATCCGGGCCTCGCGGATCCGGCCGAGCGCCGCCTCCACATCGGCGCGGCGCTGCGGACGGACGGCCGCCCGCGCCTCCTCGTCCACGAAACTCTGCACACCGATGCTGATCCGCGTCGTGCCCCGGTCGGCCAGCACCGCCAGCCGGTCCGCCGTCGCCGTGGACGGGGAGGTCTCCACCGACAGCGGCACCGAGCGCAGGTCGGCGCCCATCCGCTTCTCCGCTATGTCGCAGAGCCGCTCCAGCTCCCCGGCGGTCAGGAACGTCGGCGTGCCGCCGCCGAACGCCGCCGCGGCGAACCGCACCGGCCCCCCGTCGCCCAGCGCGTCCCGCACGGAGAGCGCCTGCCGCTCCAGCGCGTCCAGATAGCGCGTCGTCAGCTCCTCGGGCGCGCCGATCCTGGTGAAGAGGTTGCAGAAGCCGCAGCGGACCTCGCAGAACGGTATGTGGAGATAGAGGGAGAGCGCGTCCTTGGGCTCCGCCGCCCACAGCGACCGCAGCGACGGGCGGTCCTCCAGCGGCCGGTAGGCCGTCTTGTGCGGATAGGCGTAGACGTAACTCTCGTACGGCCGGACGGAGGTGGCCGCTTCCGCGGCGACGTTGGTGGTCATCGGGCTGCCCCCGGAGCGAGCGGTGCGGGTGGTTCGAGGAAGAAGTGGGCGTACGGGACGGTCCACACGGCCGGGTGGCCGAGCCGGTGACCGGTGTAGCCGTCGTCGCCGTAGGCGGTGCCGTGGTCCGAACAGACGATGGCGAAGCACCGGCGACGGCTGCTCGCCGCGGCGAAGAGCCGGCCGATGTGCCGGTCCACGTACTCCAGGGCCGCCGCGTGCGTGGCCCGGGAATCGCCCGCCTCACGGGTCGCCCCGGGCAGATGGAACCAGTTCGGCTGATGCAGGGCTGACACGTTGACGAAGAGGAACAGCCGCTGCTCCCGGGGGAGCGCCGCGACGACCCGCTCCGCCCGGGCGACCTGCTCCTCGAACGAGGTGGGCGAGGCGACGCCGAAGCCGGGCTCCCAGTGGCTCTCCTGGAACATCCCGGGCAGCACCGATCCGAGCGGCCCCCGACGGTTGAAGAAGCCGACCCCGCCGACGCACACCGTGCGGTAGCCCTCGGCGGCCAGCCCCGACACCAGATCCGGCGTGTCGAACACGAACGTGCCGTCCGCCGTCGTCTCACTGCCCGCGAACCGCGCCGCGAACAACCGGGGATGCGGCCCCGGGGAGGCGGGCGTCGGCAGGAAACCGGCGAACATCGCCTGGTGCGAGGCGTAGGTGAAGCTGCCCGGAGCATGCCGCTCCTCCCAGCCGCCCCCGGGCAGATGCCGGGCGAGGTGGGGGAGCCGCCCGGCGGCCGCCAGCTCGACGGCGACGTCGTACCGCAAGGTGTCCAGGGTGACCAGCAGCAGATCGTGGCTGCCCACGACCTCGCCCATGTCGGGCCGGCCGGAACCGCCGGGCAGCGGGGACGTGTCGGGGTCAGGAAGGGGTGGCGGCACGGTGGTTCCTTGCTCGGTCCAGTACGGCGGCGACCTGCGCCGCATAGGTGTTCAGGCCCTCGGCGCCGCTGCCCGGCAGACCGGTCAGTCCGGGCAGCAGATCGCCGAAGGCGTTGACCTCGCCGACGGCGAAGCGCCGCCAGCCGGCCGTGGGCAGGAGGTCGACGCCCACGCAGGGCGTCCCGGGGAAGCAGGCCGCCGCCCGCTCGCACATCGCCAGTGCCTCGCGCCAGCAGCCGCCGGCGGCCGCCACGGCGGCCCGGACCTCGTCCAGGTCGCCGCGCGCTCCGCCCAGATGCAGATTGGTCATGGGGCTCGTGCTCGTCCGCACCACGGCGTGCGTCGCCCGGCCGCCGACCACCACGATCCGCAGATCCGCGGCCCGCCCCCGCTGGGACGCCTTCGGCAGCCAGCGCTCGATGTGCAGCCCGTCGGGGGCCAGCGCGTCCACGACCGCGCCGACCTCCGCCTCCGAGGTGTAGCGCCGCACCCGGAGCGAGTTGAACAGCCGGCCCGACGCGTCCCGCTCCACGGAGGTGGTCGCCCGGACCCGGCCGGGACCCGCCGTCTCCACCGCCAGCACCCCGGAGGCGGATGAGCCGTGCGCGAGCTTCACGAACGCCCGGGGCATCCGGTGCCCGCGCAGCAACTCCCGTACGTCGGACCAGCCGTGCACCGGGGCCGCCCCCGGGCCCGATGTCGGCGAGGCCGGCACGGGGACCCCCGCGCGGTCGAGGAGCCCGTGGCACAGCCGCTTGTCGAAGAGCACGGCGATGTCACCGGGGGAGCCCAGCACCTCGGCGCCGGCGGCCGAGGCCGCGCCCGCCACCGTGTCCACCGCCGCGGTGAAGCGCGCGTACCACCGGGCCGAGCCCTCCACCCGGGTCGGGTCGTCGACCCCGCGGAGGAGCCGCTCCACCTCGGCGTCCTCACCGGGCGAATCGATCCGTACGCTCTCGCCCGGTGAGAACACCGCCTCACCGCGCAGCACCCGGAGCCAGGGCACCACCCGGGCCGGCGGCAGGCCGGCGGAGCGTACGGCCTCCTCGAAGAAGGCGACCCGGCGGTTGTCCGGATTGCCGACGACCGCGAAGCGCGGCACCGGGCCGTCCCCGCCGCTACTCACTGACCGCGACATAGCGTTCCGGTTCGTCGTCCTCGTCGTCCGGGTCCGCGTAGTCGTCCTCGGCCTCGCCCGCCTCGACGACCGCCGGGGCGCACGCGGCCCTGACGCGGTCCAGCACCGGCTCGGTGAGGTAGTGGTGGCGCAGGTCGAGCGTGGCCAGGTGGCTCAGGGGCTGCCCGTTCACCAGGGCCTCGCCGCCCGCGTCGCTCAAGGTGCCCATCGACAGCGCCAGGGTCTCCAACTGGGCCACGACGGGCGCGGAACCCACGGCGGCGGCGATCTCGTCCTGGATCTCGCTGTTCTGCAGCCCCATATGGCGCAGCCGGGGGAACACGCCCCCCGACAGGACCGGCCGGATGTCGTCGAGGGTGGCGTCGCCGCCGTACCACGAACTGCCGAACCACAGGTCCAGACGCTCCAGCGCGGGCAGTTCGCTCGCGGCGACCGCCCGCACCGAAGAGCCGGGCAGGCCCCCGGACTCGAAGCGCAGCGACTTCAGCGCCGCATGGCGCAGCGGGCGCAACCCCAGCCCCTGCTGACCGCAGCCGCGCACGGCGAACTCCTCCAGCAGCGGCAGCGCTTCCAGCACCGGGGTGACGTCGCACATCCGCAGCCAGGAGACCTCGCACTCCTCGCCCACCACATCGGCGAGGAAGAGCCCGCGCAGGGCCGGGAAGCGGTCCGCGTGCGCGACCAGCAGCTCCATCACCGGGGCGAACGGGGTGTAGTCCTGACGCCACCAGGGGCCGATGAGGAGCGCCCGGACCCGCGTCGTGTCCACCGTGTCGAGGAACTGCTCCCACAGCGCGGGGAAGTCCGTGTCCTCGTCGTAGGCGCACTCCAGCCGCCAGGCGACGGAGTCGGCGGCGGGCAGGGACCCGGACGACAGCGCCGGGGTGTGGACCGGCAGTCCGTGGAAGCGGTCGGGATGCCGGATGCCGGGATACGTCATCACGCCTACTCCGAGACGGCGGTGTAGCGGCCCTCGGCACCCCGGTCGCCCCAGGGCTCGCACTTCTCGGAGAGATCGACCCGCACGCCGTGCGGCTCCAGGGCGGAACGGACCCGCTCCGCCAACGCATCGGAGAGGAAGTGGTGGTGGAGATCGAGGAGTTCCAGATGGGTCAGAGGCTGTCCTTCCAGGAGGGCGGCCGCGCCTTCGTCGCCCAGGGTCCCGTTCGACAGGTCGAGCACTCGCAGCTGGGCGACCAGCGGAGCCGAGGCGACGGCCGACGCGATCTCGTTCTGGATCTCGCTGTTGCGCACGCCCAGGTGGTTCAGCCGGGGGAAACGGGTGCCGGCGAGCAGTGGAGCGAGGTCGGCGAGGTCGGTGTCGCCCTCGTAGGCGGACACACCGAGCCAGAGGTCCAGCCGCTCCAGCGCGGGCAGTTCACTGTCCAGCACACCCCGCACCACCTCGGCGGGGAGACCGCCCGCCTGGACGGTCAGCGCCCGCAGCCGCTCGTGCTTCGCCGGCGGGAACACCAGCTCGGAGCCGCCGCGCACGCCGAACTCCGTCAGCGCGGGGAAGGCGGCCAGCAGCAGGGTCACGTCCGACTGCTGGATCCAGGTGATCTCGGCCTGCTCCGCCTCCAGATCCCCGACGAACACCGCCTCCAGCGAGGCCAGCCGGTCGGCGGCGGCGATCACCAGGCCGATCGGCACGGCCGAGGTCTCCTCGTACGCCTCGCCCCACTGGCCGATGACCAGGGCCCGGACGCCGGCCGGGTCGACCTTGTCCAGGAAATCGGCGAACTCCTCCTCCCAGGGCCGGTCGTCGTCGTACGGGTCGACGGAGACACGCCAGGCCACGGCGTCCGCGGCGGGCCGGGCGCCCCCGTCGGACGTGTGCTGGAAGTCGACGACCGGAAGGCCGCCGAACTCGTGCAGATGCTGCGCACCGTACATGGCCCTGAACTCCTGATCCTGGGGACTGGATGTCCGCAAGGTTTATCAAGCCGCACTGACAACGCCGCGACCGGGACCCGTCCGCGGCCGTCGCGGCGGTCCGTTGTCAGACCCTGCCCGTAGCGTTTTTCCCATGGCCGGCACAGCGGGTGCCGCGACCGAGGGGAGACGTCTGTGTACCGGCAGGGCGATGTACTGATCGTGGAGTTGGAGGAGTCGGCGGTGCCCGCCCCCTTCCTGGAGGCCCCGGGCGAACTGCGCGACGGGCGGGGGCGGCTGGTGCTCGCGCTGGGAGAGGTCACCGGGCACGCGCACGCCGTGCAGGGACCCGGCCGGCTGATCCGGGAAGCGGGTCGGTTCGGCCCGATGCTGCTCCATCTCCCCGAGGGCGGGCGGGTGGTGCACGAGGAGCACGCGGTGATCCCGCTCCCCAAGGGCTGGTTCCGCGTCGTGCGCCAGCGGGAGTACGCACCCGGCGCGATCCGCATCGTGGCGGACTGACTCCTCCGCCATGCCGCAGCGGACACAGCTTTCCAGAACGAGCACAGCAGGGGACGGGGACAACCGATGCAGAACGTGAATTCCTGGCGGAGCGTGGCGGCGGCGACCGGCCGCGCGGACCGGGCGGCGGCCGAGGCCGGTGTGCGGCGCGCCTATCGCACCGCGGGCCTGGCCGAGCCGGACCGGATCATCTGGGCCGCATCGCCGCGGGCCGCCGTAGAAACGGTGGAGAAGCTGGCCGACGCCGGACGGTCGGTCCGCGAGGAGGTCCGCACCCGGCCCTGGGCCGAGGAACGCCGCCGGATGTACGACGAGCTGGGCCCGGCGGGCTGGTCGGCGCTCTGGTCCGCCACCGGGGCCCAGCTGTGGGAGACCACGGGCGCACTCGCCGAGCGGATACGGACCGGTGTCGTCGCGGACCTGGCGCCGCGGCCCGAGGACGAGGGCGCCGTGCGGCTGGTTCTCCTGGACGCCGTGCTCGGCCAGCACGACGCCGCCTGGCTCGCCGCCTTCGACGGGCGGGGCGACCGGCTGACGGGCCTCGCGGAGGTGGCCCGCACCGCCGGCTGGTGGTGGCCCTACGAGCACGCCGTGGTCATCAGCGAGCGGCCCGACGTCCTCCACCGCGACGAGGCGGGCCGGCTCGACCACGGCGAGGGACCGGCCCTCGCCTACGGGGACGGCTTCGCCCTCCACGCCTGGCGCGGCATGCCCGTTCCCGCCGCGTTCCTGGCCGAGCTGTCCTCCCTCACACCCGAGCGGATCCGCGCGGAGGAGAACGCGGAGCTGCGCCGCGTGATGCTGGAGTACTACGGCTACGACCGGTATCTCACCGAGTCGGGCGCCGAACCGGTCCACCGCGACGAGACGGGCATCCTCTGGCGCGTCTCCCTTTCCGGCGACGAGGACGTGGTGATGGTCGAGGTGGTCAACTCCACCCCCGAGCCGGACGGCACGTACCGCACCTACTGGCTGCGCGTGCCGCCCGCCACCCGGACCGCGAAGGACGGGGTCGCCTGGACGTTCGGACTGGACGGAGCGGCCTACGCACCGGTGCGCCAGACCTGACCCGAGGAGCCGGGGCGCCGGGCGTTCGGGCGCGGCCGTCAGCCGGTCGCGGAAGGATCCGTTCCGCGGGGCTCGGCGGCCGGCGGACCGGTCAGTTCCGCCGGGTCGATGCCCAGCTCCCGGGCGAGCGCCTCGTCGGTCCACCGCAGCATCGTGGTCCGGGAGAGCGGACCCGCGTACGAGGTGGTCTGCACCGCTATCCCGTCCAGCAGGGCGGTCAGCCGCCAGGCCGCCGACCGGGGATCCGCGCACCGGAACTCCCCGGCCGCGGCACCCTCCTCGATGACCTGGGCCAGTTCCGCCTTCCACCGCTGGTCGAGGTCGCCCGCGACCTCCCGGAGGGCGGGATCGCGCAGGGAGGCCGCCCAGCCCTCGATCCACAGCCGCCAGCCCTTGGCCGGCCCCGTCGGCGCGTACCACCGCACGGCCGTCCGCAGCCGTCGTACGGCGGTGGTGCGGCGGGCCAGCAGCCCGCGGAGATGGGCGAGGTCGGCCTCGGCGGCGTACGCGAAAGCCGCCGCGACCAGCTTCTCCTTGGTCGAGAAGTGGTAGAGGACGAGCGCGTTGCTCACGCCCAGCACCGAAGCCACGTCGGCGATCCGCACGGACGAGACCCCACGGGCCTCGATCTGCCCGACCGTCGCGCGCAACAGCTCCTCACGCCGCTCCACCACGTTCAACCGGACCCTGGCCATCGGGCCACCCTAACCAATACGCCAGGTCAGCGGCGGTGGGACGGCGTCCGACGGAGGCGCCGGCGGATTGCGGCGCACCGGAATCCCCCGGACCTCCCGGACGTTGCATCCTGCATGACGCGCATCGAACCGGCACAGGAAGCACTGCTCCGTCTCTTCGCCGAGCACGACGGCGGAGTCCTGGTCACCCTGAAACAGGACGGACGCCCCCAGCTGTCCAACGTCAATCACGCCTTCTACCCCGAGGAGCGGGTGGTCCGCGTCTCGATCACCGAGGGCCGCGCCAAGACCCGTAACCTGCGGCGCGACCCCCGGGCGAGCTACCACGTCACCAGTGACGACCGCTGGGCCTGGACCGTCGCCGACGGGACCGCCGAGCTGACCCCGCCCGCCGCGGCGCCCGACGACGCCACGGTGGAGGCGCTGATCACGCTCTACCGGGACGTCAGGGGAGAGCACCCCGACTGGGACGACTACCGGCGGGCCATGGTCGAGGACCGCAGGGTGCTGCTCACCCTGCGCATCGACCACGTATACGGGCAACCGCGTGGCTGACGTCGCCGCCGGCCGGGCCGGTTGCCCCGTTCAGCATCTTCTGGGCTCGCCCTGTCGTACAGGCCGACCATAATGAGACGACACCGACTCCCTCAGGAGATGTTGTGACCGGCGCTGACTACTTGCTTCCGTTCCGCACGAAACTGCGCTCGATGCGCACCGAGTCCTTCGGGGCCGATCCGGCCGGAGCGCGGATGGAGCGCATCCGCCGCTCGCCCCATTTCGTCGACGGAGCTTTCCAGAACCCGGTGGGGGCGCGGACCAGGCCCTCCGGGTCCACCGTCGAGTTCGCCAAGATCTACTTCCACAAGGAGCAGCGGGCCCGCAGGATGCCGACGGGCACCGTGCCCGTCCACGCCACGACCCTCGCCGATCTGGCGGCGCCCCCCGCCACCGGGCTCCGGCTGACCTGGATGGGCCATTCCAGCGTGCTGGCGGAGATCGACGGGCGGCGGATCCTGTTCGACCCGGTCTGGGGCGAGCGCTGTTCCCCGTTCCCCTTCGCCGGGCCCAAGCGCCTGCACCCCACTCCGCTGTCGCTGGCCGCACTCGGCCCCGTCGACGTGGTCGTCATCTCCCATGACCACTACGACCACCTCGACCTGCCGACGATCCGCGCCCTGGCCGGCACCGACACGGTCTTCGCCGTGCCCCTCGGGGTCGGGGCCCATCTGGAGCGGTGGGGCGTCCCCACGAGCCGGATGCACGAGCTCGACTGGAACGAGACCGCGACCGTCGCCGGAATCAGCCTCACCGCCACCCCAGCACGCCACTTCTGCGGTCGCGGACTGCGCAACCAGCAGCACACCCTCTGGGCGTCGTGGGCCGTCACGGGCCCGGAGCACCGGATCTACCACAGCGGGGACACCGGTTACTTCCCCGGCTTCCGGGACATCGGCGCCGAGCACGGGCCCTTCGACGCCACCATGATCCAGATCGGCGCGTACTCGGAGTACTGGCCGGACATCCACATGACCCCCGCCGAAGGCATGCGCGCCCACCTGGACCTCCAGGGCGGCCGCCCGCACGGCGTACTCCTGCCGATCCACTGGGGCACCTTCAATCTGGCCCCGCACGCCTGGGCGGAGCCGGGTGAGTGGACGAAGGACGCCGGCGAGGAGGCCGGGCAGGCGGTGGCGTTCCCCCGCCCGGGCGAGCCGTTCGAGCCGGCGGGAACCCTCCCCGTGGAGCCGTGGTGGCGGTCGCTGTCGACCTCCCTCGGCCGCCCGTGGCGCCGCACGGAGAAGCAGGCCGGACCCGGCCCGGCACCGGCGGCGCGAGGCGATCTCGACCTCGCCGGAGAGCGCTGACGGATGACGCGGCGGAGCGGTCCGCCCGTGCCGCGCACCGCTGACGGCCGCCGCCGGAGGACCCGGCGGCGGCCTCGCGCCGGTCAGGCGAGCACGGTGGCCGCGTAGGCGTCGATGGCGGCCCGCTGATACGCGGCCAGGCCCGGGGCGATGGCCTCGTACGCGGCGCGCCACTGCTCGTTGTCCACGCAGGAGCGCCCGATCGCACGGAACTCGTCGGCGGACACCGGGTGCAGTGCCGTGAGTGCCCGGTACTGACCTTCGATCTCGGTCCGTACGGGCTGGGCGTCGGCCGGGGCGCCGGCGGCCATGTGCTCGGCCAGCCGGATCATCAGCGCCGTGCGCTCGCGCTGTCCGGCCTCGGTCTCATCCGGGGTCATGGTGGCGGCCCGGCGGCCGGCCTCCTCGGCGAGGCCGGGGAAGTCGCGCAGGTTCTCCTCGTACCGGGAGGGCTGAACGCCCTCGAACAGATTCTCCGGCCGGTTGATGGCGGTACCGTCCTTTCTGGACTGTTCCAGCTCGGCGATCGTGCGGGAGACGGTCGCGGCCAGGGTGTCCAGCCGGTCCCGTTCGGCGAGCAGCCGTCGATGGTGTCCGCGCAGGGCCTCCACCGTCTCCACCTGGTCGGCGAGGACCCTGCCGATCTCCGGCAGTCCGACGTCCAGCGCCCGCAGCACGAGGATCTGCTGCAGCAGCAGGAGCTGGTGCTCCTCGTAGTAGCGGTGGCCGTTGGAGCCGATCCTGGCCGGTGGCAGCAGACCGATCTCGTCGTAGTGCCGCAGGGCCCGGGCGGTCACCCCCGACATCCGGGCGACCTCGGAGATCGGCCAGTCCATCGCCACGTCTTCACTCCCTCACGAGCGCCTCACGGGGCCGGTTCCTCCGGCCCTGGTCATGACCGTAGAAGCTGCCGTTGCGGCAACTTCAAGCCCGCGTCCGGGGCCGGTCGGACGACCGGCTCACCGGGGTGTGGCGGCCGGATTCAGCACCGGCCCTCCTCGACGGTGACGGAGAGGCTCACCGTGATGTTCTCCAGCGCCGACTCGGGCTCCGGCGGCGACACGCTCAGACAGAACGTGGCGTCGACGTCCTTCGCCGTGACCTCGAACAGGTCGACGGACGGGTCCGCGCCCTCGTCGTAGGGATCGTTCGCGTCGTCGACGTACACGATGCCGCCGGCCGAGGGGCCTCCGCCGCTCTCCTCCACCGCGTCGCGGATCAGCCGGTCGTAACCGCCGGTCCAGGTGCTGAAGGTGTGCCGCTCCGACTCCAGGTCCCGGACTGCCGTGTGTACGGCGTCGCGCAGCTCGCCCTCACTCCACGAGGAACTCGCGTGGAGGTAGTACACGCCCCCGACGGCGAACAGCAGGGACCCGATGATGAGGGCGGCACCGACCGGATGACGCGGGTTGTAGACGTATCGACTTGTTCCCCAGTTCGAGCGGACGAACACCGGCTCGTCGTCATGGTCCTTGCTCATGGGCGGGAGCCTAGGGCTTCCCGTTCGGGGCCTGTCGGGCCGGTCTCCGCCGGGCCGGGGCCCTCGGGGCGGGCCGTGGTGTTTCGGCATGCACCCGACACCACCCGCGACGCAACGATCGGCGGCCGGTGAGCGTCTCCTCGGGTGTGATGGATCTTCCCGAGACCACGAACCCCGTCGACCCCCAGGACGAGCACGAGGACGAGCGAGTGCGGTCCGGCCCGCTGTGGCGTCATGCGCTGTGGGCGGTTCTCGTCACCGCCGCCGGAGTGACGCTCGGGTGGTTGGGCGCCCTGTTCCGCATCGGCCCGGAGGAGTACGGCCTGCCGCCCGCCGCTCCGGGAGCGCTCTGGCCCTACCTGCTCGCCTGGGCCGTGATCGGCCTGGTGCTGGGCGCCGTCCTGCGGTTCGTGGCGGCCAAGGTGCCGGTCTACTCCCCGTCGGAGGTTCTCCTCGGCACCGTCATGATCGGCACCCGGCTGTCCCTGGGCTGGCGGCCGGAGCCCCTCGAAGTCGCGGGCCTGGCCGCGGTCGCGCTGCTCCTGGTGGCCGTCTGGTGCGCCGTCGCCCTGCGCGGGGCGGCCGTCGTACGACGGTCCCAGGACGCTCCCGGCGTCTCCTAGGGTCAGGCGAGCGGGACCGCGGGGTGTCTGGCGGCGGGCCGCGGGACGCCCCGTACGACACGCCGCGCGCTCCGGCGCCGGTGACGGGAGACACGCCCGGCGCGCGGGGCACACTGGGTCAGCCCCCGAATTCCCGTACGAAGGAGCGTGCCGTGGCACTCACCCGTGAAGAGCGCGAACAGTTCCTCGCCGAACCCCATGTCGCCGCCCTGGCCGTCGCGTCGCGGGGCAGCGACCGGGCCCCGCTCAGCGTTCCCATCTGGTACCAGTACGTGCCGGGCGGCGACGTGCGCATCCTCACCGGCCGCACCTCCCGCAAGGCCGAACTGATCGACGCGGCCGGCCGGTTCACCCTCCTGGTCGACCGGCTGGAGCCGACCATCCGCTACGTCTCCGTCGAGGGGCCCGTCGTCGACACCCGCCCCGCCACGCGCGCGGACCTGGAGGAGGTGTCGGCGCGCTACCTTCCGGCCGAGAAGGTCGCCGGTTACGTGGACTTCGCCTGGGAGAACCACGGCGAGCAGGTGGTGATCACCCTGCGCCCCGAGCGCTGGGTCAGCTCGGACCTCGGCCAGGTCTGAGCTCCGGCCGTGCGGCGGAGTCCTGCCCCGGCGGGCCGTACCGCGGGTGCCTTTCATGTGTGGCGACGCCGGCACGGGGGAGGTGCGCCCCATGCACTCCTGGACTCTTGACGACATGCCCGACCTCTCCGGCTCCACGGCCGTGGTCACCGGCGCCAACAGCGGCATCGGTGCGGTGACCGCACTCGTGCTGGCCCGCTCCGGCGCGCGAACCGTTCTCGCGTGCCGCGATCCGGAGCGCGGTCGGCGTGCCGTGCACGCCGTCCGCCGGGCCGCCCCCGGCTCGGACGCCCGGCTCGTCCGCCTCGATCTGGCCGATCTGAACAGTGTGGCCGAGGCCGCGGAGGTCATCGCGAAGGAGGTCGACGGGCGGCTCGACCTCCTGGTGAACAACGCCGGGGTGATGGCGCTGCCGCCACTCCGTACGGCGGACGGTTTCGAGATGCAGTTCGGCACCAATCACCTGGGCCACTTCGCGTTGACCAACCGGCTGCTCCCCGTCCTCGGGGTGCGGGGCCCGGCGCGTGTGGTGACACTCTCCTCGCTCGGCCACCGTATCGGCCGAATCGACCTCGGCGACCTCAACGCCGAGCGCGCGTACAGCAAGTGGCGGGCCTACGGCCAGTCGAAGCTCGCCAACCTGCTGTTCACGAAGGAGCTGGACCGGCGGGCCCGTGCCGCAGGACGGGACCTGGTCGCGCTCGCGGCCCATCCCGGGCTCTCCGCGACGGAGTTGGGTCAGGCCGGGCCGCGTCTGGCCGGGCGGAACTGGGCCGCGAGGCTGGAGCGCACCTCGCGTCTGTACACCCAGCCGGCATCGGCGGGGGCTCTGCCCGTGCTGTACGCGGCGACGCTGCCGGATGCCCCGGGCGGCTCCTACTACGGCCCCGCCCGCCTGGGCGAGACCAGGGGAGCCCCGGCGCCCGCCCGGAAGTCGCGGCACGCCCAGGACCCGGTCATGGCAAGGGCGTTGTGGGACGAGTCGGCCCGGCTGACCGGGCTCGACGCCGACGCCGTGTGACGCGTGCCGGGGCCGCCGAAAACAGGTCGTGCGGCCCCGGGGCGCGTTGATAGGAAGAGGCGATGGACACCGATGCGCTGAATCCCCCGGAGCCACTGGATCCGCTGGACCGTCTGATCGCCGAGCGAGCCTGCGAGCGGCTGGTCGTCGAGTTCGTCCACACGCTCGATCTGGGTGAACCCGGCGAGGTGGCCGAGCTGTTCACCCCCGACGGGGTCTGGGCATGGGCCGAGGGGGACCGGCGGATCGAGGGCAGGGACGCCCTGCGCGCCTACTTCGGCGGCCGCCCCGCCGACCGGCTCTCCCGCCGTCTGTGCACCAACATCCTGGTGACCCTGACCTCCGCGACATCGGCGAGCGCGAGCACGTACTTCACGACGTACCGCGTGGACGGTCATGCCGGCGGGATGCTGCCGCCGCGCCTTCCCGTCCAGGTCGGACACTACGAGGACACCTTCCGCAAGGTCGAAGGGCGGTGGCTCCTCGCCGAGCGGGCCACCTTCCTCGACTTCGGAGGGCCGACCGAACGGCTGGAGCCGGCCGCCCCGCGCTGAGGGGTCCGTCCACCCGCACCGCCCATGCGCCCGGTGCCCGGCAGGAGGCCTGCCGGGCACCGGGAACGTACGCGCACAGAAGCGTGCCGGGGTCAGACCGCCGGGGCCGGGTACGTCGGGTACTCCACTCCGGAGACGTGCTGGACGACCCGGATCACCTGGCACGAGTAGCCGAACTCGTTGTCGTACCAGAGGTAGAGGATCGCGTTGTCGCCGTCGACCTTGGTGGCGCCGGCGTCGACGATCGAGGCGTGGCGCGAGCCGATGAAGTCGCTGGAGACCGCGTCGGGCGCGCTGATGAAGTCGATCTGACGCTTGAGCGGCGAGGCCAGCGACACGTTGCGGAGGTAGTCGAGGACTTCTTCACGGGTGGTCTCGCGCTCCAGCCGCAGGCTGAGGATCGCGATCGAGACGTCCGGCACCGGGACGCGGATGGAGCTGCCGGTGATCGGGGCGTCGAGGTCGGGCAGCGCCTTCGCCACGGCCGAGGCGGCACCGGTCTCGGTGATGACCATGTTGAGCGCCGCCGAACGGCCGCGGCGGTCGGAGCTGTGGTAATTGTCCAGCAGGTTCTGGTCGTTGGTGTAGGAGTGGACGGTCTCCACGTGCCCGCGCAGCACGCCGTACTCGTCCGCCATCGCCTTCAGCGGCGGCACGATCGCGTTGGTCGTGCAGGAGGCGCAGGACAGGATCCGCTCGTCCGGCTTGACCGTGTCGTGGTTGACGCCGTGCACGATGTTCGGGACGTCGCCCTTGCCCGGTGCGGTCAGCACGACCTTGGCGATGCCCGCCTGGAGGTGCTGGGAGAGGCCCTCACGGTCGCGCCACCGGCCGGTGTTGTCGATCAGGATGGCGTCCTTGATGCCGTACGCCGTGTAGTCGACCTCTCTCGGGTCGTCGGAGTAGATCACCTGGATCTCGTTGCCGTTGGCGATGATCCTGCTGTTCGCCTCGTCGACGGTGATCGTGCCCTGGAACTGGCCGTGGATCGAGTCGCGTCGCAGCAGCGAGGCGCGCTTGACGATGTCCTGGCCGGAGCCCCTGCGGACGACGATGGCCCGCAGGCGCAGGCCGTTGCCCGAGCCGGCCTTCTCGATGAGCAGGCGGGCCAGGAGCCGGCCGATGCGGCCGAACCCGTAGAGCACCACGTCACGCGAAGCGCGGCGCTCGATCTTGTTGTCGCCCGTCGCCCCGGCGACGGCCTCCGCGGTGAACTCCTCGACGGAGAGTCCGCGCCCGTCGGCCCGGTACGTCGCGGCCAGCATGCCTATGTCGATCTGGGAGGGGCCGAGGTCGAGCGTCGTCAGCGCCTTCAGGAAGGGCATCGTCTCGGTGACCGAGAGTTCCTCGCCCGCGATCTGCCGGGCGAAGCGGTGCGTCTTGAGGATGCTGACCACCGACTTGTTCACCAGGGAGCGGCTGTGCAGCAGGACATTGACGTCCTGCTCGCGGTGCAGCTTCCCGATGATCGGGATCATCGACTCCGCGATCTCCTCGCGGTGCATCCAGTTGGTGAACGAGTCGTCATTGACAGTCACAAGTTTATCTTTCGAGCTAGGCGGCGCTCATATGGTAACCGGCTGCGCTCTCGCTCCGTCGGGTGGTCCCCTACCTGCGGGTAAACCCCGCACGGGTGCCCCTTGTGCGGCCCCGGCGGGCCTGAAGTGTCCAGCATGTGGGCGGCCTGCCGAAGCGCCCCGGGGCGAATCGGGGTCAAGGTGGCGCAATCGGGCGCGCGTGCGAGAGGTCATACCAGAGTGGGACGGATGGCGGGCAAGTTCGACAACTGCCCGTCGCGCATACGTCATTGACGACTACCGTGTGTGCCCGGTGATCAACGGTGGGCTCATAACGTTCGGGCCTGCCCGACCGATGACCCGCGCCTGACCGACCACCGTAGGGGCCACCGCATGGACGCCGGCACGACCGCCGATCCCCGGTGCCCCCTGTACCGAGGACGCTGATGTCTCAACTTCGCGCACCCGACGCGCGACCGGACCGCCGTGAAGGCGGGCGGCACGGCCGCCCCGGCACGCGCGCCCACTCGGCCACGAGCAGGCCGCGCGCCGCAGGGCCTCCCCCCGACGCCCGCATACGGCCCCAGCTGCTGCGGACCGCACTGCTCCCCGCCATCGCCGCGGTGCTCAGCGGCGCCGCGGCCGTCATCTTCACCGTCCGTGCCGGAGCCGTCGAGGCCTCGCCCAGCCTCTGGGCGGCGCTCGGCGGATCCGGCGCGCTCGCCGTCGCCGCCGTCGCGGCCGCCTACCTCGGCGCCCACCGCGTCGCGGGTCAGGTGCTCGACCGGGCCCTCGCGCTCCGGCGCGCCAGCGCCCAGGGCCAGGCCGAGCTGCAACGGGTGATGGAACAGCTCCGCAACAGGGAAGCCGTCGCCGCCCGGCCGCCCGCGCGGCCCCCCGTGCCCGGGGCCGACGCCTTCGACCTGCTCGGCCAGGAGATGGCGCGGGCCCAGGAAGCCGCCGTCGCCGCCGTCGTCCAGGCGTCCCAGCTCTTCAGCAGCACCGGCAACGAACAGAAGGTCGAGGTCTTCGTCAACCTCGCGCGACGGCTGCAATCCCTCGTCCACCGCGAGATCCAGATCCTCGACGAGCTGGAGCACGAGGTCGAGGACCCCGACCTCCTCAAGGGCCTCTTCCACGTCGACCATCTCGCCACCCGGATCCGCCGCCACGCGGAGAATCTCGCCGTCCTCGGCGGGGCCGTCTCCCGGCGGCAGTGGAGCAACCCGGTCACCATGACCGAGGTACTCCGCTCGGCCATCGCCGAGGTCGAGCAGTACCCGCGGGTCAAGCTGGTCCCGCCGATGGACGGCACCCTGCGCGGCCACGCCGTCGCCGACGTGATCCACCTGCTGGCCGAGCTGGTCGAGAACGCCACGGTGTTCTCCGCCCCGCACACCCAGGTCCTGCTGCGCGTCCAGCACGTCACCGCCGGCCTCGCCCTGGAGGTGGAGGACCGCGGTCTGGGGATGCCGGACCACGAGCAGAAGCGGATGAACGCCCTGCTCTCCGACCCCGACCAGGTCAACGTCGCCCACCTGCTCCAGGACGGCCGGATCGGCCTGTTCGTCGTCTCGGCCCTGGCCCGCCGCCACGGCATCGCCGTCCGCCTCCAGAGCAACATCTACGGCGGTACGCAGGCGGTGCTGGTCCTCCCGCAGTCGCTGCTCGGGACCGACCCCGACGCCCCGCAGCCACCGGACGCCGTGCCCGTGCCGCCCCCCGGAGCCGTATACCGGCCGCCCGTCGAAGCCGGAACACCCGTCGCCCCGCCGCAGAGCGGTACGGCCCGGCCGGCGCATCCGGACGCCCGGGCGTCCACGGACGGCTCGCACCAGGGGCCCGGCCACGGGCCGAACGGCAGCCCGCGGTCCACGGCGGGGGACCACCCGCGGAGCGATCGCCCGCAGCCGCCCGCGGGCGGCGCCCCGCCCCTCCCGCTGCGCGCCGAACGCGTCGACCGCCCCACGCCGCACGCCTCTCCGCCCGAGCACGACGGCCGGCCCGCCCCGGCGGCCACCCACGAGCGCGAGGACCGCCCGGATCCGTCCCGCTCCCGGCCCGAACTGCCCAAGCGGACGAACCAGGAATCCCTCGTCCCGCAGTTGCGCGAGGCACCCGCCCCGCGCGTCGAGGACGAGCACGCCCTGCACGACCCGGGCCTCATGGCGGCCTTCCGGCGCGGCGTCGATCTCGCCGAGGCCCAGACCGCCCGGGAAGAGAGCCCCGACGGCGGATTCGGAGGCACCGGAGGCACGGTGACCGGGGGACAGACCGCCCTCGACGCCGCGCTGGA
Source organism: Streptomyces sp. McG3 (assembly GCF_018619185.1). Taxonomy (GTDB): domain Bacteria; phylum Actinomycetota; class Actinomycetes; order Streptomycetales; family Streptomycetaceae; genus Streptomyces. The sequence continues at coordinate 11,967 of NZ_JAAXYC010000006.1, read as the reverse complement.
GTCCCTCTCGCCCCTTCCCGTACGCGGAGCCACCGGCCGGTCCGACGTCCCCGGCCCGGCCGGGGCGTCGCGGCCGGACCACGCACTGCCCGTGGCCGGCCTGCCCGTACCGGACAGCTACCCGCCCGACGCGTACCCGCACGACAGCCCCGCGTACCGGCGCGGCACCTACGCCGAGAGCGCCCACGACCGCGACCCGGGCGAGCCCGGAGCGCTCGCGGCCGACACCTTCCTGCCGGGCCGGGTTGTCCCGGAACCCCGGAAAGACGTCACCTTCAAGGAGCAGACACCATGACGACCGAAATGCCGTCCGGTCAGGTCTCGGACCTGGACTGGCTGCTGAGCGGACTGGTCCAACGCGTGCCCTACACACGCAGCGCGGTCCTGCTCTCCGCCGACGGGCTGGTGAAATCCGTGCACGGCATGGACCCCGACAGTGCCGACCACATGGCGGCCCTGGCCGCCGGCCTCTACTCGCTGGGCCGCAGTGCCGGGGCACGCTTCGGCGACAACGGGGACGTACGGCAGGTGGTCGTCGAGCTGGACTCCACGCTCCTGTTCGTCTCCACCGCCGGATCCGGCACCTGTCTCGCCGTCCTCTCGGGGCGCGAGGCGGACGCCGCGGTGCTCGGCTACGAGATGGCGATGCTGGTCAAGAGCGTCCGCCCCTATCTGACGACCCCGCTGCGGCAGCCGGCCGGGTCACCGTTCACCCCGGGGCACTGAGGATGCCGGCCCCGCAGGACGGGCCCCTGCTCGACGACGCGGCCGGCCGGCTGATCCGCCCGTACACGATCAGCAACGGCCGAACCCGGCCGTCCACCGCGTTCGACCTGCTGTCCCTGATCATGGCCACGGGCATCGAGCCGGACATTCCGCTCGGCCCGGAGCACACCGTGGCCCTCGGCATGTGCGAAGGGCCGATGTCCGTCGCCGAGATCGCCGCGCACCTCCGGCTGCCCGCGGTTGTCGCCAAGGTCATCCTCTCCGACCTGGTCGCCTGTGGCGCGGTCACCGCGCACGCTCCCGCCTTCCATGACATGCCCACCGACCGATCCCTGCTGGAGGCAGTGCTCGATGGTTTACGACGACAGCTCTGATCGCATCCGAACCTCCGAGTTCTTCCCCGTGGCACTCAAGGTCCTGGTCGCCGGTGGATTCGGGGTCGGCAAGACGACGTTCGTGGGCGCGGTCAGCGAGATCGCCCCGCTGAGCACCGAGGAACTGCTGACCCAGGTCAGTGTGGGGACGGACAATCTGGAGGGCGTCGAGTCCAAGACGGCCACCACCGTCGCCATGGACTTCGGCCGCATCACCCTCTCCGAGCAGCACGTGCTCTATCTGTTCGGCACACCGGGCCAGGAACGCTTCTGGTTCATGTGGGACGAACTCTCCCAGGGCGCGCTCGGGGCCGTGGTGCTGGCCGACACCCGGCGCCTCGCCGAATGCTTCGCCGCCGTGGACTTCTTCGAACGGCGCGGCATCGGATTCATCGTCGCCGTCAACGAGTTCGACGGCGCCTACCGCTACGAGCCGGACGAGGTCCGCGCCGCGCTCGACCTCGGGCCCGAGGTGCCCGTCGTCCTATGCGACGCCCGGATCGCCAGCTCCGGCACCGGCGCCCTCGTCACCCTCGTACAACACCTCATCAACGCCACCACGGCGCCCGCCCCACTGCAGACCTTCGGAGCTCACCCGTGACATCGTTCGCCACCGGCCGGATGCTCCTGACGCCCACCGACCGGCACGGCCCGGCCCGCGCGCGGCGGTTGCGCAAGCTGGATCTCGGCGAACGCCCCGACGCCTCCTACGACAACTTCGACGCCTTCGCCGACAAGGTGGCCGAAGTCACCGCCACGCCCTTCTCGATGGTCAACTTCATCGACGAGAACCGGCAGTTCTTCGCGGGACTGCACACCCCGACGGGCAACCGCGGTGGCCGGGACCTCGGTTCGGCCGCGGCGGGCAGCAACCGCGGCAGCCGGTACATGGCCCGCGATCACGGCTACTGCCCGCACGTCCTCGTCCGGCGCAAGGCCCTCGTCCTGGACGACGTCTGCGACTACCCGCGCTTCGCGGGCAATCCGGTGGTGGACGACATAGGCATCCGCTCCTACCTCGGGGCGCCGCTGATCGACCGCACCGGCATCGCGCTGGGCACCGTCTGTGCCGTCGACACCGTGCCGCGTCCCTGGGGCCGGGCCGGGCTCGACACCATCAAGTCGCTCGCCCATGAACTCGTCCGCCAGATCGACGACCGGGAGGGTCACCACCCCCTCTGACACACCCCCCCCGCAGGTGGTGCCGTGCTCAACTCCCGGGCGGAGCACCGGTGCTGCCCCGCAGGACCACGTTCCCCTCGATCCGCAGCACCCGGGAGCGTCCCGCCCCCGACGGCGTCCGCAACGCGAGGGCGATCACCTGCTCGCCCATCTCCGTGAGCGGCAGCGCCACCGTGGTCAGCGGCGGCGACACCTCACGTACGACGGGGATGTCGTCGAACCCCGCGAGCGACATGTCATCGGGGACGCGTACGCCGGCCTCCCGCAGCGCGGCGAGCGCGCCGACGGCCATCACGTCGGTCACCGCGAACACACAGGTCGGTCGCGAACCCCCGGAGGCCAGCAGTGCTCGCGCCGCCGCGTGTCCGCCCTCCCGGGTGAACGCGCCCCGCACCACCCGCTCCAGAGTGATGCCCGCCCGGGCGAGCCCCTCGCGAAACCCCGCCAACCGGTCGGCCACCGTGGTCAGTTCGGGCGGCCCGCTCAGCACCGCGAAGTCCCGGTGTCCCAGCGCCACCAGTGAGGCCGCGAGCGCTGCGGCCCCGGCCCGGTTCTCCGGCTGCACCGTGTCCACCCGCATGCTCCGATGCCGGCTGACCACCGCGACCCGGCCGCCCGCCCGGACATACGGCTCCAGCTCCGCGTCCATCGCCCGCTCCCAGGCGCGGTCCTGGAAGCCGGAGCCGATCAGCAGGATGGCCCGGGCCCGCTGGGCCCGCAGCATCGAGACGTACGCGATCTCCCGGGCGGGTTCACGGAAGGTGGAGGCCAGCATCACCAGCAGGTCCTGCTCGGCGGCGGCGCGCATCACTCCACTGGCGATGCCCGCGAAGTAGGGGTCGCCGACATCGTGGCAGATCAGTCCGACCGTACGGTTGCCCTCGGGGCTCGCTAGGGCCTGGGCGTGGGCGTTGGGGATGTAGCCGAGGAGATCGGCCGCCGCGCGGACCCGCCCGCGCAGATCGTCGCGGACCCGGGTGGTGCCGTTCAGCGCCCGGGACGCGGTGGCGAGCGAGACGCCCGCCTCGCGCGCCACCGCGTCGAGCGTCACATGGGCGGCGGGGGCCCGGCGTCGCGTATCGGGGTGGACCGATGTTTCCCGTTCACTCAACTCGACCCCCAGGGGTGCGGTGGTGGCAGGGCCCCGAAACTTCGGGACGACCTCTTGACCGTGCGAGGGAGCAGTCATTAGCGTGGCGGCACCTTACCAGAAAGCGCTTTCTGAAAGCGCCTTCACGGTGAGGGTCCGCAGCATCGCACTCTTGTGCAGGTCCGCACAACTGCCCCCGAAGTCCAGGGAGTTCACCGTGAGCCAGAGCGCGTTGGCCAAGCGCCCCGCCGATGTGGCGGGGGTCGCCCGCAGGGACGGCCCCACGACCGGGGAACGGCTCGCCCGAGCGGCGGAGCAGAGCTGGCGGCCCCTCACCCTGCTGCTGGCCGCTCTGGTGGTCTGGTGGGTGATCGCGGCCGCCGAGCTGATCGAGCCCTACCTCGTGCCGTCGCCCGGCGCCACGCTCGACGTCCTGACCTCGAAGACCGGGTACCTCTGGCAGCACACCTGGGTGACGACGTACGAGACGCTCCTCGGCTTCGTCATCGCGGTCGCCGTCGGCGTGCTCGCCGCGGTGGTGATGGTCTACTCCTCGACGGTGGAGCGCACGCTCTACCCGATCCTGCTCTTCGCCCAGGTCGTGCCGAAGATCGCCATCGCCCCGCTGTTCGTGGTGTGGCTCGGGTTCGGCATCGCCCCCAAGATCCTCATCGCCGTCCTCATCGCCTTCTTCCCGGTGGTGATCTCGATGGTCACCGGGCTCAAGGCGGTCGACCCCGAGATGCTCCAACTGTCCGCCACCATGGGGGCGAAGCCCTGGCAGACCTTCGTGAAGATCCGGTTCCCGGCCTCCCTGCCGCACCTGTTCTCCGGGCTCAAGGTGGCCGTCACCCTCGCGGTGACCGGTGCGGTCGTCGGCGAGTTCGTCGGGGCGAACGAAGGGCTCGGGTACGTCATCCTCCAGGCCAACGGCAACCTCGACACCCCGATGCTCTTCGCGGGGCTCCTGGTGATGTCGCTGATCGGCGTCGTGCTGTTCGTCGTCGTCGAGATCGCCGAGAAGCTGCTCCTGCCGTGGCACGCCAGCCGGCGTGAGTCCTCGGCCACCACCACGTTCTGAATCCCCGTCGCGAGAAGGGCCAGCCCATGCATGCGCGCAGACTTCTGATCGGTGTCGTACCCCTCGCCCTGGTGGCCGCCACCGCCTGCGGCGGCGAGGAGGCGTCGACCAGTACCAGTGACTCCGGCAAGAAGCTGGACAAGGTCACGCTGACCCTCAACTGGTATCCGTACGGCGAACACGCGCCGTTCTACTACGGCAAGCAGCAGAAGATCTTCGAGAAGCACGGCATCGACCTGGACATCCGGGCGGGCCAGGGCTCCCAGAAGACGGTCCAGGCGACGGCCGCCGGGCAGACCGACTTCGGCTGGGCCGACACCCCGGCCCTGCTCGCGGGCGTCGACCAGGGCGTCCAGGTGAAGAGCCTCGGCGTCTTCCTCCAGACCACCCCCGCCTCCGTGCAGTCCTTCGACGCCAAGGGCATCGACGGGCCGGCCGACCTGAAGGGGCGGACGATCGCCGGGACGGCCGGGGACGCGCTGTCCAAGACCTTCCCGATCTTCCTGAAGAAGAACGGCATGGGGGAATCGGACGTCACCGTCCAGAACACCGACCCGGCGGGCAAGATCGCCGCGGTGATCTCGGGGAAGACCGACGGGCTGCTCGGCTATGCGAGCGACCAGGGCCCGATCATGCAGGACAAGGCGAAGAAGCCGGTCTCCTACATCCGCTTCTCCGAACACGGGCTGAACTTCTACTCCAACGGGCTGCTCGCCGGGCAGAAGCTCCTCAGCTCGAAGCCGGAGGTGGCGGAGCGCATGGTGAAGGCGGTCAGCGAGGCGTGGGCGGCCGCCGAGAAGGCGCCCGAGCCGGCTGTGGCGGCGATGGAAGGAGCCTCCGAGCAACTGCCGCCGAAGGCCGTGCTGTCCGAGCAGTTCGCGACGACGCTCACCCTGCTCCACACGGCGGCCACCGAGGGCAAGGCGCCCGGCGTCAACACCGAGGCGGACTGGCAGCAGACCATCGACGTGTTCGCCGAGGCCGGCATGGTCTCGAAGCCGAAGGCCGTGGCGGAGTACTGGGACACCGAGAAGGCGCTGAAGGGATGACGATGCAGAAGCAGCAGACGACACCGCGCACAGGGCCGGCCGCCGGGGCGGGCCCCGCGGCGGCGGTCCGGCTCGCCGACGTGTCGGTCCGCTTCCGCAGCAAGAAGCGCGACGTCACCGCGATAGGCGAGGTATCGCTGGACGTGGCGCCGGGCGAGTTCGTCGCCATCGTCGGACCGTCGGGGTGCGGCAAATCCACCCTTCTCAAGCTGGTGGCCGGTCTGCTCACCGCCTCCTCGGGGGAGGTCCTGCTCGGCGGCGAGCGTGTCACCGGACCCCGGCACGACATCGGTTACGTCTTCCAGCGCGCGGCCCTGCTGGAGTGGCGCTCGGCGCTGCGCAACATCCTGCTCCAGGCGGAGATCCGGCACATGGAGCCGACGGTGGCGCGCGCCAGGGCCGACGAGCTGATCCGGATGACCGGACTGACCGGATTCGAGGACGCCTTCCCGCACGAGCTCTCCGGGGGAATGCAGCAACGCGTGGCGCTCTGCCGGGCGTTGCTCCACGAACCCCCGGTCCTCCTGATGGACGAGCCGTTCGGCGCGCTCGACGCCCTCACCCGCGAGCAGATGAACACCGAGCTGAACCGGATCTGGCGGACCACGGGCACCACGGTCCTGCTGGTCACCCACTCCATCTCGGAGGCCGTCTACCTGGCCGACCGGGTCGTGGTGATGAGCCCGCGCCCCGGCACCGTCACGGAGATCATCGAGGTGGGCCTGCCCGCCGAGCGCGACTACAGCGAGACGCTGGGCCGCCCGGAGTTCCGCGCCGCGGCGGCGCACATCCGGGATCTGCTGGGCGCGGTGTCCGCACAGGACTGAGGGGCGCCCGAGGGGCGGCGGAAAGCGGTAGAACGGACCGTGCCGGGCAGGCCTCCTGCCCGGCACGGCCGCGTTACGGGGTGCCGGGGCACGCGGTGCGCGGCGGGGCTGACGACCGTACGGTCACGGCGTGGATGCCGGCCGCGCGCAATTTCCCTGCCAGCAGTTCGATCTCGGGCTCGGTGCCGTGATGGCCGCCGCCGAGTATCAGCTCCAGCATCGCCCGGGCCTCGGGGAGTGTCCGGCTGCCGTCGGACCGCAGAACACGCAGGGCAGGCAGCCGCCGGACCGGGAGGTCCGAGACGGCCACGTGGTAGGAACCGTGCTCGGCGAGTATCCGGCCGCGCAGCGGCTCGGGGAGTGTGCCGTCGCACACCAGCGTCATCGCCCCACAGCGGGAACAGAGGTGCTCCTCGTCCCAGTGCAGGCGGCCGTCCACCACGGCCTGGGTTCCCGAACAGCGGGTGGCCGCCCCGCACGCGTCGCAGGTGGCCGGCCAGTGGACCGTTGCGCAGTTCACCGCGACAGCACCTCGTTCGGTAGGCGGGCTCCATGCTGCCACCCCGGAAGGCGCCGGGTGTCCGCCCGGCGCCGAAACGCGGTCCGGCCCCGGGCGCCGTACCGCGCGCCCGGGGCCGGACCGCCGGCACCCTCGCTCAGTAGCGCAGCCGGGACAGATACCGGTAACTGGCCCGCGCCGAGGCGAACGGGTCGGCCGGGGCGTCGTGTTCCACCAGCCACTGCTTGACCCCGCCCTGGCGAGCGGTGTCGAACATGGCCGGGAAGTCCAGGATCCCCGATCCGACGTCCGCGAAGTCCCCGTTCGGGGCCATGTCCTTCACATGGAGCGCGGGGAAGCGGCCCCGGTGCCGGGTGAACAGTTCGCCCGGGTCGGAGGAGCCGCCCTTGGCCGCCCAGTACACGTCCAGCTCGAACCCGACCAGCTCCGGATCGGTCTCGTTCAGCAGGATGTCGTACAGGCTGACGCCGTCCACCACCTCATGGTCGCCGCCGTGATTGTGGTAGAGCAGCTTCAGCCCGGACTCCCGGGCGGCGAGACCCGCCCGGTTGAACTGCCCTGCCACCTCACGGTATCCGTCCGGCGAGTGCAGTGAACCCGGCAGGCTCGGCACCACGATCCACTTGCCGCCGAGCGTGCGGACGTCCTCCAGCGCCTGCGGCAGTCCGGAGCCGGTCACGATGTCGTAGCCGACGTGCTCCAGCACCGCCTTGAGCCGGGTGCGGTCCAGCATCTGCCGGATCGCGGCGGCGGAGTTGCCGTGCCGGCCGCTGACGCCGACCGTCGCGTACCCGATCTCCGCGAGCCGCTCCAGCGTCCCCGCGAAGTCCGCCGCGAGCGGCGTCCGCATGGTGTACAGGTGCATCCCGATCCCCGACGGGGGGATGCGCCGGCAGCCCCGCCGGCCGGCCGCGGCGGCCGGGGCCGCGCCGAGCCCGACGGCGGCCGCCGCCCCCAACGCCGTACCGAGAAAGGCTCTTCGGGCTCCGTTCGCGTGCTTCGTTCCCATGGGGCTCCTCACTTCACGTCGATGCGGACGGCGCCGGTACTCGTGTCGCTCTTGTCGTCGGTGACCGTCAGACGGGCGGTGTAGGCGCCCTTGCGGTCGTAGGTGTGTTTCGCCGTCGCGCCCTCGGGCCCGGACGGCTTCGCGTTGTCGCCGAAGTCCCAGTGGTACGAGGCGATCGTGCGGCCCTGAGCGGGCTTGACCGTGCTGCTCAGCGACACGGCGAGGGGAGCGGTGCCGGACGCGGGCCCCGCCTTCACCGTCACCTTGGTCCCGGCCTTCTTCTCCACGCCCGGACCGTTGAAGTGCAGCCAGTCGACCGAGAGCAGGTCGGCCTTGCCGGGAGCCCAGTCCGGGTTGGTGAAGACGGCGTACAGCGTGGTCGTGCCGCCCGGGTTCTTGAGCTTCGTTGTCGGGGAGATCAGCTTCTCGTAGCCGCCGGTGTCCGGGATCTTCACCGAGCCCAGCAGCGCGCCGGTGGGGGAGCCGGCCCGGAACTCCACCGTGCCGCCGAGCCCGCCGGAGGACGCGCCGACCGTCACGGAGTCGACGCCCTTGAGGCTCACCGGGTCGAAGGCGATCCAGTCGCCGTTCTCGATCTCGATCAGCCGCTTCCCACCGGACGCGTCGGCCCGGCTGCCGATGTCCGCACCGCCGTTCGCGCCGCCCGTCGTCGTACGGTGCTCGGCCTCACGGAAGGAGGTCCGCAGGGTCAGCGAGGTGGAGCCGGTCAGGGCCGGGGCGTCGGGCGCGCCCTTGTCCTCGTACTGTGCGGTGATCCCGTAGTAGAGGTTCTGTCCCGGACCGTGGCTGTCCCCGGCGTCCGTGACGATCTCGCCCGTGCAGCCGGTGTAGTTGTCCAGCGGGTGCAGATGGGTGTCATGGCCGAGCTGCGACTGCACCACGACCCGCGAGCAGTCGATCGGACCACTCCGGCCGTCCTCCTCGTCGGTCACCTTCACCGTGAACGGGATCGTGTCCCCGAAGCTGAAAATCCCTCCGTCCGGCGGCTGTTGGATTGTCACCTCGGGCCTGGTGTTGCCCACCGTGATGTCCTGCACCGCGAGCGCCGTCAGCTCGTCGGGGCCGGTCACGGTCAGCCGGGCGGTGTGCAGCCCCTTGACGGTGTACGTGTGCGTGGGGTCGGCCTCGGTCGAGTCCGTGGTGCCGTCACCGTCGAAGTCCCATGCGTAGCCGACCGGTTGGTCGCCGGGCAGGCCCGAGCCCGCGCTGGAGAACTTCACGGTCAGCGGGTCCGTTCCGCTGTCCCGGTCGACGGAGATCTTGGCGTCGGGCAGCCGGCCGTCGCCGACGTAGTCGATCCGGTAGATACCCGCGCCCTCGTTGCTGCCGCCCCGGCCGGTGCCGCTGCCGAGACCGAAGTCGATGACGTACATCGCCCCGTCGGGACCGAAGTCCGCGTCGAAGGGCTGGTTCCACTCCATGTCCTCGAAGATGCCGTTGATCGACTGGAGGTCTCCCGCCTGCACGGGGTCGAACCGGGGATCGGTGAAGGTCTGGTCCTCGCTCTGGAACGAGAACGTCTTGAACCAGCGGCGGGTCAGCTCGTAGGTGAACGCCTTGCCCTCGAAGTACTCCGGGAACTTGGTCCGGTAGGTGTTGTCCGGGTCGTAGTCGTAGACCGGGCCGCCCATCGGGCCGCCCCCGCCGGTGCCCACCTCGGGGAACTCGGCCGAGGCGGAGTAGGCGTACCAGACCGTGGCGGGCTGGGCCGGCGGCAGCTCCCGCAGACCGGTGTTGTTCGGCGAGTCGTTGACCAGCGCCGAGCAGTCGAACTTCGGCCCTGACGTCTTCGTCGCGAAGTCGTAGTCGTTGAACGGGGTGTTGTTCCCGACGCAGTACGGCCAGCCGAAGTTCCCCGCCTCCGTGATGCGGGTGTACTCGACCGTGCCCTCCGGGCCCCGGTCCGCCTTCGCCTCGCGGGCGTCGGGTCCGTAGTCCGCGACCATCAGGGCTCCGCTCAGCGGATCGGTGGTGATCCGGAACGGGTTGCGCATGCCCATCGCGTAGATCTCGGACCGGGTCCTCTCCGTACCCGGGGTGAAGAGGTTCCCTTCGGGGACCGAGTACGTGCCGTCGTCCTCGGGAGTGATCCGCAGGATCTTGCCGCGCAGGTCGTTGGTGTTGCCCGAGGTCATCTGCGCGTCCCAGGCGCGGCGGCCCTCGCCCTCGTCGATCGGGGTGAAGCCGTCCGAGGCGAACGGGTCGGTGTTGTCGCCGGTCGCCGCGTACAGGTTGCCGTCCTTGTCGAAGGCGAGAGAACCGGCCATGTGCGAGTTGGCCCGGCCCTCACCGCGCAGCGTCGGCACGGTCAGCAGCCGCTTCTCGGACGCCGGGTCGACGGTGTTGCCGTCCGCGGTGAAACGGGACAGGTTCAGCCGCTTCTCGACCTTGTCGGAGTACAGCAGATAGAGCCAGTTGTTCTCCGCGAAGCCGGGGTCGAGCGTCAGCCCCAGCAGCCCGTCCGACTGGCTGGTCATCTCCGGGGTGTACGCGAAGTCCAGCGCGGTGGAGACCTTCATCGTCTCCTGGTCGATCACCTTCAGCTTCCCGGTCCGCTGGGCGAAGAACACCCGGCGGTCGGGGGCGACGGCCAGCTCGAACGGGTCGGCCAGATCGCTCGTGGCGAGCGGGGTCCGCTGGAACGAACCCGTGCGCGTGGCGGTGCAGTCCCCCTCCGCCGCGCCGGCCGCCCACTGGATGCCGCCGAGGAGGTGCTGGACGAACCCCTCCTCCTCGAAGGACGCCTTGTCGTGCCCTCCCGCCGTGAACCACGAGCGGCCCCCGTCGTAGTTCTGGCACCAGGAGAACGGGTGGTCCACGCCCTCGTCCAGCCCCTCGATCCCGTCGCGCACCTTGATCTGGGCGAGGGTGTGCACCTTGGACGTGGGATTGGCGCGCCAGTTGTACCACTCCTCCTGGCGCTCCCAGAGGTCGGGAAGGTGCTTCGTCGAGGGGTGCGTGTGGTCGAGGACCTTGACCCGGCCGGTCTGGGGGGTGGGGTGCTTGTCGAAGATCGCCCCGACCAGCCCTTCGTACCACTCCCAGTCGCGTTCGCTGGCGGACGCGGAGTGCAGGCCGACCCAGCCGCCGCCCGCCCGGATGTACCGCTGGAGTGCGGCCCGCTCCTCGGCGTTGAGCAGGTCACCCGTCTCCGGGGTGGAGTTGGTGTTGTTGAAGACGACGGCCTGGAAGCGGCCGAGGTCGGTGTCGTTGAAGACCGAGGAGTCGGCGGTGGCCTCCACCTCGAAGTCGTGCTCGGCTCCGAGCTTCCGGACCGCCTCGATCCCGGCCGGGATCGAGGGATGGTCGGAGTTGGTCACCTCGGAGTAGACCAGCACCCGGTACGAGGCGGCCGCCTGCGCGCTGGGCGGCGACGCCACCAGCAGGGCGAGGACCAGCGCCAGGAGCGAGGTGACGGCGATGAGGGGGGAGGGGCCGCCGGGGGATCGGCCGACGCGGCCGGCCCGGCGTAACGAACGGCGTCTCATGGGGCGCTCCCTGTGCGGTAGATGCCGACTGCGGGGTGGGTAGAAAGCGCTTTCTGAAGTACGCCGTTCAGAGTAGGTTCAGCTCTCCGACGGGGTCAATGGGTCTGCAGGGCCCACCGTGCCGGGCGGGGCGCGGGGCCCGGTCGCGCGTGGATGTCAGTGCCGGGCGTTACGGTCGAATCCCGGCGACAGGACGCCGGCACCCCTCGAAACGGAGGCCCGGGATGACCGCCGACGCCGCGATCACCGCCGCCGAAGTCCGCTCGGCCGCACTGTCCCTGCCCGACACCACCGAGAAGCTCGCCTGGGGGCAGCCCACCTTCCGGGTGGCGGGCAAGATCTTCGCCTCGCTCGGCGACGACGAGAGCGCGATGGGCGTGAAGTGTCCCCGGGAGGACCGTGCCGAGCTGATCGCCGCCGAGCCGGAGAAGTTCTTCATCCGTGAGGGCCACGACGACCACTACGCCTGGATGCGGGTCCGGCTGTCCGCCCTGGAGGACGCGGATGAGCTGGCCGCCATCCTCGCCGACTCCTGGCGGCAGGTCGCCCCGCGCCGGCTGGTGGCGGCGCACCCGGAGCTGGACGGGTCCGGCTGACGGG
>NZ_JAAXYC010000069.1 GCF_018619185.1 Streptomyces sp. McG3 | reverse complement strand
CCTCCACCCCGCGCTCCCCCCTTCACCCTCCGAGGAGGCAGTCCCTGTGACCGCCCGCAAGCCGTCCCGCAAGGCATCCCGCAAGACCGCCGAACTGCCCGTCGACGTGCCCGTCGAGATCCCTGCCGAGGCGCCGGCCGAGGCACCCGTCGCATCCGCCGTCGACGTGGCGCCGACGCCCGCGCCCGCCGCGACCACCACGACGGCCGCGCCCGCCGGGCGCGTCCGGCCCCGGCGCGCCGACGCCGGACCGCCGCGGCCCCGACAGGCCGGGGACGGCCAGGGCGCGCGTCCCGCACCGGCCCTGGAGGGCGCGGACCGCGGCCGGCTGCTGGCCGGTGACCACCACGCGCCGCACGACGTGCTCGGCGCGCACCCGATCCCCGGCGGAGTGCTGGTAAGGGCGCTGCGGCCGTTCGCCCGGTCGGTCACGGTGCTGGCGACCGGGCTGCGCGCCGAGCTGCACGACGACGGCGACGGCTTCTTCTCCGGCGTGCTGCCGGTGCCGGAGGCCCCCGCGTACCGGCTCGAAGTGGCGTACGACGACAACGTCATCGAGGTGGAGGACGCGTACCGCTTCTGGCCCGCGATCGGCGAGCTCGATCTGCACCTGATCGGCGAGGGCCGCCACGAGCAGCTGTGGCGGGCGCTCGGCGCGGAGCCGATGGAGCACCAGGGGGTGGCCGGCACCCGCTTCACCCTCTGGGCGCCGAACGCGCGCGGCGTGCGGATCACCGGTGACTTCAACTACTGGGACGGCACGGGCTTCCCGATGCGTTCGCTCGGCTCTACCGGGGTGTGGGAGCTGTTCCTGCCCGGGGTCGGCGAGGGCGCGCTGTACAAGTACGACATCTGCCGCCCGGACGGTTCGCACACGGTGCGGGCCGACCCGATGGCCCGGCGCACCGAGGTGCCGCCCGCGACCGCCTCGATCGTCACCGCGTCGCACCACGCGTGGCAGGACGCGGACTGGATGGCGCACCGGGGCGACCGGCCGGTCCACGAGGCACCGTTCTCGGTGTACGAGGTGCATCTCGCCTCCTGGCGCCCGGGACTGACGTACCGGCAACTCGCCGAGCAGCTCCCGGCCTATGTGAAGGACCTGGGCTTCACGCACGTCGAGCTGATGCCGGTCTCCGAACATCCCTTCGGCGGCTCCTGGGGCTATCAGGTCACCGGGTTCTACGCGCCGACCTCGCGGATGGGCACCCCGGACGACTTCCGCTTCCTGGTGGACGCCCTGCACCGGGCGGGCATCGGCGTGATCATGGACTGGGTTCCGGCGCACTTCCCGCGCGACGACTGGGCGCTGGCCGAGTTCGACGGCCGGCCGCTGTACGAGCACTCCGACCCGCAGCGCGCGGCGCACCCGGACTGGGGGACGCTGGAGTTCGACTACGGCCGCACCGAGGTCCGCAACTTCCTGGTCGCCAACGCCACGTACTGGTGCGAGGAGTTCCACATCGACGGGCTGCGGGTCGACGCGGTGGCCTCGATGCTCTACCTCGACTACTCGCGCGAGGAGGGCCAGTGGTCGCCCAACGAGTTCGGGGGCCGGGAGAACCTGGACGCGGTCGCCTTCCTCCAGGAGATGAACGCGACGGTCTACCGGCGCAATCCCGGTGTCGTCACCATCGCCGAGGAGTCCACCGCCTGGGACGGCGTCACCCGGCCCACCGACGGCGGGGGCCTGGGCTTCGGGCTGAAGTGGAACATGGGCTGGATGCACGACTCGCTCCAGTACATCGCCAAGGAGCCGATCCACCGCAAGTACCACCACGACGAGATGACGTTCTCGATGGTGTACGCGTACAGCGAGAACTACGTGCTGCCGATCTCGCACGACGAGGTGGTGCACGGCAAGCAGGCGCTGGTGGCGAAGATGCCCGGTGACTGGTGGCAGCAGCGCGCCAACCACCGCGCCTACCTGGGCTTCATGTGGGCCCACCCCGGCAAGCAACTCCTGTTCATGGGGCAGGAGTTCGCCCAGGGAGCGGAGTGGTCCGAGGGGCACGGGCCGGACTGGTGGCTGCTGGACCCCTCCTACGAGGCGTCCGGCGACCACCGCGGGGTGCGCGACCTGGTCGGCGACCTGAACGCGGTGTACGGGGCGGTGCCCGCGCTGTGGCAGCGGGACACCGTTCCGGAGGGGTTTTGCTGGGTGGACGGCGGGGCGGCCGAGGACAACGTGTTCGCGTTCCTGCGGTACGACGCGGACGGCTCCCCGCTGCTCGCGGTCTCGCACTTCTCCCCTGCGGTCCGGAGCGACTACCGCCTCGGGGTGCCGGAGACCGGCACGGAGGGCTGGGTGGAGGTCCTGAACACCGACGCCGCCCGCTACGGCGGCGGCGACGTGCGGAACGAGGAGCCGCTGAAGGCGGAGGCGGTGCCCGCGCACGGCCGCCCGTGCAGCATCTCGCTCACGCTGCCGCCGCTGGCGACGGTGTGGTTCCGCCCGGCGTAGCCCGGGCCGGGGTGAACGGCCGGGGCCCGTACCGCGTCGATGACGACGTGGTGCGGGCCCCTCCCCCGTTGACGGCGGTCAGTGACCGGCGGCGATCACCTCGACGATGCTCGACCAGGAGTCGGGGCCGTGGCCCTTGGCGATCGCCCGGTCGGTGACCCCCTTGAGGGCGGCGAGGTGTGAGACGTCCAGGCGGCGGTCCTTCGCGGTGTGCAGGATGTGGTCGACGCTGGCCGCCATCATGGCGAGGTTGGCGCCCTCGCGCGCGTACGAACGCGTGTCGATGTCCTCCGCCGTCTCCGCCGCGATCGGCGGCAGGATGGCCGCGATCGTGTTGAGGTACGGGGCGAGCGAGGCGCCGTCGATGCCCTCCGCACGGGCCAGCGCCAACGCGTGGACGAGGCCGCCCATGGCCCCGTAGAAGAAGTCCAGCATCGCCATGTCGTAGGCGGCGGCGAGCCCGTGGTCCTCGCCGAGGAAGGTGGCGGGCTCGCCGAGCGCCTTGAGGGTGGGCTCGTGCGCCTCGAACGCGGCCCGGTCGCCGGAGTGGAACACCAGCGCCTCGGCGGAGCCGACCACGTCGACCGGCACCATGATCGCCCCGTCGAGGTACGCCAGGGAGTGCTTCTCGGCCCAGGCGGCGGTCTGCCGTGACCGGGCCGGGGTGTCCGAGGTGAGGTTGACCAGGACCCGCCCCTCCAGCGCCCCGGCCAGCGGCTCCAGGACCGCGTCGGAGGCGTCGTAGTCGGTGAGGCAGACCACGACGAGCCCGCTCGCCCGCACGGCCCCCTCGGCGGACGCGGCCCGCACCGCGCCCAGAGAGACGACGTCCTCGCCCTTCCCGGGAGAACGGTTCCAGACGGTGGTGGGGTGGCCGGCGGCCACGAAGGCGCGGGCCAGGGAGCGGCCCATGTCGCCGAGGCCGAGGACCGTGACGGGGGTGGGGCCGGAGGTGGGGTCGGTGGTCGTGTTCGCTCGCGTCATGGGGATCATGCTGGGCGGGCGAACAGCGGCTGACCAGAACCCACTTGACTGTCAGATACGCACTTCCGGGAAAGCGTCCAGGTCAGCGCGGTCCAGGTCGGCAGTGCGTTCGGGTCGGTGCGGTCAGGGGCGGTGCGGCTCGGTGGGGCCGGCCGGGGCGAGGACGTCCTCCAACTCCTTGAGGAGCTTCCGCTTCGGCCGGGCGCCGACGATCGACCTCACCGGCTCGCCCGCCCGGAAGACCATCAGGGTGGGTGTCGCCAGCACGCCGTACCGGACGGTGATCCCGGGTTCGCGGTCGACGTCGAGCTGGACGATCCTGATCCGGCCGGCCTCCTGGCGGGCGATCGCTCCCAGCACGGGCGCGAGTTGACGGCAGGGGCCGCACCATTCGGCGGTGAACTGCACGAGCACGGGCAGCGCCGATTCCAGCACCTCCGCCTCGAAGGTCTCCTCGGTGACGTCGGTGACGCCTTCGGTCCGGATCATGGGTGTCCTCCCAGTTCGCAGCGGGGCTCCGGTCCGCCGGGCAGGGCGGCCGACGCCTCCAGTTCGGCTCGGGCGAGCTGTGTGCCGACCTCGGCGCGCACCGACGTGAGCTGGCCGATCAGGGCGTCCAGCTCGTCGAGCTTGCGCCGGTAGCCGGCGAGCGAGGCGGGACAGGAGTCCCCGGCCGGATGCCCGGCGCGCAGGCAGTCGACGAAGGGCCTGGTCTCCTCCAGGCCGAACCCGAAGTCCTGCAAGGTCCGGATCTGGAGGAGGAGGCGCAGGTCGCCCTCGTCGTAGCTGCGGTAGCCGTTCTCCGCGCGCCGCGCGGGCAGCAGCCCGCGCGACTCGTAGTAGCGGAGCGTCCGCGTCGTCGTCCCGGCCCGTCTCGCCAGCTCCCCGATTCGCATGGGACGAACGTATTCCTTGACCCCGACGTCAACGCAAGGGCGTCGGATCAGGTCGTCGGGATCGAGCCGGGGCGTCCGCGCCGGGCCGGGGCGTCCGCGCCGGGCCGGGGCGTCCGCGCCGGGCCGGGGCGTCCGCGCCGGGCCGGGGCGTCCGCGCCGGGCCGGGGCGTCCGCGTCGGGCCGGGAGAGGAGGACCGCGTCGTCAGTGGGCGCGGGCAGCCGACCGCCGGCGCACGGCCCAGACGATGCCGCCGCCCGCGGCGACCGCCGCGGCCGCCATGCCGACGAGCGGCGCGGTGGAGTCCGAACCGGTCGCGGCGAGGTTGCCGCCGGTCGTCTGCGGGGTCGCGCCGCCGGCCGTCGAGCCGCCCGTGTCGGCGGAGCCGCCGGTGGTGCCGGTCCCGCCGGTGGTGCCCGTGGAGCCGGTGGAGCCGGAGCCTCCGGTGGACGAGGAACCGCCCGTACCCCCCGTACCGCCGGTGGAACCGGTGGAGCCCGAGGTGTCCGACTCCTTGCCGGTGTCGATCACGACCTGTGCGGTGTCATTGGCCGCGTTCCGGTCGAAGGGGCGCTCCTGCCCGCTGAAGGTGACGTCGCCGGTGGTGCGGCCGACCGCCTTGTCGATGCGCAGGACGAAGGGGTAACCCTCGCCGCCGTCCACATCAACCCAGGACTGCGAGGTACCGCAGCTGTAGTGCGTCTTGGTGACCGCGTCGCAGTATCCGTGCGCCTTGACGACGGACGTGCCCTTCGGGATGCGGATGTCGACGGTGGTCACGCTCTGGCCGGGCTTCCCCTGCACCCGGGCGGGGCCCTTGTTGGCGAACTTCACCGTCGCGGTGACCTTGTCGCCGACCTTGCCCTTCAGCTCGGCGCCGGTCAGGCCGAAGTCGGCGGTGTTCGCCGCGGTGACGTCGGTCGAGGCGACCGGTTCGGGGTGGTTCTTCCGGTCGGCGTCGGTGGCGGGGCCCTTCTCCACGAGGGTGAGCGGGTCGCCGGTGCCCTGGACCGGATCGGTGGAGCCGCTGTCTCCCGCGTCCGGGTCCGGCTCGGTGACGCCCAGCGTCACCCGCAGGTCGTCGTTGAGCGCGGAGCCGAGCGCCTTGAGGGAGAGCGGCTTCTCCGTCCCGTAGACGACGCCCGGCTTCAGCGGCTGGTCGATCTTGCAGGCGGCGACGTGGGAGTCGGGCATCTCGTCGTAGGAGGGGATCGTGTAGTAGCTGCAGTTCTTGTACATCTCGTCGGCCTGGAGACCGGGTGACACGGCGTACGTCACATAGGAGACGGGCACCTCCTCCGTCCCCTTGTTGAGGAAGGTCAGGGGTGTGGAGAACGCGCTTCCGGCCTGAACCCCCTTGATCGGTGCGATCGTTCCGACGCCGAGGTCAGGCTCCGGCTCGGCGGCGAGCGCCGGCGCGGCGCCCAGCGCCACCAGCGCGGTGGCGGCCACGGCGGCGGTCCCGCCGCGCAGGGTACGGCTGCGGGAAGGGGGGATGCGCATGGAAGTCCTTCGGTCGTGGGGCTCGTGGGCGGACTGCGGTCCTTCACCCCTCAAGACCGGTGCCGGACAGGGAGGGTTGTGCCGGCCGGGGCGGTCGTGACAGAACACGGACACAAGGAACCAGTACCGGACACGGACCGAGGACACCCGTACCGGAGATACGGGTGTCCTTGGGTGGGGGCGCAGTGGCTGCGTGTGTCTGTGTGTGGGGGGGCGGGTCAGACCTTCGCGGGCTGCTCGGCCGTGTCCCGCTGCTCGGGGACCTCGCCCGGGCCGCCTGCCGGGGCGTGGTCGTCGACGAGGGTCTTCTCGTCGAACGGGACCCGGCCGGCCAGCACCTCGTTGACCCGGTCCTTGTCGATCTCCTTGGTCCAGTGGCCGACCAGCACCGTGGCGACCGCGTTGCCCGCGAAGTTGGTCAGCGCGCGGGCCTCGCTCATGAAGCGGTCGATGCCGACGATCAGGCCGACGCCGTCGACGAGTTCGGGGCGGTGCGACTGGAGTCCGCCGGCCAGGGTCGCCAGGCCCGCGCCGGTCACGCCCGCCGCGCCCTTCGAGGCGATGACCATGAAGACCAGCAGCGAGATCTGCTCGCTCGCGCTCAGCGGGTCGCCCATCGCGTTGGCGATGAACAGCGAGGACATCGTGAGGTAGATCGCGGTGCCGTCGAGGTTGAAGGAGTAGCCGGTCGGCACGGTGATGCCGACGACGGGCTTGCTGACGCCCAGGTGCTCCATCTTCGCGATCAGCCGCGGCAGGGCCGACTCGGAGGAGGAGGTGGACAGGATGAGCAGGAACTCGCGGCCCAGGTACTTCAGCAGCGAGAACAGGTTCACCCCGGCGACCAGGCGCAGGATCGCGCCGAGCACCACGAAGACGAACAGCGCGCAGGTGACGTAGAACCCGATCATGATGATCGCCAGGGACTTCAGGGCGTCGAGGCCGGTCTCGCCGACCACCGCGGCGATCGCGCCGAACGCGCCGACCGGGGCGGCCCACATGATCATGGCGAGGATGCGGAAGACGAGGCGCTGGATGTGGGTGATGCCGCGGATGATCGGCTCGCCGGTCGAGCCCATCGCCTGGAGCGCGAAGCCCGCGAGCAGCGCGACGAGCAGGGTCTGGAGGACCTCGCCCGCGGTGAAGGCGGAGACGATCGTGGTCGGGATGATGCCGAGCAGGAAGTCCACGGTGGACTCGCTCGCGCCCGACGCCTGCGCCTCGCCGGCGGCCCGCGCCTGCTCGGTGATGTGGAGGGTGGAGCCGGGCTCCAGGACGTTGCCGACGAGCAGGCCGATGGCGAGGGCCACGGTCGACATGACCAGGAAGTAGCCCAGCGCCAGACCGCCGACCGCACCGACCTTGGCGGCCTTGCGCACCGAGCCGACGCCCAGGACGATCGTGCAGAAGATGATCGGCGAGATCATCATCTTGATCAGGTTCACGAAGCCGGCGCCGATGGGCTTCAGCTCGACGGCCACCCCGGGGGCCGCGAAGCCCACCAGGATGCCGAGCGCCACGGCGGCGATCACGGCGATGTACAGGTAGTGGGTGCGGTCCCGTTGTTTGGCTGCCACAGCCATGGTGGGGCTCCTCGGCTCGGTCATAGCGTGCGCCCCCGTCCCTGGGGGCTTCGGTGACTATCCACCGCCCTGTGACCCCGGTCACCCTTGCGTTCATATCGTTCACGGTCGCTTTCCGGCCACCCGGGGCAGCCCCGGCGGAGCCAGGCAGACTGTGGGGTATGCGCCTCCCCCGTACCCTCCCCCGATCCCTGGCGGGCCAGCTCTTCGCCATGCAGGTCGTGCTCATCGCCGCGGTGGTGGCCGGGTGCGCCGTCTTCGCGTACGTCTCGGGCAGCGCGCAGGCCGAGGAGACGGCCGCGCGGCAGGTGCGGGTGGCGGCGCTGGCGGTGGCCGATTCCCCTTCCGTACGGGAGGCCATCCGCACCCCGGACCCGTCCGCGGCGCTCCAGCCGTACGCGGAGCGGGTGCGCGAGGACACCGGGATCGCCTTCATCACGATCATGGACACCGAGCGGGTCCGCTGGACGCATCCGGACACCGAGCAGATCGGGGACACCTTCCTCGGGAACACCGCGAAGGCCCTGCGCGGGCAGACCTTCACCGAGACGTACACCGGCACGCTGGGCCCCTCGATACGGGTGGTGACCCCGATCCGCGACAACGGGCGGATCGTCGGCCTGGTCAGCGCGGGCATCACCGTGGACCGGGTCTCCTCTCAGGTGCGGGACCAGCTCGGCGCGCTCGCGCTGGCGGCGGGCGGGGCGCTCGCGCTCGGCGGCGTCGGCACGTACGTGGTCAACGCCCGGCTGCGGCGGCACACCCACGGGATGAACGCGGCCGAGCTGAGCCGGCTGCACGACTACCACCAGGCCACCCTGCACGCGGTGCGCGAGGGGCTGCTGATGCTGGACGGGCGGCGGCGGGTCGCGCTGATCAACGACGCCGGGCGGGAGCTGCTGGGTCTTCAGCCGGACGCGGAGGCGGTCGGCCGTACGGTCGACGAGCTGGCCCTGCCCGCGCCGCTGACCGGGGCGCTGCTGGCGTCCGAGGCGCGGGTGGACGAGCTGCATCTGACGGCGGAGCGGATCGTCGTGGTCAACACCCGTCCGGTGGTGGGCGGTGAGCGGCGCGGCACGGTGGTGACCCTGCGGGACCACACCGAGTTGCAGGCGCTGGCCGGTGAGCTGGACTCGGAGCGCGGTTTCACGCAGGCGCTGCGCTCCCAGGCCCATGAGGCGGCGAACCGGCTGCACACCGTGGTGTCGCTGATCGAGCTGGGCCGGGTGGAGGAGGCGGTGGACTTCGCCACGGCGGAGCTGGAGCTGGCGCAGGTGCTGACGGACCGGGTGGTGGGGGCGGTGGAGGAACCGGTGCTGGCCGCGCTGCTGCTGGGCAAGGCCGCCCAGGCACACGAGCGGGGTGTGGAGCTGGTGCTCGCGGAGGACAGCCTGATCGACGACGGGGCGTTGCCGCCCTCGCTGGCCCAGCGCGATCTGGTGACGATCCTGGGCAATCTGATCGACAACGCGGTGGAAGCGGCTTCGGACGGCGCCGACGGCGGCTCGGACGACGGCTCCGGGGCGGTGCCCGCGCCCCGGGCTCCCGGGGGTCCGGCGGGGCGGGCCCGGGTCACCGTGACCGCGCTCGCGGACGAGCGGGAGCTCCTGCTGCGGGTCACGGACACGGGGGCGGGCATCGGCCCGGAGGCGGCGGACGAGGTGTTCCGGCGCGGCTGGTCGACGCACGGGGCGGGGCGCGGGCTCGGTCTGGCGCTGGTGCGGCAGGCGGCGTACCGCAACGGGGGCACGGTGGAGCTGGACGCGGGTCCGGACGGCGGCGCGCGGTTCACCGTACGGCTACCGCTTCCGGCCCGGGCGCCGACGGGTTCGCGGCCCGCGCCGGGTTCCGGGTCAGTGCCCGGTTCCGGCTCCACGCCCGGGTCGGCGCACAAGGAGGTCACGGCATGATCCGGGTCCTGGTGGTGGAGGACGATCCGGTGGCCGCCGACGCCCACCAGATGTACGTCGAGCGGGTGGAGGGCTTCACGGTCACGGCGGTGGCGCACACCCGGGCGGCGGCGGTGCGGGCGCTGGAGAGGACGCCGGTGGATCTGCTGCTGCTCGACCTCTATCTGCCCGACGGGCACGGACTGGGGCTGCTGCGCTCGCTGCGCGCCTCCGGCCACGGGGCGGACGTGATCGCGGTGACCTCGGCGCGGGATCTCGCGGTGGTGCGGGAGGGGGTGTCGCTCGGCGTCGTGCAGTACGTGCTGAAGCCGTTCACGTACCCCACCCTGCGGGACCGGCTGGTGCGGTACGCGGAGTTCCGGGGCGCCGCCGGGGAGGCGAGCGGGCAGGAGGAGGTGGACCGGGCGCTGGGCGCGTTGCGGGTCGCGCATCCGGCCGCACTGCCCAAGGGGCTCAGCGGCCCGACGCTGGAGGCCGTGACCCGGGTGCTGAAGGAGTCGCCGGAAGGGGTGACGGCGGCCGCCGCCGGGGAGCGGCTGGGCATCTCGCGGATCACGGCCCGGCGGTATCTGGAGCACCTCGTCACCGTCGGCAGCGCCGCGAGGCGTCCGCATTATGGGCAGGTGGGCCGACCTGAACTGCATTACCGCTGGCTGGCCTCGGGGCGCTGACCGGCCGCCGCCGGAATGGCCGACAAGCGCTTGCCGGTCGGTTTCACGGCCGTGGCGCGCCCGTCCGGAGGAGCAAAAGAAAGCGCTGGTGGGACGGTATTCGCGTACCGCCCGCCCGGTTCGCAGCTGGAGGTTCCTACGAAGCGTGATCTGTGGGGAACGTACCGTAGCCAGGGCGGAAATGGACTTCTACGGTGGGCCCGTGCACCCCACCCCGCCATTCAACGCCCCCGCCGCGCGCCGTCTCCGCGAGGCTCTGGGGATGGCTCCCGGCCATGTCGCCTACGGGCTCGCCGCCCAGTACGGACTCCGGATCAGCGCAGAGACCGTCATCGCCTGGGAGCGCGGCCTCGCGACGCCCGGGGAACGTGAGCTGACCGCCCTCGCCGGCGTCCTCTGGTGCGCCCCCGGGGAGCTGCTGGCGGCCGCCGCCACCCTGCGCGAGCACCGGATGACCCGGGATCTGAGCGTGGACGACCTGGCCCGCCAGCTGGGGATGACCGGGGCCTCGTACCTGCGGATGGAGGAGTCGGGGCGCTGGCGGGGCAACGAGAAGCAGTCGGCGGCGCTGTGCCGGGCGCTGGAGCTGACGGCCGCGCAGTTCCTCACGGCGACGGGCCGCGACGAGGAGCTGGCGGAGCTGCTGAGCAGCGCGGTCACCACGCGCTGGCAGGCGTACGTCCGCCCGGTCGCCAAGATCGTCCCGATGGACCGGGCGCTGATCCAGGACGTACTGGAACAGCTGCACGCCGACTACCAGGCCCTGATGGTCTCCACCCTGAGCTGGAGCAGCACGGGCCAGGAACGCGCCGGATCGACGGGCGACGCGGGCCGGGCCTTCCTGGCCCGGGTGGTGGACCAGTTCTGGCGGACCGCCGGGGTGTGACCCCGCACGGGCCGCCCGTGCGGCCCGTGCGGTTCCGGAGGGTCGGCCCCCGCCCGGAAGGGCGGCTAGAAGACGGACTCGGCCTCGTACATCCGCTCGGCGGGCACCCTCTTCAGCTGGGTGACGGCGTCGGCGAGCGGGACCATGGCGATGTCGTTGCCGCGCAGGGCGGTCATCCGGCCGAAGTCGCCGCGGTGCACGGCCTCCACGGCGTTCCAGCCGAAGCGGGTGGCGAGCACCCGGTCGTACGCGGTCGGCGTGCCGCCGCGCTGGACATGGCCGAGAATGACCGGCCTGGCCTCCTTGCCGAGCCTGGTCTCCAGCTCGATGGCCAGGCGGTTGCCGATGCCCTGGAAGCGCTCGTGGCCGTACTGGTCGATCTCGCCCTTGGCGTACGGCATGGAGCCCTCGGCCGGGTGCGCGCCCTCGGCGACGCAGATGACGGCGAACTTCTTGCCGCGCGCGAACCGCTCCTCGACCATCTTGACCAGGTCGTCGACCTGGAAGGGGCGCTCGGGCAGGCAGATGCCGTGGGCACCGCCGGCCATCCCGGACTCCAGCGCGATCCATCCCGCGTGCCGGCCCATGACCTCGACGACCATCACGCGCTGGTGGGACTCGGCGGTGGTCTTGAGACGGTCTATGGCCTCGGTGGCGACGCCCACCGCCGTGTCGAACCCGAAGGTCCGGTCGGTGGAGGAGATGTCGTTGTCGATGGTCTTCGGGACGCCGACGACCGGCATGCCGGCGTCGGAGAGCATGCGGGCCGCGGTGAGCGTGCCCTCGCCGCCGATCGGGATGAGCGCGTCGATGCCGTAACGGCGGGACAGCTCCTCGCAGTTCTCGGCGGCCTCGCGCAGCCGGTCGCGCTCCAGGCGGGCCGAGCCGAGGATGGTGCCGCCGCGGGCGAGGATGCCGCTGACCGCGTTGAGGTCGAGGGGGCGGAAGTGGCCGTCGAGCAGCCCCTTGAAGCCGTCCTCGAAGCCGATGACCTCGTCGCCGTGGCCGACCACGGCCCGGTGGACGACCGACCGGATCACTGCGTTCAGGCCGGGGCAGTCGCCGCCCGCGGTGAGAATTCCGATGCGCATCGAGGTGTGTCTCCTGCTCGCTAGTCGCGCTTTTCCGGGAGACCGACCGTGGCGGCCTCCGTGCCCTGAACCAGGACGATTGTCCCACGCCCGGCACGGACCCCGCGCTTTCGGCCGGGCTCAGGGGGTAGGAGGCCCTGCCGGGCGGGGGCGTGGGCCCCTGCCCGGGGCGAAGCCTCCGGCGGGCGGCATAGCGGCCCCCGCAGGTATCGTCAAGAGGCAATGCAGGCCAATGCCGCACCCGGCGGATCACCGGGCGGGCACGGGGGCATCACCGCACGTCCGGACGCCCACGGGTCGCGGCACCGAACACAAGGACGGGAGAGCACGCGTGGCGCGCAGCGTGTACGTGACCGGCATCGACCGGGGGGACGGCCGGCAGGTCGTCGAGCTGGGAGTCATGGAGCTTCTGACGCGTCAGGTGGACCGGGTCGGCGTCTTCCGTCCGCTGGTCCATGACGGACCCGACCGGCTCTACGAGCTGCTGCGGGCCCGCTACCGGCTCTCCCAGAGCCCGGCCTCCGTCTACGGCCTGGACTACCACGAGGCCTCCGCCGTGCAGGCGGAGAAGGGCACGGACGAGCTGGTCTCCCGGCTCGTCGACCGCTTCCACCAGGTCGCCCGCGAGTACGAGGTGGTCCTGGTCCTGGGCAGCGACTTCGCCGCCACCCAGCTCCCCGACGAGCTGGCGCTGAACGCCCGGCTGGCCAACGAGTTCGGGGCCTCGGTGATCGCGGTGGTCGGCGGCAAGGGGCAGAACGCGGAGTCCGTCCGCGCCGAGACCCGTAACGCGTACCGCGCCTACGCGGGCCTCGGCTGCGATGTGCTGGCCATGGTGGTGAACCGGGTCGCCGCCGAGGACCGCGCGACGATCGCGGAGCGGCTCGCGGCACGGCTGCCGGTGCCCGTCTCGGTCCTGCCGGACGACCCGGCGCTCTCGGCGCCCACCGTCGCCCAGATCACTGCGGCGCTGGACGGTACGGTGCTGCTCGGCGACGACTCGGGGCTCGCGCGCGACGCGCTGGACTTCGTGTTCGGCGGGGCCATGCTGCCGAACCTGCTGAACGCGCTGACGCCCGGCTGCCTGGTGGTCACCCCCGGGGACCGGGCGGACCTGGTGGTGGGTTCGCTGGCCGCGCACAGCGCGGGCACCCCGCCCATCGCGGGCGTGCTGCTGACCCTGAACGAGCGCCCCGGCGAGGAGATACTCACGCTGGCCGCCCGGCTCGCACCGGGGACCCCGGTCGTGTCGGTGGCCGGCGGCTCCTTCCCCACCGCCGGTGAACTCTTCGCCCTCGAAGGGAAGTTGAACGCGGCGACGCCCCGCAAGGCGGAGACCGCCCTCGGCCTGTTCGAGCGCCACGTCGACACCGCCGCCCTTCTCGACCGGATCTCGGTGGCCCGCAGCGGACGCGTCACGCCGATGATGTTCGAGCACGAGCTGCTGGAGCAGGCCCGCTCCGACCGCAAGCGCGTGGTGCTGCCGGAGGGCACCGAGGAACGGGTGCTGCGCGCCGCCGACGTACTGCTGCGCCGGGACGTCTGCGACCTCACGCTGCTCGGCGACGTGGACGTGATCCGCAAGAAGGCCGCCGACCTCGGCATCGACCTCGCGGACACCCAGCTGATCGACCCGCACACCTCGGAGCTGCGGGGCGCCTTCGCCGAGCGGTACGCCGAACTGCGCGCGCACCGGGGGGTGACGGTGGAGCTGGCCGTCGACGTGGTGGCGGACGTGAACTACTTCGGCACGCTGATGGTGCAGGAGGGGCTGGCCGACGGGATGGTGTCCGGGTCGGTGCACTCCACGGCGGCCACCATCCGCCCGGCCTTCGAGATCATCAAGACCAAGCCCGACGCCAGGATCGTGTCGTCCGTCTTCTTCATGTGCCTCGCCGACAAGGTCCTCGTGTACGGCGACTGCGCCGTCAACCCGGACCCGAACGCGGAGCAGCTCGCGGACATCGCGGTGCAGTCGGCGGTGACGGCGGCCCGGTTCGGCGTGGAGCCCCGGATCGCGATGCTGTCGTACTCCACCGGGACCTCCGGCTCCGGCGCCGACGTCGACAAGGTGCGCGAGGCCACCGAGCGGGTGCGGGCGGAGCGGCCCGAGCTGCGGGTGGAGGGGCCGATCCAGTACGACGCGGCGGTCGAGCCGTCCGTCGCGGCGACGAAGCTGCCCGGCTCCGACGTGGCGGGCCAGGCGACCGTGCTGATCTTCCCGGACCTGAACACCGGCAACAACACCTACAAGGCCGTGCAGCGGTCGGCGGGCGCGGTGGCGGTCGGCCCGGTGCTCCAGGGTCTGCGCAAGCCGGTCAACGACCTGTCGCGCGGCGCGCTCGTCCAGGACATCGTCAACACCGTGGCGATCACGGCGATCCAGGCGCAGGGCGAGGAGCGCCCCGCATGACGGCACCCATTCCCCCGGCCACTGACTCCGGAAACGAAAGCACGGCACCCCCTGTGGAACCGCACCGCGTCCTCGTCCTCAACTCCGGCTCCTCGTCGGTGAAGTACCAGCTCCTCGACATGCGCGACCGCTCCCGGCTCGCCTCGGGCCTGGTCGAGCGGATCGGCGAGGAGACCTCGCGCCTGGCGCACACGCCGCTGACCGGCGGCGGCGCGGAGCCCCGTGAGCGTACGGGCCGGATCGCGGACCACGCCGCGGCGCTCAAGGCGGCGGCCGAGGAGCTGGCGGCGGACGGCCTCGGGCTCGACTCCCCCGAACTCGCCGCGATCGGGCACCGGGTGGTGCACGGCGGGCTGAGGTTCAGCGCGCCGACCGTGATCACCGACGAGGTGCTGGAGGAGATCGAGCGCCTCGTCCCGGTCGCGCCGCTGCACAATCCGGCGAACATCACGGGCATCGTCACGGCGCGGGGGCTGCGGCCGGACCTGCCGCAGGTCGCGGTCTTCGACACGGCGTTCCACACGACGATGCCGGAGGCGGCCGCGCGGTACGCGATCGACGTGGAGACCGCCGACGCGCACCGCATCCGCCGCTACGGCTTCCACGGCACCTCGCACGCGTACGTCTCCCGGAAGACGGCCGAGCTGCTGGGCCGGGCGCCCGAGGACGTGAACGTCATCGTGCTGCACCTGGGCAACGGGGCGTCCGCGTCGGCGGTCGCGGGCGGGCGGTGCGTGGACACCTCCATGGGGCTGACGCCCCTGGAGGGGCTCGTGATGGGCACGCGCTCCGGGGACATCGATCCGGCGGTCACCTTCCACCTGAAGCGGGTGGCGGGCATGTCGGCCGACGACATCGACGTCCTGCTGAACAAGAGGAGCGGGCTGGTCGGCCTCTGCGGGGACAACGACATGCGGGTGATCCGCCGCCGGATCGACGAGGGCGACGAGCGGGCCGCGCTGGCCTTCGACATCTACATCCACCGGCTGAAGAAGTACATCGGCGCCTATACGGCGGTGCTCGGCCGGGTGGACGCGGTGGCGTTCACGGCGGGGGTCGGGGAGAACGCGGCTCCGGTGCGGGAAGCTGCCATCGCGGGCCTGGAGGGGCTGGGCATGGCGGTGGACGCCTCGCTCAACGCCGTACGGTCGGCACAACCGCGGCTGATCTCGCCCAAGGACGCCCGGGTGGCGGTCGCCGTGGTGCCGACGGACGAGGAGCTGGAGATCGCCGACCAGACGTTCGCGCTCGTCGAGGGGCCGTAGTCCACGGTTCGGACGGGTCGACAACTGAGCACCCCCGCGCCCCTTTGTATCTTCCACCAGACGGAATATTCCGCAGCGAAACAAACCGATAGGATCCGCCTCATGCGCCGTTCCAAAATCGTCTGCACCCTCGGTCCCGCCGTCGACTCCCATGAGCAGCTCGTCGCTCTGATCGAGGCCGGCATGAGCGTGGCCCGTTTCAACTTCAGTCACGGTACCCACGAGGAACACCAGGGCCGTTACGACCGTGTCCGCAAGGCGGCCGCCGAGACCGGCCGCGCGGTGGGCGTGCTCGCCGACCTCCAGGGCCCGAAGATCCGGCTGGCGAAGTTCGCCGAGGGCCCGGTCGAGCTGGTCCGCGGGGACGAGTTCACCATCACCTCCGAGGACGTCCCCGGCGACAAGTCGATCTGCGGCACGACCTACAAGGGTCTGCCCGGCGACGTCGTCAAGGGCGACCCGATCCTGATCAACGACGGCAACGTCGAGCTGAAGGTCGTGGCGGTCGAGGGCCCACGGGTGAAGACCATCGTCATCGAGGGCGGTGTCATCTCCGACCACAAGGGCATCAACCTGCCCGGCGCGGCGGTCAACGTCCCGGCCCTGTCCGGCAAGGACGTCGAGGACCTTCGCTTCGCCCTGCGGATGGGCTGCGACCTGGTCGCCCTCTCCTTCGTCCGGGACGCCGACGACGTCAAGGACGTCCACAAGGTGATGGACGAGGAGGGCCGCCGGGTCCCCGTCATCGCCAAGGTGGAGAAGCCGCAGGCGGTCGAGCACATGGAGGGCGTCGTCGCGGCGTTCGACGGTGTCATGGTGGCCCGCGGCGACCTGGCCGTCGAGTATCCGCTGGAGAAGGTCCCGATGGTGCAGAAGCGCCTGGTGGAGCTGTGCCGGCGGAACGCCAAGCCGGTGATCGTGGCGACCCAGATGATGGAGTCGATGATCACCAACTCGCGGCCGACCCGCGCCGAGGCGTCCGACGTCGCCAACGCGATCCTGGACGGCGCGGACGCGGTCATGCTCTCCGCCGAGTCCTCGGTGGGCGCCTACCCGATCGAGACGGTCAAGACGATGGCGAAGATCGTCGTCGCCGCGGAGGAGGAGCTGCTCTCCAAGGGCCTCCAGCCGCTGGTCCCCGGCAAGAAGCCCCGCACGCAGGGCGGTTCGGTGGCCCGCGCCGCCTGCGAGATCGCGGACTTCCTGGACGGCAAGGCACTGGTCGCCTTCACCCAGTCCGGCGACACCGCCCGCCGCCTCTCCCGTTACCGCACGGCCCAGCCGATCCTGGCCTTCACCACGGACGAGGCCACCCGCAACCAGCTCGCGCTGAGCTGGGGCGTCGAGTCGCACGTCGTCCCGCACGCGGACACCACCGACGCGATGGTCGACCTGGTCGACGCGGAGCTGCTGAAGCTGAACCGCTACAACGACGGCGACACGATGATCATCACCGCCGGCTCGCCCCCCGGCGTCCCCGGCACCACCAACATGGTCCGGGTGCACCACCTGGGCGGCGGCGAGCGGGACTGACCCGCACCCCGCACCGACAGGGCCGTGGGCCGTACTCCTGGTGAGGAGTACGGCCCACGGCCCTGTGCGGCTCCCGGACGGGATCGGGGGGCGGGCGGCTGTCAGCCGTTGCCGCCGTCGAGGTAGTTCTTCAGCCCCGGAACGGTGAGTGTGCCGCCGAACTGGCCGGCCTGGACCACCTTCACCTTGGTGAAGAAGGCGAAGGGCACGTTCAGCGGCGGCGGGGTCTCCGGGCTGAAGGTGATCGGGATGAGGCCGAAGAGGTTGCCCTTCAGCTCCTCCGTGTACATCGTCACCTCGCCGTTGCGGATCGTCGACGTGGATCCGGGCCGCGACTTCACATGGCCGGTCGTGCCCGCGGGACCGACGGTCAGCTGGTGCAGGTCCTTGATGTCGATGGAACTGGCGGTGAACTTGAGCACCTTCTTGATGCTGCCGTCCGCCTTCCTCACCTCGACGATGCCGTGGTAGTCCAGGCCGTTGAGGGTGAGCAGCGTCGACTCCAGGACCCACGGGTCGGACGGGAGCAGCGGGATGCCGGGCTCCAGTTCGGCCGCGGCGAGCGCGTCCGGGTCCGGCTCGGGGCACGGGAAGCGGGGCTTGGCGCCGTCCGGGATGTCCTCGTCCTTCTTGGGGTCGAGTCCCTTGACGTCCTCGTCGAGTTCCTCGACGTCCTTGCCCGCCTTCCCGGCCGCCTCGCGGATGGCGTCGGCCGTCTTGTCGGACGTCTCCTTCGCCTTGTCCGCAGCGCTCCCGGCCGGGTCCGTCGGCTCGTCGGACGGCTTCGGGGCCTCGGTCGTCGGGCTCGGGGACGGACTCGCCGGCTCCTCGGTCCCGGCCTCGTCGTCCGGCCCGTCGAAGAGGTCCTTGAGCGCGTCGCCGACCCCGAGCGGGTCCAGCGGGTTCTTCGACTTCGTGGGCGTCGGGGTCGCGGAGGGCGCCTCGGCGGGCGTCTCCCCGGCGGACCGCGCCGACTGGTCCGCGTCCGCGTCGGGCTTCGCTCCGTCGGCGGAACCGCTGGCCGAGGGCTTGGGAGTGGCGGTGCCGTCGTCGCCGGGCTTCGCGTCCTTGCCGGCCTCGTCCTTCGCCGTGGCCGACGGGGACGGGGTGGCCTTCGGCGACTCGGACTCGCTCGGCTCGTCGGACCGGGTGACGCACGGTCCGGGCGCGAACGGGATGTCGGCACGGTCGTCGGCCAGCGCCAGCTTGGGCGTCAGCCCCATGCCCACGAAGACCGCCGTCGGCATCGCCGCGAGCGCCAGCGCCTTCTTGCCGCTGGGCAGGTGGAGTTTGGTCAGCAGCGACTTCCTGGGGGCCGCGTGACGGGGGCCCTTGCGCTCGCGGAGGTCGTCGCCGGGGTGGGCGTTCAGCTGCTGTCCGTCGTCACCCCGCACGATGCCTCCCGCCGTCGGCGTCGGCCGCCAGGTCGTACCCGGAGCCCTGCTGCTGCGGCACGGCCGCGGCGGTGTGCAGCTCGTCCGGGGAGCGCTCCTCGTCGGAGTGCTCGGCGAGCGGGGTCGCCCGGGCGTCCGCCGGCTTGCCCGGGGCCCAGGAAATGGACAGGGCTCCGCCGACCAGGGCGAGGACGAATCCGACGACGAAGCCGCCGATGTTGGCGACGGGGATGGAGATCAACGCGAGCAGGATGGCGGCGACACCGGCGAAGACCCGCACGATGCTGTGATACCACATCGTCAGGCCGAGCGTGATCAGCAGGACCCCGATGATCAGGGACCCGGCGCCGGCCGTGGTGGACATGGCCAGCGTCATATTGCCGAGCGTCATGCTGGCGTACGGGAAGTAGGCGATGGGAATCCCGCCGGCCATGGTGAACAGTCCGGCCCAGAACGGCCGGTGACCCCGCCAGGCGCGGAAGCGTCGCCGAATGACGCGGATGTAGTGCTCGTTCTGCCCTGTGGACTCGGGGCTCATGGAAAACAGCTCCCTGGAACCGGTACTGCCGTGAGATGGGGAGGGTGGGTGGCCGGAGAGCCCTGGGAGGACGTTCCGGCCACCCTTGGCGGAGTGCTAGAAGCACTCCTTGACGCCCGTGTGCAGCTTCAGCTTCAGGTCGCTGAGCTTGAAGGTGCCGGCGGTGGTCGCCCACGCCGTCTGCTTCACCTTGGTCAGAACGGCCCGGTCGGCCCGCTGCGCGAAGCCGGCCTCGTTCGCCTTGGTGCCGGGCTGGATGCCTATCCCGTTCGGCCTGTCCTTCTTCTTCAGCGAACCGGCCGCGACACCGATGTCGATGTTCTCGAAGTCGGCGTCGGCGTCCAGCTGTGCGACGTCCAGGTAGAGGTTGGTGGCCTCCACCGGCCGGTTCGGGTCGGTACCGGCCCTCAGCTCAAGACTGACGCTCTTGCCGATGAAGGGAACCTTCGGCGTGACCACCGACTGGCACATGTTGGTGATCGTGGCGCTGCTGAAGCCCGACACGGCAACCGCGTGCGCCGCTTCGTTGCCCTTGAGGTCCTTGCCGGTCGCGACACTGCCGTACTGGACGAAGTCCTGACCGTCCAGCTTGTCGGTGCTGACCTTGAAGCTCTGCCCGGACACACTGAACGACGCGGCGAGCGCGCCCTGTGCGAGGCCGACGCCCACCGCCGCCGTGGCGACGACGCTCGGCACCATGACCAGAGCGAACCGCTTCCATCTCGTCCCACCGCGAACCTGGGAACTCATACTTGCTCCTTCTTCTCGGACGTACATCTCCGGTCCGGGCATCGTGCCCGTCCTGGGATGGGAGAAGTGCTACGTCCTCGGGAAGGAGAGCGCCCGTATCGGAGACGTGTCCCGCATCCGATCCACCGGCGTTCACCCCCGAGCGACAACCACTGGCCGCGCTTTCCGCACAGCCGGTCGGACAGGCCCCACCCGTGGGCGGGAACCCCCCTGTCCGCGGTCGGCGCCACTGCCGCCGACCACTCGGTGGGGACCCAACAGACCCTCGGACACCGGCTGGAGACCGGGCTGAAGGTATGGGACCGAGCGTGGCCGATCGTGGTGCATTCACGGCCGTGACACAAGGGGGATCGTTACTGGCTAGTAACGGCCCGATAACCACAGGGCGACAGGGCGGCATCACGCGGCGACACAGGGTGGCACGAAAGGGACATCAAAATGGCGGGAAACTTCCTGGAAACAGGACAGAGTCACCAACCCGCCTTACTGCGAGTAACAGCTTGCATCTTTGTCAAGATTTGGTAAAGCGAGGGCTTCTCGCGTTCTTCTTTGGCGTCAGGACGGCAAAACGGCCGCGCCGCCCGGCGGGCGGTGCGGCCGTCTTGTCACATCGGAACAATCGGGCGCGTCCGGAGCGGACGGCGGGCCCGGGGCCTCTCGTTGGGATCGTGCCGGGCTCGCGGGGCCCGGTGCCCGTCAGACCTGATCCGACCCGACCTGATCCGACCTGATCCGAACGAAAGGCCGTGTCTCAGAACAGGACGCGGGCCAGTGCGGTGCGCGCGGCGGTGACCCTGGGGTCCTCCGGACCGATCACCTCGAACAGCTCCAGCAGTCGCAGCCGGGCCGCGTCGCGGTCGTCGCCCGCGGTGCGGCGGACCGCTTCGACGAGCCGGCCGAAGGCGTCCTCGACGTGTCCGCCGACCAGGTCGAGATCGGCGGCGGCCAGCTGGGCGTTCACATCCCCCGGGCTGTCGGCGGCTTCCTTGCGGACCGCCTGCGGGTCCATGCTCTGGACGCGGCCGAGCAACTCCGCCTGGGCCAGGCCCAGCTTGGCCTCCGGGTTGCCCGGGTCGTCCACGAGGACGTTCTGGTACGCCTGGACCGCGCCGCCGAAGTCATTGGCGTCGAGAGCGGACGCGGCGGCCTCCAGCACGGCGTCGTACGGGCCGGCCGGCACCTCGGCCGGGACCTCGTCCGTCGGGGCGGCGTCCGGGTCGACGACGATCCCGGTCAGCCCGAAGCGCTCCTCGCCGACCTGGATCAGCTGGTCCAGCGTCTCGCGGATCTGAGCCTCGGGGGCCGCGCCCTGGAAGAGCGGGAGGGCCTGCCCGGCGACGACGGCGAAGACGGCCGGGATGCCCTGGATGCCGAACTGCTGCATCAGCATCTGGTTCGCGTCGACATCGACCTTGGCCAGCAGGAAGCGGCCGTTGTACTCGATGGCCAGGCGCTCCAGCAGGGGGCCGAGCTGCTTGCACGGCTCACACCACTCGGCCCAGAAGTCGATGACAACGGGGACCTCGGCGGAGCGCTGGAGGACATCGCGCTCAAAACCGGCTTCATCGACGTCGATCACCAGGGCGGTGGGCGCGACGGCTCCGGCGCCCCCGGTACGGGAGGCCTCCGCGCGGGCCTGCTCCGCCTTGGCCTTGGCCTCACCGGCCGCCTTGACGGCGGCGAGGTCGACAACACCGCTCATGGACATGTTCCTAGGCTGCATGCGTACATCCTCCCCCCTGAGCGCACCGTTCCGGAAAGCGAGTGCGAGAACCGGACCGGCCCGGGCGCCCCCACCGGTGTGCGGGAGCGGACGGGCCGAGGCGGTCCCGGCTCCCCGAAGCGCCCGGAGGGCCCGGAGGAACCGGTCGGGCCCCTGAAAGACCCTGGCTGGAACTGACCGGACCCCGAAAGGCCCGGGTGGACCTTCCGGATCCCCATCCGGCCGGTCCGTGCGGCTCCGGGTCCCCACCCGGCGCCTGGGATCTCCGTGGAGACCCCGGTGGCTGTCGCTCGTTCGTTCCGTGGCGCAGGGGGACGATCAGGCCGCCTTCCTTACGCTACGACCCGTAGCGTAACTGCCGATCACCCTGCCCGGACAGGTGATCCCGGTGATCTGTCTCACGGGCACCGGAGCACAACCGTTCGCCCTACCGGCCGGTATGGTCGCCGCATCATGAACGACAGCGACCCCCGAGCCACCCGAACAGGACGTCCGCGGAGCACCGCGGCCGATACCGCGATCCTCGAAGCGACGCGGGCGTCCCTGGTCGATCTCGGCTGGTCGAAGCTGACGATGGGCGATGTGGCGGCCCGGGCCGGGGTCGCCAAGACGACCCTCTACCGGCGCTGGGCGGGCAAGAACGAACTGGTCGTGGACGCGGTCGCCGTCCTCTTCGACGAGCTGGAGCTGCCCGACCGGGGCAGCCTGGCCGCCGACGTGCAGGGCGTCGTGCTCCAGTTCGCCGCCCTGCTGGAGCGGCCGGAGGCCCGGACCGCGCTGATGGCGGTGGTCGCCGAGTCCACCCGGGACGACTCGCTGCGCCACCGGATCCGCTCGGCCATCGTGGACCGGCAGAAGCGGCTGGTGCTGCTGGGCCGGGAACGCGCCCAGGCCCGCGGTGAGCTGCGGTACGAGGACGACGCCTCGACCGCCGCACGCAACGCGGACCTGATCTTCGACGTGATCGCCGGAGCCGTGGTGCACCGCACCCTGGTGAGCGCGGAACCGGTGGACTCCGCGTGGGCGAGCGGCTTCACCTCGCTGCTCCTGCTGGGGCTGGCGGGCGCGCAGGCGGGCTGAGAAGGCCCGCTCAGACCTGGTAGCGGCCCGGCGCGAACAGGTGCGGGTGCTCCGCCACCCAGGCAGAGGTCCGCTCAAGCCCTTCCTCCAGGCCCACTTCGGGCTCCCAGCCCGCCCACGTACGGGCGCGGGTGTTGTCCGAGAGCAGCCGGTGCACCTCACTGCCGGAGGGCCGCAACCGTGCCGGGTCGACGACGATCTCGGCGTCCCGGCCCGAGGCGGCGACGAGGGCCTTCGCGAGGTCTCCGATCGAAATCTCCCGGCCGGTACCGAGGTTGACGCTCTCCCCCAGGGCGCGGTCGCAGCCCGCCAGGGCCAGGAAGCCGGCCGCGGTGTCGGTGACATAGGTGAAGTCGCGGGTCGGGGTCAGGGAGCCGAGGCGGATCTCCCGTGCTCCGGCGTGCAGTTGGGCCAGGATCGTGGGGATCACGGCGCGGGCCGACTGGCGGGGCCCGTAGGTGTTGAACGGCCGCACCACCGTCACCGGCAGTTCGAAGGCGTGCCAGTGGGACAGCGCCATCATGTCGGCGCCGATCTTCGAGGCGGAGTACGGGGACTGCGGCTGGAGCGGGTGGTCCTCGCCGATCGGGGCGGTCAGGGCGCTCCCGTACACCTCGCTGGTGGAGGTGTGGAGCAGGCGGCGCACGGAGTGGCGGCGGCAGGCCTCGGCGATGTTCTCGGTGCCGACGACGTTCGTCCGGACGTACGCGCCCGGGGAGTCGTAGCTGTAGGGGATGCCGATGAGCGCGGCGAGATGGAAGACCGTGTCGCAGCCCGCGACCGCGTCCATCACCCGGCCCGCGTCGCCGATGTCCCCGGCGATCATCTCGACGGGACCGTGCGGGTCGTCGAGGTAGCGGGCGAGGTGGCCCTTGTCGGCGTACGGCTTGTAGTGGACGAACGCCCGTACGCGTGCGCCACGTCCCACGAGCAGGTCCACGAGGGTGGAGCCGATGAAGCCCTCGGCCCCGGTGACGAGGACGGTGCGGCCGGTCCAGTCGACGGCGCTCCCGGTGATGTGGTCGGCGGTGTTGCCGATGGGGCTGTCTGTGGTGCTGGTCATGGGGTGAACTCCCTTGCTTCGGACGGGTGTACGGAGGTGGCGGCGAGGCGGATGACCGTCCCGGCCAGCAGGTCGGCAGCGCGGGCGTGGTGGCCCGGGTCGGCGGCGCGTCCCATCACGGCGAGCCGGGCCGGGTCGGCGAGCAGCGGGTCGATCAGTTCGGCCAGCCGGTCCGCGGTGGTCTCGGCGTCGGGGACCAGGTGGGCGGCCCCGACGTCGGAGAGGACCCGCGCGTTGTGGGTCTGGTGGTCGCCGGGGGCGTGCGGGTACGGCACGAGGACGGCGGGCACCCCGGTCGTCGCGAGCTCCGCGATCGTGGCCGAGCCCGCCCGGCACACCACCAGGTCGGCCACCGCGTAGGCGAGGTCCATCCGGTCGAGGTAGGGGACGGCCCGGGCGACGGAGCCCGGAGCTGCGTCGGCCCCCACCGCGGCCAGCTTCCGCCGGGTCTCCGCGAGCGCGGCCGGGCCCGTCTTGATCAGGAGGTGGACGTCCCCGCGGCCGCGCCAGCGGGCGGCGAGTCCCACCGCGGCGGCGGTGAGACGGGCCGCGCCGAGGCTCCCGCCGTTGAAGAGGACCACCCGCGCCCCCTCGGGTATCCCGAACGCCCGCCGGGCCTCCTCGCGCAGGGCGGTCCGGTCCAGGGCGGCCAGGGCCGCGGCGATCGGCATGCCGACGGTCCGGGCCCGCTCGCCGCCCGAGAGATGGGCGCGGCTGCCGTCGAAGGCGACGGTGAGGTTGTCGGTGAGCCGGGCGGCGAACTGGTTGGCCCGGCCGGGGACCGCGTTGGACTCGTGGATCACGCTGGGCAGTCCGGCCATCCGCGCGCCGACGATCGCCGGGGCGCTCGGGTAGCCGCCCATGCCGACGACGACCTGCGCCCGCTGCCTGCGCAGGACCGAGCGGGCCTGGGCGCCGGAGCGGAGCAGAGCGGCCGGGAGCAGGAAGCGCTTGGCGCCGAGCGCGGGGTCGAAGGGGATCATGTCGACGGTGTGCAGCCGGTAGCCGGCCGCCGGGATCAAGGTCGTCTCCAGACCGCGTTCGGTGCCGATGAAGGAGATGACCGCGTCCGGGTCGGCGCGGCGCAGGGCCTCGGCGAGGGCGAGACCGGGGTAGATGTGGCCGCCGGTGCCGCCCGCACCGATCACGACGGAGAGTGGTGTGCGCATGGCCGCCACTCTCGGCGGGCGGCCTAAGAAGGTTCTAAGAGTCCGGTTTGGCAGGCTTCGGGTATGAGCGGCAGGAGCGGCATGCGGGGTAGGGGCAGGATTCTGGTGGCCGAGGACGAGCCGGACGTGCGGGCCGCCGTCGAGGACGGGCTGAGCGTCGAGGGATACGAGGTCCGGGGCGTCGGCGACGGGCTGGCCGCGTTGTCGTCGGTGGCCGCCTGGGAGCCGGACGCGCTGGTCCTGGACGTGATGATGCCGGTGCTCGACGGGCTCGCGGTGTGCCGGAGGCTGCGGGCGATGGAGGACCGGACGCCGGTGCTGGTGCTGACCGCGCTGTCGTCGGTGAGCGAGCGGGTGGACGGCCTGGAGGCGGGTGCCGACGACTATCTGGTGAAGCCGTTCGCACTGGACGAACTGGTGGCGCGTGTACGGGCGTTGCTGCGGCGGTCCGCACCGGCCGCCCCGGACGAAGCGCTGGCCTTCGCGGATCTGACGCTGGATCCGGTGACCCGGACCGGGCGGCGCGGCGGCCGCCCGGTGGAGTTCTCCCGTACCGAGGCGGCGCTGCTGGAGCTGCTGCTGCTCCACCCGGGACAGGTGCTCCCGCGCGAGGTGATCCTGGAGCGGGTCTGGGGCCAGGACTTCGGGCCGGACTCCAACTCGCTCGCGGTGTACGTGGGTTATCTGCGGCGGAAGCTGGAGGCGGGCGGCGAGCCGAGGCTCGTCCACACCGTGCACGGGCTCGGCTACCGGCTGGACGTGGTGTGAGCGGGGTGCGCCGGCTGGGCGCCCGTTGGCGGCGCCGACGGCCGTTGCGGACCCGGCTGGCCTTGGCGGCATCGGCCGCGGTGGCGCTGGTCGCGGTCGGGGTGTGCGCGGCGGCGTTCTTCGTCATCCGCTACGAGCTGCTGCACCAGCTGGACCTGTCCCTC
Organism: Streptomyces sp. McG3; assembly: GCF_018619185.1. GTDB lineage: Bacteria > Actinomycetota > Actinomycetes > Streptomycetales > Streptomycetaceae > Streptomyces. The sequence goes on along the minus strand of NZ_JAAXYC010000069.1, from coordinate 5,313 downwards.
ACGCAGTCGGCGACCCGGGTGATCCAGGAGAACCGGGGCGAGGGCCCGCAGATCGTGGCCGGCGAGTGCCGCTACCTCTCCGCGCCCGCCTGCGCCCAGATCGTGCCCGCCACCCCGGAGGCGGACCCGGAGGCCGCGTATCCGCTGCCCGTCTCCGCCCCCGTACGGGAGGTGGCGGCGGGGACGCGGGCCCCGTACTACAGCAACGCCACCCGCTTCGGGCGGCCGCTGCGGATGCTGACCACCCGGTTCGGGGACGGGCGGGCGCTCCAGGTGGCGCTGCGGGCGGACCCGGTGGAGAAGGGCGTGCGGCAGGCGGCCGTGCTGCTCGCGGCGGTCGGCGGGGCGGGGGTGCTGCTGGCGGGGCTGCTCGGGTACGCCGTCTCGCGCACGGGCCTGGCCCCGGTGGCCCGGCTGACCTCGACCGCCGAGCGGATCGCGGCGACCCGGGACCCGCGCCACCGCATCGAGCTGCCGCCGGGGCCGCCGGGGCGGCGGGACGAGGTGACCCGGCTGGCCGCCAGCTTCAACACGATGCTCGGGGAGCTGGAGCAGTCGGTGAGCTCCCAGCGCCGGCTGGTCGCGGACGCCTCGCACGAGCTGCGGACCCCGCTGACCGCGCTGCGCGCCAACGCGGAGCTGCTGGCCCGGGCGGACCGGCTGACGCCCCCGCAGCGCGACCGGGCCTCGGGGGCACTGGGGCGGGGAATCCGTGAGGTGACCGGGCTGGTGAACGACCTGATCGAGCTGGCCCGGGACGAGGAGCCACTGCCCCTGCTGGAGGAGGTGCGGATCGCGGGGGTGGCCGAGCACAGCGTGGCCATGGCCCGGGCCCACTGGCCTCGTACCCGTTTTCTGCTGGAGGTCGGGACGGGCGCGGCGGGGGCGACCCGGCCCGGGGTGCCGGCGCGGCTGGCCCGGCTGCTGACGAACCTGCTGGACAACGCGGCCAAGTTCAGCCCGCCGGGCACTCCGGTGGAGATGGCGCTGAGCTCGTACGGGGACGGGGACGGCAGCAGAGGCGGTGGCGGGCTCGCGCTGACGGTCCGGGACCACGGGCCGGGGATCCCGGCCGATGATCTCCCGTATGTCTTCGACCGCTTCTACCGGGCCGAGGCGGCCCGTGCCCTGCCCGGTTCGGGGCTCGGCCTGGCGATGGCCCGGCAGATCGCCCGCGCCCACGGTGCGGAGCTGACGGCGGGGGCGGCGCCCGGCGGCGGCGCGCTGTTCACGCTGACGTTCGGGGAGGGCCCGTGACAGGCAGGGGAAGGAGGGGAGGGCCGGCAGGAGCGGCGGGCCCTCCCCGGGGGTCTCAGAAGCCCGGCGGCTCCGTGTAGGTGCCCCACTCCTCGCGCAGCACCCCGCAGATCTCGCCGAGCGTGGCCTCGGCCCGTACCGCGTCCAGCATCGGCGCGATCATGTTCGAGCCGTCGCGGGCGGAGGCGAGCATCGCGTCGAGGGCGGCGGTCACCTTGGCGTCGTCGCGGGCGGCCTTGCGGTCCGCGAGCTGGCTGACCTGGTCGCGCTCGACCTCGTGGCTGACCCGGAGGATCTCCAGGTCGCCGGTGACCGAGCCGTGGTGGACGTTGACGCCGACGACGCGCTTGTCGCCCTTCTCCAGGGCCCGCTGGTACTGGAACGCGGACTCGGCGATCTCGCCGGTGAACCAGCCGTCCTCGATGCCGCGCAGGATGCCGGAGGTCATCGGCCCGATGGGGTGCTGCCCGTCGGGGTGGGCCCGGGTGCCGCGCTCCTTGATCTGGTCGAAGATCTTCTCGGCCTCGGCCTCGATCCGGTCGGTGAGCTGCTCGACGTACCAGGAGCCGCCCAGCGGGTCGGCCACGTTGGCGACGCCGGTCTCCTCCATCAGCACCTGCTGGGTGCGCAGGGCGATCTCGGCGGCCTGCTCGGAGGGGAGCGCGAGGGTCTCGTCGAGGGCGTTGGTGTGGAGCGAGTTGGTGCCGCCGAGCACGGCGGAGAGCGCCTCGACGGCGGTGCGGACCACGTTGTTGTAGGGCTGCTGCGCGGTGAGCGAGACGCCGGCGGTCTGGGTGTGGAAGCGGAGCCACTGCGCCTTGTCGGTCGTCGCGCCGTACGTCTCCTTCATCCAGCGGGCCCAGATGCGGCGGGCGGCGCGGAACTTGGCGATCTCCTCGAAGAAGTCCAGGTGCGCGTCGAAGAAGAAGGAGAGCCCGGGGGCGAAGGTGTCGACGTCCAGGCCGCGCGAGAGGCCCAGCTCCACGTAGCCGAAGCCGTCCGCGAGGGTGTAGGCCAGCTCCTGCGCGGCCGTCGCCCCGGCCTCGCGGATGTGGTAGCCGGAGACGGACAGCGGCTTGTAGGCGGGGATGTCGCGGGCGCAGTGCTCCATCAGGTCGCCGATGAGGCGCAGGTGGGGCTCGGGCTGGAAGAGCCACTCCTTCTGCGCGATGTACTCCTTGAAGATGTCGGTCTGGAGCGTGCCGTTGAGCACGCCCGGGTCGACGCCCTGGCGCTCGGCGGCGACCAGGTACATGCAGAAGACGGGCACGGCCGGGCCGCTGATCGTCATCGAGGTGGTGACGTCGCCGAGGGGGATGTCCCCGAAGAGGACCTCCATGTCGGCGGCGGAGTCGATGGCGACCCCGCAGTGGCCGACCTCGCCGAGCGCGCGCGGGTCGTCGGAGTCCCGGCCCATGAGCGTCGGCATGTCGAAGGCGACGCTGAGGCCGCCGCCGCCCGCCGCGAGGATCATCTTGTAGCGCTCGTTGGTCTGCTGGGCGTTGCCGAAGCCGGCGAACTGGCGGATCGTCCACGTACGGCCCCGGTAGCCGGTGGGGTGCAGCCCACGGGTGAAGGGGTACTCCCCCGGCCAGCCGATCCGCTCGAATCCCTCGTACGTGTCACCGGGACGTGGCCCGTACGCGGGCTCGACCGGGTCGCCGGAGAGCGTGGTGAAGTCCGCGTCACGCTTGCGGGCCTTGTCGTAACGGGCCTGCCAGCGGAGGCGGCCTTCCTCGATCGCGTCAGCGTCCATACCTCGAATTTACTAGGACGTCCTAGTAAATGTCGATGGCAAACCGCCCGGCGCTTTTCGCGCGGGGCGGTTCGGGTGACCCGGGAGCGCCGGCGCTCAGGCCTTGGCGGTCACCGGTGCGGGGTCGGTGACCAGGGCGCGGGCCTCGCGGCTGACCTTCGGTTCGACGAAGAACGAGGCGAAGGGGATGCAGCCCGCGGCCAGCACCCACAGGAGCTTGCCGAAGGGCCACTTCGCCTTGGAGCCGAGATCGAACGCGAAGACGACGTAGACGATGAACAGCACGCCGTGGATCTGCGAGATCAGCATGGTGTCGCCGGTCTCGAAGCCGTACTTCGCGATGATCGCCACGGTGAAGACGAGCAGCCAGATGGCGGTGACGTAGGCCATCACCCGGTAGCGGGTGAGCACGTTCTGTTTCATGGCTACGAGCGTAACGGGACGACCGGGGCGATCTTCGCGCGACCCCGGTCCCACCGGAAGCCCGCGTTCACTTCTCCTCGAAGTCCTGGGCCGCCACCCGCAGCGGACGCAGCATGGCGAAGATCTCGGCGCACTCCTCGGCGTCGTACACCCCGAGCCCGAAGTCGATCGCGACCAGGTCCCGGGTGGCCGCCTCGACGACGTCGCGGCCCTTGTCGGTGATGGACGCCAGCGTTCCGCGGCCGTCGTTGGGGTTCGGCCGCTTACCGACGAGACCGGACCTGACCAGCCGGTCCACGGTGTTGGTGACCGAGGTGGGATGCACCATCAGCCGCTCCCCGATCTTGGACATCGGCAGCTCACCGGCCTTGGAGAAGGCGAGCAGCACCAGCGCCTCGTACCGGGCGAAGGTCAGCCCGTACGGCTTGACGACGGCGTCGACCTCGGCGAGCAGGATCTGCTGGGCCCGCATGATCGAGGTGATCGCCCCCATCGAGGGCACGGGTCCCCAGCGCTGCTGCCAGAGCTCGTCGGCGCGGGCGATGGGATCGAAGGGAAGACTGAGCGGCTTCGGCACGGCTTCGACCTTACCGACTGGTCACATGCCGGTCAGCCCCGTCTCGTCCTTCGGTATCGGACATCCGTCCGGGGGCTGTCCCGCGGACCTCGGCGACCAGGAGGAGCGTGCAAACGGTACCGATGATTCCGGATCCGGCGACCACCTGGTGCACGGGGAAGAACTCGGCCGCGAGCCCCGCCAGCGCCATCCCGAGTCCCTGGACGGTCATCAGCCCGGCGGTGAGCAGGGTCATGGCCCGGCCGCGCAGCTCCTGGGGCACGGCGTCGACGAACCACTGGTCGAGCCCGATCACATAGGCGGCGCCCGCACCGGCCAGGGCGAGGGCCGCCAGGGCGAGCGGCAGCCCGGGGCGGACCACGTACACGAGGAGCGGGAGCAGGCCGGCGGCGGCGACCGGCAGGACGATCCGGGAGCGGTTACGGGGGCTGAGCGCGGAGCCCACGAACAGCTCGGCCCCGATGTGCCCGACGGCCATCGCGCAGAGCAGCAGCCCGAGCGCGGCGGGCGGGGCCCCGATCGCGTCGGCGTACGGGGCGGCGAGCGCCTCCGGGGCCACCACGAACATCGCGGGCAGCCAGAACAGCAGCATCAGCGCCCGGATACGGCGGTCGCCCAGCACCAGACGGGCCCCGGAGAGCGACTCCTTGAGGAGGGTTCCGCCGCCGCCGCCGTCACCGGCGCCGGCGCGGGCGGGGCGGTCGCGGGTCCCGAAGCGGAGCAGCGCGGCCGAGCAGAGGAAGGTCACCACGGTGACGGTGATCGCGCCGCGCGGCGACAGCACGGTGAGCAGCACCCCACCGGCGCCGAACCCGATGAGCATCGCGCTCTGCGAGACGATCCGCAGCAGCGAACGGCCCAGTACGTAGAGGTCGCCCTCGCCGAGGATGTCGGTGAGCGCCGCCATCCGGGTCCCGGTGAAGACGGGCGCGACGGCGGCGACCAGGCAGCGCAGGGCGAGGAGTCCGGCGACCGGGGTGGCGGGCACCAGCATCACGGCGACGCAGGCCGCGCAGAGCAGGTCGCAGACGACCAGGACGCGGCGGGCCGGGTAGCGGTCGGCGACCCCCGCGAACAGCGTCCCGCCGATCATGTACGGCAGCAGCCCCAGCGCGAACGTCAGGGCGCTGAGCAGCGGGGAGCCGGTGAGGTCGTAGACGAGCACGGTGAGCGCCAGCTCACTGACCACGACGCCGAGCAGCGAGAGCAGGTGGGCGGCGAAGACGGCCCGGAACTCGGTGACGGCGAAGACGGCCCGGTAGCCGCGCGGGGCGGCGGGCGCCGGGGCATCGGGGACGGG
>NZ_JAAXYC010000571.1 GCF_018619185.1 Streptomyces sp. McG3 | reverse complement strand
GCCGGGAGGGGGACGGTCTCGCCCCGGATGACGCGAGGGGCCGTCGGGCCGGCGGAGCCGAGGTCCTCGCCGCGCAGGATGGACAGTTCGAGGCGGCGCAGGGAGGGCGAGGGGTCCACGCCCAGCTCCTCCAGCAGGAAGTCCTTGACCCTGCGGTACTCGGCGAGGGCCTGGGACTGGCGCCCGCTGCGGTAGAGGGCCTCGATGAGCTGCTCGTGGAAACGCTCGTGCCCCGGATATACGCGCGTAGCGGTCCACAGGTCGACGAGCGCCTCACCGCAGCGCCCCAGCCCCAGCAGCAGGTCGCAGACCCGCTCGACCGCGCGCAGCCGTTCCTCCGCGAGCCGGGGCACCTCGTCGCGGTGCAGGACGACGGACCGTACGTTGGCGAGCAGCGAGCCCTGCCAGAGCGAGAGGGCGTCCCGGAGCGCGCAGAGCTCCGCCTCCGGGTCCCGGTCCAGGCGGGCCGCCCGGCGCACCTGCTCGCGGAAGCCGAGGAGGTCCAGGGTGTGCGGTGCGGCGGTGATCCGGTAGCCGCCGGGCACCGCCTCGATGGAGGCGCCGGTGACCCCGTGCTTGGCGAAGAGCCGCCGGAGCCGCAGAACGCAGGTCTGGAGGGCGGCCCTGGCGGTGGCGGGCTGCTCCTCGCCCCACACAGCGCGCTGCAAGTACTCGGCGGAGACCGTGGAGTTGGCGTGCAGGAGCAGCGCGGCGAGCAGGTTCGCGGGCTTGGAGGGCTGGAGGACGACGGTGTCGGGTCCGTCCGCGAGGGCCAGCGGGCCCAGGAGCCGGAAACGCATCACGCCCGGCGCCCCCAGGGAGCGCTCCGCCTCTCCTGCGGCGTCCACCGACCCCGCCGGCGCCGCCTGCTTTGTCGGCCCTGTCGGCCCGTCCGTTCCCGTCGGTCCTGCCGCCCCTGCGCGGGTCGACATGTCTAGTCCCAGCCGTTGACCAGTTTGCACACCTGGACGGGTGCGGATTCCGGGGGCAGTTGGCCGATGAGGTCCGCCAACTCCGTACAGATCAGCCGGGTGACGTGGTCGGCGGTGGGCGGGGGGCCCGCG
>NZ_JAAXYC010000570.1 GCF_018619185.1 Streptomyces sp. McG3 | reverse complement strand
CGGGGGTGTCGTTCACGCCTCGACGTTATCGGGCGGGGGGCCGGTGACCGCCCGCAGCGTCTCTGCGGCCTTCCTCGCCCGCTCGTCGTCCGTGCCGTCCCCTCGCAGAGCCCCTGCGGGCACCGTACTGACCCGCGTCGCCCTCCGCCGCCAGGATCGCGTCCCGGTACGCCCGGGCCGCGGCGCGCAGGGCGGCCTCCGGGTCGGTGCCGTTCGCCTCGGCGGAGACGGCGAGGGCGAGGAGTTCGTAGCCGATGGTGTCGCCGGTGGGGAGCGGGACGTCCAGGTCCGCCGTACGGACACGGCTCGCGAGCTTCGCGGCGAGGGCCAGGCCGGGCTGGCCGAGGGGCACGCCTTCGGTGACCGAGGTCCGCTGCTTCTCGATGGCCTTGGTGCGCAGCCAGTGCGCGTGGACGTCCTCGGGGGTCTCCGCGCTCTCGTCGCCGAAGACGTGCGGGTGGCGGTGGATCAGCTTCTCGACGAGGCCGCCCGCGACGTCGTCGATGGCGAAGGGCTCCGCCCCGTCCTCCGGGCGGCCTTCCTCGGCGATCCGCGCGTGGAAGACGACCTGGAGCAGGACGTCGCCGAGTTCCTCGCGCAGTTCGTCCCGGTCGCCGTCCTCGATCGCCTCGACCAGTTCGTACGCCTCCTCGATCGCGTACTTGGCGAGGCCCCGGTGCGTCTTCCGCGAGGTCCAGGGGCACTCGCGGCGGATCCGGTCCATGACCTGGACCAGGTCGAGCAGGCGGGCGCCGGGCAGGTCGTAGGAGCCGGGGAGCAGTTCCAGGTCCGGCATGGCCACCCGGCCCGAGCCGCCGAGCCGGGCCAGGCCGTCCGTCAGACGGCTGTCGCCCTCGCCGCCGACCAGGACGACGACGGTCCGGCCGCCGGCGCAGTCGGCGACCAGTTCGTCGGCGGAGGGCGTGGCGTGCTCGACGCCTACCCCCGCCTCGCGGAGATAGGGGAGCTGCGGGTGATCCCGGCCGGCGACGAGGACCCGGTCGGCCGCGTGCAGCGTCTGCCAGGCCGGCCAGGACAGCAGGCCGGGCGCGACCCGGTGGCTGGCGGTCAGCAGGACGATGC
>NZ_JAAXYC010000068.1 GCF_018619185.1 Streptomyces sp. McG3 | reverse complement strand
GCGGAGGGGGAGCGGTAGGAGGGGGCGAGTTCGACGAGCAGTTCCGGGAACTGGTGCAGCAGCAGCTCGATCCAGAGCACGGCGTCCGCGGCCGTGCTGTCGCTCTTGCCGTTGCCGTTGCCGTTGCCGTTGCCGTGCCCGGGATCCGGTGCGGTGGTGTGCGTTCCGGAGGGCTGCGGTGTGATCGATGTGGATGCGTTCGGTGTGGTCATGGCGATCCCTTCTCCCCGCGCAGAGGTGTTGCGAGTCCGCACACTGACATGTTGCGCGCTCGCACGCAAGGGAAAATCGAGGGCGCCGAGGTCTTTATCTCCAAGGGTTTTGCCCAAACGGTATGGGCACGCGGGGTAATTCCTTGCGCGCAAGCGCGATAGTCTGGACACCGCTTCGGAGGGAGGCGAGTGCCCCATGACCACGGGCGAACTCGACAGCTTCGCGACCTGGATCGAGGAACTGATCCGTCGGCGCGGCTTCGACATCGACAGTCCACGCGGCGGCGGCAAGTCCCGCCTCGCCGACGAGGCCGGGGTTCACCGGGCCGCCATCACCCGCCTTCTCCAGCGCCAGAGCATGCCCGACCTGGAGACCACCCGGCGTCTCGCCCACGTGCTCCAGGTCCCGGTGCGCGACATGCTCATCCGCTCCGGGCGACTCACCGAGGAGGACCTGCCGCTGCCGTCCGCCCCGGCGGGCTCAGCCGTGGCCGGAGGCCGTCCGCTCACCCTTGAGGAGGCCGCTGTGGCCCTGGGCGTACCGGCCGACCAGCGCGAGATGTTCGTCCGGGTCGCGGGCCAGTTCCTCCCCGCCCCGGCGGTCGCCGCCGTCGCCGCGGAGCGCCGGGCGCCGCTCGCCTCCGACTGACGCCCCCTCCTCCGGCCGACGCCTGCGCCCCGCTCCCCGCTGCCCGCCCGCGTCGGATCGGGGCGGCGCGGCAGGGTGTGACGGGCGTCGCCGGTCCTGTGACGGCCCGGGAGACCTGCCTCCGCTTCCGGCCCGTAAGATGTCGTGGCCTGTCCCCCCGCCCCTGCAGGTCCAAGAACAGTGAGCACGGACGTACCCCGCCAGGCACGCGCCGGGCGGAGCGAGCGCGCGATCGCCGTGAGCGCGTTCCGTGCCCCGCCCGGTCCGGAGCGTCTCGCGCGGACGGCAAGGAGGGGCACATGGTCGAGCGGGAGGACCGCTCCCGGTCCGCGGCCCAGGGCCCCGCCCCGCTCCCGGAGCCCGGGACGGCCGGCGCCGCACCGGCCGGAGATCCGGCGCCGGAGACGTACGCGGCCCTCCTGGCCGAACTCGGCGTGCTCCTCGACGCCCACGAGCCGCACGAGGTCGCCGTCCTGCTGCGGGCGGAGCTGGAGCGGCGCGAGCTGCGCGCGTACTCCCACGGCTGGCGCGACGCCGCTGACCACTTCGAGCCCGCCGTCGAGGCGGCGAGGGCCGCGAGCCTGCGCACCTTACGGCTGGTGGGGCGCGCGCAGGGCCGGGCAGCGGTGATCCCCTTCCGGTCGGAGGACCGCAACGGCGAACCCCACGACGCCGGTCGCGGGGGCGGCCTCCCCCCTGACGGCGAGCGCCGCGGCGACGGAGTGCCGGACGGCGGCCGCAGCGATGGCGAGGAGCTCCGGCGCGACCGCTCCCCGGCCGACCGCTCCCCGGCCGACCGCTCCCCGGCCGACCGCTCCCCGGCCGACCGCTCCCCGGCCGACCGCTCCCCGACCGGCCGCCCCCCGGCCGACCGGCACTCCGGCTCCGCGCCCCGGCCGTCCCGGCCGCCGCGCACCGGCGGTGGGCCCGAGCCCGCGCTCGTACCCAAGAGCCGCAACTCCCGGGTCCCGACGATTCCCACCCTCCCGGCGTCGCGGCTGCGTCTGCCGGCCAGGCCGCCGGCCGAGGGCGGGGGCTCCGCCACGCCGGACGACGGAGCCCGCTGAAGGCGAGGACGGACCCGGCCGCCGACCGCCCCGTCCGTCCGCCGACGGCAGGGGCGGCCCGGGCGTGTCGGGGCGGACGGCATTTGTTTTGACCCAGCTCCGTGAGGTAGGTACGCTCAAGCCTTGTGCCTGGGGTGTGCCTGGGCTCGGGTGCGTGTCCTCAACCGCATCGCGAGTCCGTCAGTAGCCACCGCAATCTGCGCCCTTCTGCCTTTGGGGCGGAAGTCCGCAGTATTCGACACACCCGACCGCGTGGGTCGGCGATGTTCCAGGTTAGTTTCACGAACGGCACACAGAAACCGGAGAAGTAGTGCCTACGATCCAGCAGCTGGTCCGGAAGGGCCGGCAGGACAAGGTCGAGAAGAACAAGACGCCCGCGCTCGAGGGTTCGCCCCAGCGTCGCGGTGTCTGCACGCGTGTGTTCACGACCACCCCGAAGAAGCCGAACTCGGCGCTCCGTAAGGTCGCGCGTGTGCGTCTGACCTCCGGCATCGAGGTCACGGCCTACATCCCGGGTGAGGGACACAACCTGCAGGAGCACTCCATCGTGCTCGTGCGTGGTGGCCGTGTGAAGGACCTGCCGGGTGTTCGTTACAAGATCATCCGCGGCTCCCTTGACACCCAGGGTGTCAAGAACCGCAAGCAGGCCCGCAGCCGCTACGGCGCCAAGAAGGAGAAGTAAGAATGCCTCGTAAGGGCCCCGCCCCGAAGCGCCCGGTCATCATCGACCCGGTCTACAGCTCTCCTCTTGTCACCTCGCTGATCAACAAGATCCTCCTCGACGGCAAGCGTTCCACCGCCGAGCGGATCGTGTACGGCGCCATGGAAGGCCTCCGCGAGAAGACCGGCAACGACCCGGTCATCACGCTGAAGCGCGCGCTTGAGAACGTCAAGCCCTCGCTCGAGGTCAAGTCCCGCCGTGTCGGTGGCGCCACCTACCAGGTGCCGATCGAGGTCAAGCCCGGTCGCGCCTCCACCCTCGCTCTGCGCTGGCTCGTCGGCTACTCCCGCGCCCGCCGCGAGAAGACCATGACCGAGCGCCTCATGAACGAACTGCTCGACGCCTCCAACGGCCTCGGCGCTTCGGTCAAGAAGCGTGAGGACACCCACAAGATGGCCGAGTCCAACAAGGCCTTCGCGCACTACCGCTGGTAGTCGCTACCCCCATCGAGACCGAGAGAAGATTGAGCCTTATGGCCACCACTTCGCTTGACCTGGCCAAGGTCCGCAACATTGGGATCATGGCCCACATCGACGCGGGGAAGACGACCACCACTGAGCGGATCCTCTTCTACACCGGTGTGAGCTACAAGATCGGTGAAGTCCACGACGGCGCTGCCACGATGGACTGGATGGAGCAGGAGCAGGAGCGCGGCATCACGATCACGTCCGCCGCGACGACCTGCCACTGGCCGCTCAATGATGTTGACCACACCATCAACATCATCGACACCCCGGGGCACGTCGACTTCACCGTCGAGGTGGAGCGTTCGCTCCGCGTCCTCGACGGCGCCGTCACCGTGTTCGACGGTGTGGCCGGCGTCGAGCCGCAGTCCGAGACCGTCTGGCGTCAGGCGGACCGCTACGGCGTGCCGCGTATCTGCTTCGTCAACAAGCTCGACCGCACCGGTGCCGACTTCTTCCGTTGCGTCCAGATGATCGTGGACCGCCTCGGCGCGACCCCGATCGTCATGCAGCTCCCCATTGGCGCCGAAGCGGACTTCACCGGCGTCGTCGACCTCGTGTCGATGAAGGCCTTCGTGTACCCCGAAGAGGCCGCCAAGGGCGAGATGTACAACACCGTCGAGATCCCGGACAACCTCAAGGAGTCGGCCGCCGAATGGCGCGGCAAGCTCCTGGAGGCCGTGGCCGAGAACGACGACGACATGATGGAGCTGTACCTGGAGGGCACCGAGCCCACCCAGGAGCAGCTGCACGAGGCGATCCGCCGCATCACGCTGGCGTCGAAGGGCACGGCCGACTCCGTCACCGTCACCCCGGTGTTCTGTGGCACCGCGTTCAAGAACAAGGGCGTCCAGCCCCTGCTCGACGCGGTCGTGCGCTACCTGCCTTCCCCCCTGGACGTCGAGGCCATCGAGGGCCACGACGTGAAGGACCCGGAGAAGGTCATCCAGCGCAAGCCCTCGGACGACGAGCCGTTCTCCGGCCTGGCGTTCAAGATCGCGAGCGACCCGCACCTGGGCAAGCTCACCTTCGTCCGGATCTACTCCGGTCGCCTGGAGGCCGGCACCGCGGTGCTGAACTCCGTCAAGGGCAAGAAGGAGCGCATCGGCAAGATCTACCGCATGCACGCGAACAAGCGTGAGGAGATCGCATCGGTGGGCGCCGGCGACATCATCGCCGTCATGGGTCTCAAGCAGACCACCACCGGTGAGACGCTGTGCGACGACAAGAACCCGGTCATCCTGGAGTCCATGGACTTCCCGGCGCCGGTCATTCAGGTCGCCATCGAGCCGAAGTCCAAGGGTGACCAGGAGAAGCTGGGTGTCGCCATCCAGCGCCTCTCGGAGGAGGACCCCTCCTTCCAGGTGCACTCCGACGAGGAGACCGGCCAGACCATCATCGGTGGTATGGGCGAGCTTCACCTCGAGGTGCTCGTCGACCGCATGAAGCGCGAGTTCCGCGTCGAGGCGAACGTCGGCAAGCCCCAGGTCGCGTACCGCGAGACGATCCGCAAGGCCGTCGAGCGCATCGACTTCACGCACAAGAAGCAGACTGGTGGTACCGGCCAGTTCGCGAAGGTGCAGATCGCCCTCGAGCCCATCGAGGGTGGCGACGCCTCCTACGAGTTCGTCAACAAGGTCACCGGTGGCCGCATCCCCCGTGAGTACATTCCCTCGGTGGACGCGGGTGCTCAGGAAGCCATGCAGTTCGGCATCCTGGCCGGTTACGAGATGGTCGGCGTCCGCGTCACCCTTCTCGACGGTGGTTACCACGAGGTCGACTCCTCGGAGCTCGCCTTCAAGATCGCCGGTTCGCAGGCGTTCAAGGAGGGTGCCCGCAAGGCCTCTCCCGTGCTCCTTGAGCCGATGATGGCCGTCGAGGTCACCACGCCCGAGGACTACATGGGCGATGTCATCGGCGACCTCAACTCCCGCCGTGGCCAGATCCAGGCCATGGAGGAGCGCAGCGGCGCTCGCGTCGTGAAGGGCCTCGTGCCCCTCTCGGAGATGTTCGGCTACGTCGGAGACCTCCGCAGCAAGACCTCGGGTCGCGCAAGCTACTCGATGCAGTTCGACTCCTACGCCGAGGTTCCGCGGAACGTCGCCGAGGAGATCATCGCGAAGGCCAAGGGCGAGTAACTCTCCCGAGCTCACGCTTTAGGCTTGTCACCGGAGCCGGGCGGGCATTCCGCACAGCGCGTCAGCACTGTGCGGAATGCCCCCGGCGCCGGCACCCCAGCAAAGATCACCTGGCGCCGATGAAGCAAGGCGTACAGAACCACTCAGGAGGACCCCAGTGGCGAAGGCAAAGTTCGAGCGGACTAAGCCGCACGTCAACATCGGCACCATCGGTCACATCGACCACGGTAAGACGACCCTCACGGCCGCCATTACCAAGGTGCTGCACGACGCGTACCCGGACCTGAACGAGGCCTCGGCCTTTGACCAGATCGACAAGGCTCCCGAAGAGCGCCAGCGCGGTATCACCATCTCCATCGCGCACGTCGAGTACCAGACGGAGTCGCGTCACTACGCGCACGTCGACTGCCCCGGTCACGCGGACTACATCAAGAACATGATCACGGGTGCCGCGCAGATGGACGGCGCCATCCTCGTGGTCGCGGCCACCGACGGCCCGATGCCGCAGACGAAGGAGCACGTCCTCCTGGCCCGCCAGGTCGGCGTCCCCTACATCGTCGTCGCGCTGAACAAGGCCGACATGGTGGACGACGAGGAGATCCTGGAGCTCGTCGAGCTCGAGGTCCGTGAGCTCCTCTCCGAGTACGAGTTCCCGGGCGACGACCTTCCGGTCGTCAAGGTCTCGGCGCTCAAGGCCCTTGAGGGCGACAAGGAGTGGGGCCAGACCGTCCTCGACCTGATGAAGGCCGTCGACGAGTCCATCCCGCAGCCCGAGCGTGACGTCGAGAAGCCGTTCCTCATGCCCATCGAGGACGTCTTCACGATCACCGGTCGCGGTACGGTCGTCACCGGCCGCATCGAGCGTGGTGTCCTGAAGGTCAACGAGACCGTCGACATCGTCGGTATCAAGACCGAGAAGACCACCACCACGGTCACCGGCATCGAGATGTTCCGCAAGCTGCTCGACGAGGGCCAGGCCGGTGAGAACGTCGGTCTGCTCCTCCGTGGCATCAAGCGCGAGGACGTCGAGCGCGGCCAGGTCATCATCAAGCCCGGCTCGGTCACGCCGCACACCGAGTTCCAGGCGCAGTCCTACATCCTGTCGAAGGACGAGGGTGGCCGTCACACCCCGTTCTTCAACAACTACCGCCCGCAGTTCTACTTCCGTACCACGGACGTGACGGGCGTTGTGACCCTTCCCGAGGGCACCGAGATGGTCATGCCGGGTGACAACACCCTCATGGACGTCTCGCTGATCCAGCCCGTCGCCATGGAAGAGGGCCTGAAGTTCGCCATCCGTGAGGGTGGCCGGACCGTGGGCGCCGGCCAGGTCACCAAGATCATCAAGTAGTTTCTGCTTGGTCCTTGGACCTGGTGGCTCACTGAGTCGCAAGAAGGGCCCCGCACCTCGAAAGAGGTGCGGGGCCCTTCGTCATGGTCGGATGGGCGGGAACCGAACGGGGCCGGGGGTAGGGATGGGCATGACCGAAGAGGTGCGTGGAGCGCGGCTCGCCGGTCGGGCGGCCCACGTGGCCGTCACCGTCGGCTGGGGGCGCTGTCGGGCGTGCTCGCGGCGACCGTCGTCGCCGTCGGCCTGCTGACCCCTGCGGGGACCGGTTGCCGCCGCGGACCAGACATGGGTGTAGGGCCCCGGTACCTCAGGGCGGTGAGGTAGGGGGCCCTACGGTTCACGGGGCGGCGGGTCCGTCAGGTGCCCGCCGCCCCGGGCGGTGGGGTCGGTCAGACGCCCGCGATCGACTGGATCCAGGACCGGTACGCGGTGACGTTCGTGTACGCCGTCGTGGTCTGCCGGTCGCTGGTGGAGGCGACGCCGACCTGGATGCCGTTCGCCGTCATCGGGCCGCCGGAGTCGCCGCCGGCGGTGATGCCGTTGCCGCGGCGTGCGCAGATCGCCGAGCCGCCGTACGCGTCACCGCAGCCGCCGGTGACCGTCACGTTGGCGACCTTCAGGTAGCGGGACTGGCAGTTGGCCTCGGAACCGCACTGCGAGGTGGCGCCCCAGCCCCAGACCTGGACGCTCTGTCCGACGCTCACCGAGCCGGGCGAGCCGAGGCGGGAGTAGGTCGCCTGCACGGAGCGGTCCAGGCGCACCAGCGCCAGGTCCGAGCTGTGGGTGTAGGTCTGGGCGCCGTTCGCGACCACACCGCCGCTGTGCTGGTCGAGGCTGCCGATGCGGAACGACAGCCCGCCGCCGGTGACGCAGTGCTTGGCGGTGAGGATCCAGGTCGGCGCGATGATCGTCGCCGAACAGGTCTCTCTGCCGTTCGAGAACAGGCGGGCGGCCCAGGGGGCGTTGGACGCCTGGCCGCCGCCGATGATCTGGGTGGTCGGGGGCGGGGCGTCCTGGAGCGGGGCCTCGGGAGCGGCCGAGGCGGACGGTGCGAAGAGGGCGAGGACACAGGCCGCTGCGGCGGCGGCAGCGGGCACGAGCCTGGATATACGCATGATTCCTCGTTTCGCGCGACACGCTGGGGTGTGCGTGTCCGTGGGGGATGGTGGGCAACAGGGTGCCGGAGCGCGACGAGGCCGGGGTACTAACGTTTGGGCATAACGCGGCGTTATGGAGCGGGAGTTGGGCCGAAATCGTCCACTGCTACGGACGCCACACCCAGGGCGCCGCGTCCGGCCCGAACCCCACGACGGCGGGCCGTCCGTCCGCCGCGCCGAGGTGGAGGGCGACGCCGTCCAGGGCGATCGGCCCCCGGGACCGTACGGCGGTGCCCCCGGCGGTACGCAGCTGGACCCGGCCCACCGCGGAACGGCCGAGCAGGACCGGGCCGCCCGGCGCGGCGGCGGCGGTCACCGGACCGTACCCGCCGAAGCGGGGCGCGGGTGCGCGGTCGGCCCGCACGGCGACGAGCCGCTCCCGCGCGGCCGGCCGGTAGTACAGCTCCACGGACCCGTCGGGCGCGGGGAGTGCGCCGGGCGCGTGCGCCGGAACGGGGAAGTCGGTGAGCTGGGTACGGGCAGTGACGTCCGTGTCCGGGGCGTCCTGGGTCCAGTGGTGCACGGCATGGTGCCCGGCCGCGTACACGTGGACGCGCCCCACCGCGTCCACGACCGCCGTCAGCCCGTCCTGCACCTCGCCGCCGCCGAGGTCCCGCCACCCGGTCCAGCGTCCGGTGCCCGCGTCCCGGACCCGGGTGCTCAGCCCCTTCTCCGCGTTCCGTGCGAAGAGATGGACGCGGCCGTCCGGGGCGGCCACGGCGACGGGCACGCCGACGCGGCGCCCGTGGTCGCTGCCGGTGGCCGGGTTGCCGAGCCCCCGCCAGGCACGGAAGGGGCCGCCCGGCGAGCGCTGCTCCAGCAGCACGATCTCTCGGTCGTTGTCCGAGCCGTGTCCGGTGAGCGCCGCGAACCGCAGCCCGAACAGCAGGTGCCGTCCGTCCGCCGTCGCCGCCGAGCCCAGCACCGGGGCGAGCGGACCGCCGCCGAGATCGTCCGGCACGTCCCGGAACCCGCTGCCGGGCGCGCTCTCCGACCACCGGACGGCGCGCAGCCCCAGGACCCCGTAGACGGTGAGCCGGCCGTCCGTCCCGGAGGTGACCTGGGCCCGGGGGCCCGGGTAGCGGTGGTGGGTGGAGCGCACCCAGCCCTTGCGGCTGGCCAGCGGCCGGTCGCCGCCGATGTTGTAGTCGCCGCAGCCCGAGGGGTTGCCGCACTCCCAGTCGGGCGCGCCGCCGTACGGGACGAGGTGGGCGGCCTTGCGCTCCAGCACCTCCGGCGGCAGGTTCTTGGGCCAGTGGTGGTTGTAGTACCCCCGGAACGCCGCGACGACGAACCCGGGCACCGGCTCCCCGCGCCCCGTCGCCCCCGCCACCCAGCGGATCAGGGCGGCCCAGGCGAAGCACCCGGCCGCGGTGTGGTCCGCGTGGTCGGAGTACCCGCGCTGCTCGCTGTCCCGGCGGCGCTCGTACTCGCTGCTGAACTGGAGGTCGGGGTCCGGGTCGAGGGTGTGCACGACGGTCGGACGGTACTCCTCCAGCAGCCCGACGAGGACGTCGGTCAGGGACTCGTACGTATACGAACCGGCCCTCTGCAAAGGGGAGTCGTCGGCTACGACGGTACGCAGCACCCGCCGCCGGTCCGCCCAGAGGCTGGGCAGGCCGAGGCGGCCCCGCCCGGTGTGCATCGCGGTGTTGAGGAAGATCAGCTCGACCCGGCGGGCCCCGTCGGTCAGGACGTCCCGCTCGGCCCGGTGGCCGCCACGCAGGGTGAGCGCCGACCTCTGCCAGGGGGTGAACCGGTCGAGCCCGAGCAGCTCGGCGTACGCCTGGCGCAGGCCCTGGTGGCGGGAGGAGGCGTAGGCGGCGCGGTCGGGCTCCGGGCGGGGGGCGCCGGGGGCCTTGTTGAGGCCGTCGGCCTCGCCCGCGGTGAGGTAGACGCAGACCACGGGGGTGCCGGAGTCGAGGGCCTCGCGGGTGTCCGGGTTCATGAAGTACAGATCGTCGTCCGGGTGGGCCAGCACCTGCATCAGCTTCGCCCGCCGGGTGCTCGCTATGGCCAGGCCCGGGGCCGGGTCGGGCACCGGCCCATGACGCCGTGGAGCCGGTACGGCGCATCCGGCGGTGGCGGCGGTCGCGGTGGCCGCGAGGAGGAGGGTGCGCCGGGGCATCCGTATCCGGGACAGCAGAGACCGATCCACCACGCCACGCACCCCGTCCGTCCCGCTTCCCCCGCAGCGGGCGAACGGTCGCCCTGTCCTGCGTACTCCCCGGCTCTGTCGCGGGCCATCGGCCGGCCGAGCCGTGCCCGCGGGGGAGTAGACGGGGATCGGGGCGGAAGGGTTGCGCGGTCAGGCCGCGGGCTCGCGCACCAGGAACACGTCGACCGCGTCCTCCCGCTCGCGCGTGAACCCGTGGCGCTCGTAGAGCCGCCGGGCGGCGCTTCCCCGCAGCACGTTCAGGCGTACGGGGACCCGCTCGGCGTCCGCCCGGGACAGCAGGGTGCGCAGGACGGCCGAGCCGATGCCGTGTCCCTGGAGGGCGGGGGAGAGGAGGAAGGTCTCCAGCCACCAGCAGTCCTCGGCCGGGCGGAGCGTGACGCACCCCGCGAAGGCTCCGGCGGCCTCGACGATCGAGGTGTGCTCGGGGGAGTAGGAGTCCCGCAGCCGTTGGCGCACCCGGTCCTCGTCGTAGCGGCCGAGGCGCTCCAGGTCCGCCCGCATGACGACGGCCCGCAGCTCGGCGATGGCCTCGACGTCCTCGGGGGCGGCCGGGCGCAGGGTCCAGTCGGGCGGGGTGCTCGTCGGCATGCCGGGATTCTGCCAGGGGCCCGAACGGGGAGTTCCGGCAGGTCCGTGGGGGTCCCGGCGCCGCCGGACGCGCGCCCGCGTTTGAGCACTCGCTGGCTCGGGGTAGGATTCCCGGCTCGATTGGCCAGGCCCGCGCCCCGTATGGCACACTGACCAGGTTGCTCGGTTGAGTGTCAATGCTGCGCGCCTCCCGCCGGGAGGACCGGAAGCGAGTCCCACAGTACTCGTCGGCCCCCAGGGCCGGACGTACGGGAATCTTTCGGGAAGTAATGCAGGGCGCCGACCAGGCACCCGGTGGGTGTTCCGCCCCCGGTTCCGCGGTCTCAGGGTCCGCACCCCCTTGGTTGGGATCTCCTTCGGGAGATTTTCGTAGAGGGGATGCGACACGCCCGACCGCGTGGGTCGGAGGAGGAGTCCAGAGAACCCCCGGGTTCCAGAGCGTTACGAGAGACAGGACTACTAGTAGCCATGGCGGGACAGAAGATCCGCATCCGGCTCAAGGCCTACGACCACGAGGTCATCGACTCCTCGGCGAAGAAGATCGTCGAGACGGTGACCCGCACTGGTGCGTCGGTCGCAGGCCCGGTGCCGCTGCCCACTGAGAAGAACGTGTACTGCGTCATCAAGTCGCCGCACAAGTACAAGGACTCTCGCGAGCACTTCGAGATGCGCACGCACAAGCGCCTCATCGACATTCTCGACCCCACGCCGAAGACGGTTGACTCGCTGATGCGCCTCGACCTGCCGGCGGGCGTCGACATCGAGATCAAGCTCTGAGGGGACGGGCCGAGATGAGCAAGAACATCAAGGGCGTCCTGGGCGAGAAGCTCGGCATGACCCAGGTCTGGGACGAGAACAACCGGGTTGTCCCGGTGACCGTCGTCAAGGCCGGGCCGTGCGTCGTGACGCAGGTTCGTACGAACGACAGCGACGGCTACGAAGCGGTCCAGATCGCCTTCGGCGAGATCGACCCGCGCAAGGTGAACAAGCCCCTCAAGGGTCACTTCGCCAAGGCCGACGTCACCCCGCGCCGCCACCTCGTGGAGCTCCGCACCCCTGACGCCAGCGAGTACACGCTGGGCCAGGAGGTCACTGCCGAGGTGTTCGAGTCCGGCGTCAAGGTTGACGTCACGGGCAAGAGCAAGGGCAAGGGCTTCGCCGGTGTCATGAAGCGTCACAACTTCAAGGGCCTCGGCGCCGGCCACGGCGTCCAGCGCAAGCACCGCTCCCCCGGTTCGATCGGTGGCTGCGCCACCCCTGGGCGTGTCTTCAAGGGCATGCGCATGGCCGGTCGGATGGGTAACGAGCGCGTCACCACCCAGAACCTGACCATCCACGCGGTTGACGCGGAGAAGGGTCTGCTGCTCATCAAGGGCGCGGTCCCCGGTCCGAACGGCGGCCTCGTCCTGGTCCGTACCGCGGCCAAGGGGGCTTGAGGTAATGAGCACCATTGACATCCTTTCGCCGGCAGGCGACAAGGCCGGTACCGTCGACCTCCCCGCGGAGATCTTCGACGCCAAGACCAGCGTTCCGCTGATCCACCAGGTCGTTGTCGCTCAGCTGGCGGCTGCCCGTCAGGGCACGCACAAGACCAAGCGCCGCGGCGAAGTCCGCGGTGGTGGCAAGAAGCCTTACCGCCAGAAGGGCACCGGCCGCGCCCGTCAGGGTTCGACCCGCGCACCGCAGTTCGTGGGCGGTGGCGTCGTACACGGCCCGCAGCCGCGCGACTACTCGCAGCGCACCCCGAAGAAGATGAAGGCCGCCGCCCTGCGCGGTGCCCTCTCGGACCGGGCCCGTCACTCGCGTATCCACGTCGTCACCGACGTGGTCGAGGGTGCCGCCTCCACGAAGGCCGCCAAGACGCTGCTCGGCAAGATCTCGGAGCGTGCCAACCTGCTCCTGGTCGTCGACCGTGCCGACGAGGCCGCGTGGCTGTCCGCACGCAACCTGCCCCAGGTGCACATCCTGGAGCCGGGCCAGCTGAACACGTACGACGTGATCGTCTCTGACGACGTGGTCTTCACCCAGGCCGCTTTCGAGTCCTTCGTGTCTGGCCCCCAGACCGCTGAGACCGAAGGGAGCGACGCCTGATGAGCGAGGCGACCGTTACCAGCCCGACCATCACGAGCAAGACCTACTCGGACCCGCGTGACGTTCTCGTCAAGCCCGTGGTCTCCGAGAAGAGCTACGCGCTGCTCGACGAGAACAAGTACACGTTCATCGTCGCGCCCGGCTCCAACAAGACCCAGATCAAGCAGGCCGTGGAAGCGGTCTTCTCGGTCAAGGTCACCGGGGTCAACACGATCAACCGGCAGGGCAAGCGCAAGCGCACCAAGACCGGCTTCGGCAAGCGCGCTGACACCAAGCGCGCCATCGTGACCCTCGCCGAGGGCGACCGTATCGACATCTTCGGCGGCCCGACCTCCTAGCGGAGGTCGAGTCGTCCGGAATCGGACGAGGACTGAGAAATGGGTATCCGCAAGTACAAGCCGACGACCCCGGGCCGTCGTGGCTCCAGCGTCGCCGACTTTGTCGAGATCACGCGGTCCACGCCGGAGAAGTCGCTGGTCCGCCCCCTGCACAGCAAGGGCGGCCGTAACAACGCCGGTCGGATCACTGTTCGCCACCAGGGTGGCGGACACAAGCGCGCCTACCGTGTGATCGACTTCCGTCGTCACGACAAGGACGGCGTGCCGGCCAAGGTCGCGCACATCGAGTACGACCCGAACCGCACCGCGCGCATCGCGCTGCTGCACTACGCGGACGGCGAGAAGCGTTACATCGTCGCCCCGCGTGGCCTGTCGCAGGGTGACCGCGTCGAGAACGGTCCGGCCGCAGACATCAAGCCGGGCAACAACCTGGCGCTGCGCAACATCCCGGTCGGTACGACCATCCACGCCATCGAGCTTCGGCCCGGCGGCGGCGCGAAGTTCGCCCGTTCCGCGGGTACTTCCGTGCAGCTGCTGGCGAAGGAGGGCACCATGGCCCACCTTCGTATGCCCTCCGGAGAGATCCGGCTGGTCGACGCCCGCTGCCGCGCCACCATTGGTGAGGTCGGCAACGCCGAGCAGTCGAACATCAACTGGGGCAAGGCCGGTCGCATGCGCTGGAAGGGCGTTCGCCCGTCCGTCCGCGGTGTTGCGATGAACCCGGTCGACCACCCGCACGGTGGTGGTGAAGGCAAGACCTCCGGTGGACGTCACCCGGTCTCGCCGTGGGGTCAGAAGGAGGGTCGTACTCGCTCGCCGAAGAAGGCTTCGAGCAAGTACATCGTCCGCCGCCGCAAGACGAACAAGAAGCGCTAGGAGCGGGTTTAGATGCCGCGCAGTCTCAAGAAGGGGCCCTTCGTCGACGGCCACCTCGTCAAGAAGGTGGACGTACAGAACGAAGCAGGCACCAAGAACGTCATCAAGACCTGGTCCCGTCGCTCGATGATCATCCCGGCCATGCTGGGTCACACCATCGCGGTGCACAACGGCAAGATCCACGTCCCGGTGTTCGTCACCGAGTCCATGGTCGGCCACAAGCTCGGCGAGTTCTCGCCGACTCGCACCTTCCGCGGCCACGTCAAGGACGACCGGAAGTCGAAGCGCCGCTAGCGCGGGGTGGAAATGACTATGACTCACACCGAAGGGACAACCATGGAAGCCAGGGCCCAGGCGCGGTACATCCGCGTCACGCCCATGAAGGCCCGCCGAGTGGTGGACCTCATCCGTGGCATGGATGCCACGGAGGCTCAGGCGGTCCTGCGTTTCGCCCCGCAGGCCGCGAGCGTGCCGGTTGGCAAGGTGCTGGACAGCGCCATCGCCAACGCTGCACACAACTACGACCACCCTGACGCCTCTTCGCTGGTCATCAGCGAGGCGTACGTGGACGAGGGCCCGACCCTGAAGCGGTTCCGTCCGCGTGCTCAGGGCCGTGCCTACCGGATCCGTAAGCGGACCAGCCACATCACCGTGGTCGTCAGCAGCAAGGAAGGAACCCGGTAATGGGCCAGAAGGTAAACCCGCACGGGTTCCGGCTCGGCATCACCACGGACTTCAAGTCCCGCTGGTACGCCGACAAGCTGTACAAGGACTACGTCAAGGAAGACGTCGCCATTCGTCGCATGATGACGAAGGGCATGGAGCGGGCCGGCATCTCGAAGGTCGAGATCGAGCGCACCCGCGACCGCGTCCGCGTTGACATCCACACCGCCCGTCCGGGCATCGTCATCGGTCGCCGTGGCGCCGAGGCCGATCGCATCCGCGGCGAGCTGGAGAAGCTGACCGGCAAGCAGGTCCAGCTGAACATCCTCGAGGTCAAGAACCCCGAGGTGGACGCTCAGCTGGTGGCCCAGGCCGTCGCCGAGCAGCTCTCCTCCCGCGTCTCCTTCCGTCGTGCCATGCGTAAGAGCATGCAGAGCTCGATGAAGGCCGGCGCCAAGGGCATCAAGATCCAGTGTGGCGGTCGCCTCGGCGGCGCCGAGATGTCCCGCTCGGAGTTCTACCGCGAGGGCCGCGTGCCCCTGCACACCCTCCGGGCCAACGTCGACTACGGCTTCTTCGAGGCCAAGACGACCTTCGGCCGCATCGGCGTGAAGGTCTGGATCTACAAGGGCGACGTCAAGAACATCGCCGAGGTTCGCGCCGAGAACGCCGCGGCCCGCGCCGGCAACCGTCCGGCTCGTGGCGGCACCGACCGCCCGGCCGGCCGTGGTGGCGGCCGTGGTGGCGAGCGTGGCGGTCGCGGCCGTAAGCCGCAGCAGTCGCCGGCAGCCGAGGCCCCCAAGGCCGACGCCCCCGCCGCCGCTGCTCCGGCTGCTGAGAGCACCGGAACGGAGGCCTGACCGAAATGCTGATCCCCCGTAGGGTCAAGCACCGCAAGCAGCACCACCCGAAGCGCAGCGGTATGTCCAAGGGTGGCACGCAGGTTGCGTTCGGCGAGTACGGCATCCAGGCGCTGACCCCGGCGTACGTGACGAACCGTCAGATCGAGTCCGCTCGTATCGCGATGACCCGTCACATCAAGCGTGGCGGCAAGGTCTGGATCAACATCTACCCGGACCGTCCCCTGACGAAGAAGCCTGCCGAGACCCGCATGGGTTCCGGTAAGGGTTCTCCCGAGTGGTGGATCGCGAACGTCAAGCCGGGTCGGGTGATGTTCGAGCTGTCCTACCCGAACGAGAAGATTGCTCGTGAGGCGCTCACCCGCGCTGCTCACAAGCTTCCGATGAAGTGCCGGATCGTTCGGCGCGAGGCAGGTGAGTCGTGATGTCGGCCGGTACCAAGGCGTCCGAGCTGCGCGAGCTGGGCGACGAGGAGCTCCTCAACAAGCTCCGCGAAGCCAAGGAAGAGCTGTTCAACCTCCGCTTCCAGGCGGCGACGGGCCAGCTCGAGAACCACGGCCGGCTCAAGTCCGTCCGTAAGGACATCGCCCGGATCTACACCCTGATGCGTGAGCGCGAGCTGGGCATCGAGACGGTGGAGAGCGCCTGATGAGCGAGAAGACTGTGACTGAGACGAACACCGACCGCGGTTTCCGCAAGACCCGTGAGGGTCTGGTCGTCAGCGACAAGATGGACAAGACCGTCGTCGTCGCTGTCGAGGACCGCGTCAAGCACGCGCTGTACGGCAAGGTCATCCGCCGTACGAACAAGCTCAAGGCCCACGACGAGCAGAACAGTGCCGGCGTCGGCGACCGCGTCATCATCATGGAGACGCGTCCGCTGTCCGCCTCGAAGCGCTGGCGCATCGTCGAGATCCTCGAGAAGGCCAAGTAATTCCTGAGGGGCATTCCCCTCGGGTCAGTTCCGCCAGGCTCGGTGGGGTGCCTCCCCGGTAACGGAGAGGCACCCGCCGGGAACCGGCAGACGATCAGGAGATAGACGTGATCCAGCAGGAGTCGCGACTGCGCGTCGCCGACAACACGGGTGCGAAGGAAATTCTCACCATTCGTGTTCTCGGTGGCTCGGGTCGCCGCTACGCGGGTATCGGTGACGTCATCGTCGCCACCGTCAAGGACGCGATCCCCGGTGGCAACGTGAAGAAGGGTGACGTCGTCAAGGCCGTCATCGTTCGCACCGTCAAGGAGCGTCGCCGTCAGGATGGCTCGTACATCCGCTTCGACGAGAACGCCGCCGTCATTCTGAAGAACGACGGCGACCCCCGCGGCACCCGCATCTTCGGCCCGGTGGGCCGGGAGCTGCGCGAGAAGAAGTTCATGAAGATCATCTCGCTCGCGCCGGAGGTGCTGTAAGCATGAAGATCAAGAAGGGCGACCTGGTTCAGGTCATCACCGGTAAGGACAAGGGCAAGCAGGGCAAGGTCATCGTGGCCTACCCCGCTCAGGACCGCGTCCTCGTCGAGGGTGTCAACCGGGTCAAGAAGCACACCAAGGCCGGTCAGACGGCTCGCGGTTCGCAGACGGGTGGCATTGTCACCACCGAGGCCCCGATCCACATCAGCAACGTTCAGCTGGTCGTGGAGAAGGACGGCAACAAGGTTGTCACCCGCGTCGGCTACCGCTTTGACGACGAGGGCAACAAGATCCGCGTTGCCAAGCGGACCGGTGAGGACATCTGATGACTGCCACCACTGCGCCGCGTCTCAAGACGCGCTACCGCGAGGAAATCGCCGGCAAGCTGCGTGAGGAGTTCTCGTACGAGAACGTCATGCAGGTTCCCGGTCTGGTCAAGATCGTGGTCAACATGGGTGTGGGCGACGCCGCCCGCGACTCCAAGCTGATCGACGGTGCCGTCAAGGACCTCACCACGATCACCGGCCAGAAGCCGGCCGTCACCAAGGCCCGCAAGTCCATCGCGCAGTTCAAGCTGCGCGAGGGCCAGCCGATCGGCTGCCACGTCACCCTTCGTGGTGACCGGATGTGGGAGTTCCTGGACCGTACGCTGTCGCTCGCGCTTCCGCGTATCCGTGACTTCCGTGGCCTGTCGCCGAAGCAGTTCGACGGCCGTGGCAACTACACCTTCGGTCTCACGGAGCAGGTCATGTTCCACGAGATCGACCAGGACAAGATCGACCGGGTCCGGGGCATGGACATCACCGTGGTCACCACGGCGACCAACGACGACGAGGGTCGTGCCCTCCTTCGTCACCTCGGCTTCCCGTTCAAGGAGAACTGACCGTGGCGAAGAAGTCTCTGATCGCTAAGGCCGCCCGTAAGCCGAAGTTCGGCGTCCGCGGGTACACCCGCTGCCAGCGCTGCGGCCGGCCCCACTCCGTCTACCGCAAGTTCGGCCTGTGCCGCGTGTGCCTTCGTGAGATGGCTCACCGTGGCGAGCTGCCGGGCGTGACCAAGAGCTCCTGGTAACTCCCCTCTGCCCTCGGGCAAAGGGAAGTTCCGGAGACTCTCGGTAAGTATCTGGTCGGCAGGAGCCCCTCCTTTCATGCCGTAGGCTTGAAGGGTTGGGCGCCTGCCGCCCAAGACCGACTTACTACGCCGTAGGTCCCCGCACCGCACCCGTCCCGCCACTGAGTGGGGAGAGGGATGGCGCATACAGGAAACCCCGGCGAGAGAGGCCGAAGGCCAACTCATGACCATGACTGATCCCATCGCAGACATGCTCACGCGTCTGCGCAACGCGAACTCGGCGTATCACGACGATGTCGCGATGCCGCACAGCAAGATCAAGTCGCACATCGCGGAGATCCTCCAGCAGGAGGGCTTCATCACCGGCTGGAAGGTCGAGGACGCCGAGGTCGGCAAGAGCCTCGTCCTCGAGCTGAAGTTCGGCCCGAACCGCGAGCGCTCGATCGCCGGCATCAAGCGGATTTCGAAGCCGGGTCTGCGTGTATACGCAAAGTCCACCAACCTGCCGAAGGTTCTCGGCGGCCTGGGCGTGGCGATCATCTCCACGTCCCACGGTCTCCTGACCGGCCAGCAGGCAGGCAAGAAGGGCGTAGGTGGGGAAGTCCTCGCCTACGTCTGGTAGTCGGGAAAGGAAGGAAAGCTCATGTCGCGAATCGGCAAGCTCCCCATCCAGGTTCCCGCCGGTGTGGACGTCACCATCGATGGCCGTACGGTCGCGGTGAAGGGCCCCAAGGGTTCCCTCACGCACACCGTTGCCGCGCCGATCGAGGTCTCCAAGGGTGAGGACGGCGTGCTCAACGTCTCCCGCCCGAACGACGAGCGTCAGAACAAGGCCCTCCACGGCCTGTCCCGCACGCTGGTGGCGAACATGATCACCGGCGTGACCGCGGGATACTCCAAGGCGCTCGAGATCAGCGGTGTCGGTTACCGCGTCCAGGCGAAGGGCTCCAACCTGGAGTTCGCCCTGGGCTACAGCCACCCGATCCTCATCGAGGCTCCGGCAGGCATCACCTTCAAGGTCGAGTCGCCCACGAAGCTCAGCGTCGAGGGCATCGACAAGCAGAAGGTCGGCGAGGTAGCCGCCAACATCCGCAAGCTGCGGAAGCCCGACCCGTACAAGGCCAAGGGCGTCAAGTACGCGGGCGAGGTCATCCGCCGCAAGGTCGGAAAGGCTGGTAAGTAGCCATGGCATACGGTGTGAAGATCGCCAAGGGCGACGCGTACAAGCGTGCCGCCCTCAAGCGCCGCCACATCCGCGTCCGCAAGCACATCTCCGGTTCGCCGGAGCGTCCTCGCTTGGTCGTGACGCGTTCCAACCGCCACATCGTGGCCCAGGTCATCGACGACATCGCGGGCCACACGCTCGCGTCGGCGTCGACCCTGGACACCTCGATCCGTGGTGGCGAAGGTGACAAGAGCGCCCAGGCCCAGCAGGTCGGCGCCCTGGTCGCCGAGCGTGCCAAGGCCGCAGGCGTCGAGGCCGTCGTGTTTGACCGCGGTGGTAACCAGTACGCCGGGCGGATTGCCGCTCTGGCTGACGCCGCCCGTGAAGCCGGGCTGAAGTTCTAAGCCCCGGTTCCTACGCACAGCGGACGTAACAGAGAGAGGTAAATCCAATGGCTGGACCCCAGCGCCGCGGAAGCGGTGCCGGTGGCGGCGAGCGGCGGGACCGGAAGGGCCGTGACGGTGGCGCTGCCGCCGAGAAGACCGCGTACGTCGAGCGTGTCGTCGCGATCAACCGCGTCGCCAAGGTCGTGAAGGGTGGTCGTCGCTTCAGCTTCACCGCGCTGGTCGTGGTGGGCGATGGTGACGGCACCGTCGGTGTCGGATACGGCAAGGCCAAGGAAGTTCCCGCGGCCATCGCCAAGGGCGTCGAAGAGGCCAAGAAGAGCTTCTTCAAGGTCCCGCGTATCCAGGGCACCATCCCTCACCCGATCACGGGCGAGAAGGCTGCGGGCGTCGTCCTGCTCAAGCCGGCGTCCCCCGGTACCGGCGTTATCGCCGGTGGCCCGGTGCGTGCCGTGCTCGAGTGCGCCGGCGTTCACGACATCCTGTCGAAGTCGCTTGGCTCGTCCAACGCGATCAACATCGTGCACGCGACCGTGGCGGCCCTTCAGGGTCTGCAGCGTCCCGAGGAGATCGCGGCCCGCCGCGGTCTGCCCCTCGAGGACGTCGCCCCCGCGGCTCTGCTTCGTGCACGTGCGGGAGCGGGTGCGTAATGGCTCGCCTCAAGATCACGCAGACGAAGTCGTACATCGGCAGCAAGCAGAACCACCGCGACACCCTGCGTTCGCTCGGGCTCAAGCGCCTGAACGACTCGGTTGTCAAGGATGACCGCCCCGAGTTCCGCGGAATGGTTCACACCGTCCGCCACCTCGTGACGGTTGAGGAGGTTGACTGACATGGCGGAGAACAGCCCGCTGAAGGCCCACAACCTCCGGCCTGCCCCGGGCGCCAAGACCGCCAAGACCCGTGTGGGTCGTGGTGAGGCGTCCAAGGGTAAGACCGCAGGCCGTGGTACCAAGGGTACGAAGGCTCGTTACCAGGTTCCGGAGCGCTTCGAGGGTGGCCAGATGCCCCTCCACATGCGTCTCCCGAAGCTCAAGGGCTTCAAGAACCCGTTCCGCACGGAGTTCCAGGTCGTGAACCTGGACAAGCTCGCGACGCTCTACCCCGAGGGTGGAGAGGTCACGGTGGCCGACCTGGTCGCCAAGGGCGCTGTGCGCAACAACCACCTCGTCAAGGTCCTCGGACAGGGCGAGATCTCCGTGGCACTGCAGGTTTCGGTTGACGCCGTTTCCGGCTCCGCCAAGGAGAAGATCACCGCCGCCGGCGGTACGGTCACCGAGCTCGTCTGAGCCGCGGGACAGAACTGAGCCTGGCCGGCTGCCTCTTCGGAGGTGGCCGGCCAGGCTTTTCTGCGTTTGTGCCGCTGTACGGGAACCGTAAAGGCTCGGGAAAGGTTGAACGGGTGTCCACCGCACCGGCGGTGGGGGAGCGGAGGGGCGTTCACGTCCCAAATGGTGCGGCTTGGCCGGTCTTTCGCGGCTGGGGCCGGGAGACGGGCCGTGCACCGGTGTGCGGCGCGTGTTTCCCGCTCAGTCCCGAGCCGGGTAGGGTGGCGCCGTTAATCTTTTGTGGCCTCCTTACGATGTAGGGCTGCCTTGTATCCGATCCCATCCAGTCCCATCCAGACCCGTCGCCTCTGACGCATAGCGCGGGGGTCGCAGGAGGCACCGTGTTCACCGCGTTCGCCCGAGCGTTCCAGACGCCCGACCTGCGCAAGAAGCTGCTCTTCACGCTCGGCATCATCGTGATCTATCGGCTCGGGGCGCATGTCCCGGCCCCTGGCGTCGACTACACGAAGGTGCAGCAGTGCATCGACCAGGCCGACTCGGGTGGTCTCCTCGGTCTGATGCAGATGTTCAGCGGTGGCGCCCTGTTGCAGATCACCATCTTCGCGCTCGGCATCATGCCGTACATCACGGCGAGCATCATTCTCCAGCTGCTGACCGTCGTGATCCCGCGCCTGGAAGCCCTGAAGAAGGAGGGGCAGTCCGGCACCGCGAAGATCACGCAGTACACGCGTTATCTGACGGTCGCGCTGGCCATCCTCCAGGGCACCGGTCTCGTGGCCACCGCCCGCAGCGGCGCGCTCTTCCAGAACTGCTCCGTGGGCAGCCAGATCGTCGCGGACAAATCGATCTTCACCACGGTCATCATGGTCCTCACGATGACCGCTGGTACGGCTGCCGTCATGTGGCTCGGTGAGCTGATCACCGACCGCGGCATCGGCAACGGCATGTCGATCCTGATGTTCATCTCGATCGCCGCCACGTTCCCCGGCGCCCTGTGGGCCATCAAGGAGAGCGGCAAGCTGGCCGACGGCTGGATCGAGTTCGGTACGGTCATCCTCATCGGGTTTGTGATGGTCGGTCTCGTCGTCTTCGTGGAGCAGGCCCAGCGCCGTATCCCGGTGCAGTACGCGAAGCGCATGATCGGACGCAGGTCCTACGGCGGTACGTCCACGTACATCCCGCTGAAGGTGAACCAGGCGGGTGTGATCCCGGTCATCTTCGCCTCGTCGCTGCTCTACATTCCCGCGCTGATCGTCCAGTTCTCGAACTCGCAGGCCGGCTGGGCGACCTGGATCACGGACAACTTCGTCGGGCAGAACGAGCCGTACTACATGGTGGCGTACTTCCTGCTGATCGTCTTCTTCGCCTTCTTCTATGTGGCCATCTCGTTCAACCCCGACGAGGTCGCCGACAACATGAAGAAGTATGGTGGCTTCATCCCGGGTATCCGGGCAGGTCGTCCTACTGCCGAATACCTGAGCTACGTACTCAACAGGATCACTTGGCCGGGCTCGCTGTACCTGGCCCTGATCGCTCTTGTGCCGACGATGGCGTTGGCGGGCTTCGGCGGTGCGAACGCGAACTTCCCGTTCGGCGGGACGAGCATCCTCATCATCGTGGGTGTCGGTCTGGAAACCGTGAAGCAGATCGAGAGTCAGCTCCAGCAGCGCAATTACGAAGGGTTCCTCCGCTGATGCGAATCGTCCTCGTCGGGCCTCCGGGTGCCGGCAAGGGAACGCAGGCTGCGTACCTTGCTCAGAACCTCTCGATTCCGCACATCGCCACGGGCGACCTCTTCCGCGCCAACATCAGCCAGGGCACCGACCTTGGCAAGCAGGCCCGCGCCTACATGGACGCGGGGCAGCTGGTGCCGGACGAGGTCACCATCGGGATGGCCAAGGACCGCATGGCCCAGTCGGACGCCGCCGGCGGCTTCCTGCTGGACGGCTTCCCGCGGAACGTCGGACAGGCCGAAGCCCTTGACGTGATGCTCAAGGACGAGGGCGTAAAGCTGGACGCGGTACTCGATCTCGAGGTCCCCGAGGACGAGGTCGTGAAGCGGATCGCGGGTCGCCGCGTCTGCCGCAACAACAGCGCGCACGTCTTCCACCTGACGTACAACCCGCCGAAGGCCGAGGGCGTCTGCGACGCCTGCGGCGGCGAGCTGTACCAGCGGGACGACGACAGCGAGGAGACGGTCCGTACCCGGCTGGAGGTCTACCACACGCAGACCGAGCCGATCATCGACTACTACCGGGCCCAGGGCCTCGTGGTGACCATCTCCGCGCTGGGCAAGGTCGCGGATGTGACCGCCCGCGCCATGGAGGCGCTGAAGGCCTCCGACGAGGGCTGAGCGTCACCACCGCACCACCCGTAGTGCAAGCCGGCCGCGGCGCCTCTCAGGGCGCCGCGGCCGACTGCTTGCGCCCGTATCGTTGAACACGCCGAGCCGTACCCGTCACCGTCGATGCAGAGAGGCGCCGAGCAATGGTGCAGATCAAGACCCCCGAGCAGATCGCGAAGATGCGCGAGGCGGGCCTGGTGGTCGCTGCCATTCACGCCGCCACCCGTGAGGCGGCCGTTCCCGGGGCCACCACGCACGACCTGGACCAGGTCGCCCGCAAGGTGATCGCCGACCACGGCGCCAAGTCGAACTTCCTCGGGTACGGCGGGTTCCCCGCGACCATCTGCACCTCGGTCAACGAGGTCGTCGTCCACGGCATCCCGGACGAGAAGACGGTTCTGAAGGACGGCGACATCATCTCGATCGACGCCGGCGCGATCGTCGGCGGCTGGCACGGCGACGCGGCCTACACCGCCTTCGTGGGCACCGGTCACGCTCCGGAGCTGATCGAGCTCTCCCGGGTGACCGAGGAGTCGATGTGGGCCGGTATCGCCGCGATGAAGGTGAACAACCGCCTGGTCGACATCTCCCGGGCGATCGAGTCCTACATCCGCCGCCAGCCGCGCCCGGCGACCGGCAAGTACGGGATCATCGAGGACTTCGGCGGCCATGGCATCGGCACCGAGATGCACATGGACCCGCACCTGCTGAACTACGTCTCCCGCAAGCGCGGCAAGGGCATCAAGCTGGTCCCGGGCGTCTGCCTGGCGATCGAGCCCATGGTCTCGCTCGGCACGGCGCGGACGGAGACCCTGAGCGACGACTGGACGGTCATCACGACGGACGGCACCTGGTCCTCGCACTGGGAGCACTCCATCGCGCTGACGGAGCAGGGCCCGCTGGTCCTGACCGCCCCGGACTGCGGCAGGGCGAAGCTCGCGGAGTACGGAGTAGAGGCGGCGCCCGACCCTCTCGGGTGATGTGACCCCTCGGGGAGGTCTAAGGATCACTCCGGCTGGGCAAACTTGACGGATTCGTCTTTTGGAGTCCGCTGACGTAGACTGACTCGTCGGCTCTCGTGCATCAGTGTGCCCGCATATCAGCACACCGATAAGCAAGAGCCGATCAAGGTAGCCGATTCGAAAGGCGAAGCGTGGCCAAGAAGCAAGGTGCCATCGAGATTGAGGGCACCGTGATCGAGTCCCTCCCGAACGCAATGTTCAAGGTGGAGCTCCAGAACGGTCACAAGGTCCTGGCGCACATCAGCGGCAAGATGCGGATGCACTACATCCGTATCCTCCCGGATGACCGGGTCGTGGTGGAGCTCTCTCCGTACGACCTGACGCGTGGCCGGATCGTCTACCGCTACAAGTAGATCTTGCCGGCACCCCGTTTCGGCGGGTGATGGCACTGACCCGGAGAACCTGACATCCCATGAAGGTCAAGCCGAGCGTCAAGAAGATCTGCGACAAGTGCAAGGTGATCCGCCGTCACGGTCGGGTCATGGTCATCTGCGACAACCTGCGCCACAAGCAGCGCCAGGGCTGACGCACGACCGCCTGCATCTCGCAGTTCTTCGCGCGACGCACGAAATTCGTACATACGCAGAGCCCGTCCAAGCCACGGCTGACGACACCTCCGGCGGGGGCCGGGGACCCGGACGTACCACTGCTCCTCGCGAGCGGTCGGCGGCCGGGAG
The DNA here is from genome assembly GCF_018619185.1 of Streptomyces sp. McG3. GTDB lineage: Bacteria > Actinomycetota > Actinomycetes > Streptomycetales > Streptomycetaceae > Streptomyces. Next base: position 6,592 of record NZ_JAAXYC010000068.1, on the reverse strand, counting down.
TGGCACTGCGGAAGACCCCCGATCTAACAACTGGAGCCATTGAATGGCACGCGTTTCAGGTGTTGACATCCCGCGCGAAAAGCGCGTGGAGGTTGCCCTCACCTACGTCTTCGGTATCGGGCGCACCCGGTCCAAGGAGATCCTCGCCTCCACCGGCGTGAACCCGGACGCCCGCGTCCGCGACCTTGCCGAGGAAGACCTCGTCAAGATCCGCGAGTACGTGGACGCCAACCTCCGCACCGAGGGTGACCTCCGCCGTGAGGTCCAGGGCGACATCCGCCGCAAGATCGAGATCGGCTGCTACCAGGGCATTCGTCACCGCCGTGGTCTGCCGGTCCACGGTCAGCGCACCAGCACGAACGCGCGTACCCGCAAGGGCCCGCGTCGCGCCATCGCCGGTAAGAAGAAGCCGGGCAAGAAGTAGTCCTCAGCGGACGCACTGCGGACCTCCGGTTCTCCGGACCCGCAGCAACCAGCGGTCTTCGCTGTAGGACCGATCACCTCCCCTCTCCATCTGGAGTCAAGACATGCCCCCCAAGGGTCGTCAGGGCGCAGCCAAGAAGGTGCGTCGCAAGGAAAAGAAGAACGTCGCTCACGGCCACGCGCACATCAAGAGCACGTTCAACAACACCATCGTCTCGATCACGGACCCCTCGGGCAACGTGATCTCCTGGGCCTCCGCCGGCCACGTCGGCTTCAAGGGCTCGCGCAAGTCCACCCCCTTCGCCGCGCAGATGGCCGCCGAGTCGGCCGCCCGCCGCGCGCAGGAGCACGGCATGCGCAAGGTCGACGTCTTCGTCAAGGGTCCCGGCTCCGGCCGTGAGACCGCGATCCGCTCCCTCCAGGCCACGGGCCTCGAGGTCGGTTCGATCCAGGACGTCACCCCGACGCCGCACAACGGCTGCCGTCCGCCGAAGCGTCGCCGCGTCTGATGCGTCGCGGCCGGTGACGGCCGTGCGTCAGTAGCGTTCGGTCCGGGCGGTACACCTCTTACGGGGCGTACCGCCCGTACCCTTGTTACATCTGTCGGGCATCAAATAGTGGGTGCCCACGACTGAAGGATCACCGCATGCTTATCGCTCAGCGTCCGTCGCTGACCGAAGAGGTCGTCGACGAGTTCCGCTCCCGGTTCGTGATCGAGCCGCTGGAGCCGGGCTTCGGTTACACCCTCGGCAACTCCCTCCGCCGCACCCTCCTCTCCTCGATCCCCGGTGCCGCTGTCACCAGCATCCGGATCGACGGGGTCCTGCACGAGTTCACCACCGTGCCGGGCGTCAAGGAAGACGTCACCGACCTCATCCTCAACATCAAGCAGCTCGTCGTCTCCTCGGAGCACGACGAGCCCGTCGTGATGTACCTGCGCAAGCAGGGCCCGGGTCTGGTCACCGCCGCCGACATCGCGCCCCCGGCCGGTGTCGAGGTGCACAACCCCGACCTCGTTCTCGCCACGCTCAACGGCAAGGGCAAGCTGGAGATGGAGCTGACCGTCGAGCGCGGTCGCGGCTACGTCTCCGCCGTCCAGAACAAGCAGGTCGGCCAGGAGATCGGCCGGATCCCGGTCGACTCCATCTACTCGCCGGTGCTCAAGGTCACGTACAAGGTCGAGGCGACCCGTGTCGAGCAGCGCACCGACTTCGACAAGCTGATCGTCGACGTCGAGACCAAGCAGGCCATGCGTCCCCGTGACGCCATGGCGTCGGCCGGTAAGACCCTGGTCGAGCTGTTCGGTCTGGCGCGCGAGCTCAACATCGACGCCGAGGGCATCGACATGGGCCCGTCGCCGACGGACGCCGCGCTCGCCGCCGATCTCGCCCTGCCGATCGAGGAGCTGGAGCTCACCGTTCGGTCGTACAACTGCCTCAAGCGCGAGGGCATCCACTCCGTGGGTGAGCTCGTGGCCCGCTCCGAGGCGGACCTGCTCGACATCCGCAACTTCGGCGCCAAGTCGATCGACGAGGTCAAGGCGAAGCTGGCCGGTATGGGCCTCGCGCTCAAGGACTCGCCTCCCGGCTTCGACCCGACCGCCGCCGCCGACGCCTTCGGCGCCGACGACGACGCGGACGCCGGTTTCGTGGAGACCGAGCAGTACTGATCCGCCTCCCGGCTGGGGGCGCCCGATTTCGAGGTGCCCCCGGGCCGGGAACGAGGCTTTGTCCTCAATCGCCGGACGGGCTCGATGTGCGCTGATGTCCGGCGAACGTCGGGCGGGCTGGAAAGCCGCGCCCGACCGGCACGTATGACTTCCGGGAGGCGTCCGCCTCGCGGGAACTGACACCGGTACCTGATACGGCCGGTGCAGCACACAAGGAGAATCACCATGCCGCGTCCCGCAAAGGGTGCCCGTCTGGGCGGCAGCGCCGCGCACGAGCGTCTGCTCCTCGCCAACCTGGCGAAGTCGCTGTTCGAGCACGGTCGCATCACGACGACCGAGGCCAAGGCCCGCCGCCTGCGTCCGGTCGCCGAGCGCCTCGTCACCAAGGCGAAGAAGGGCGACATCCACAACCGTCGCCTGGTGCTCCAGACGATCACGGACAAGAGCATCGTCCACACGCTCTTCACCGAGATCGCTCCCCGATACGAGAACCGCCCCGGTGGTTACACCCGTATCACCAAGATCGGCAACCGTCGTGGCGACAACGCCCCGATGGCGGTCATCGAGCTGGTCGAGGCGCTGACCGTGGCCCAGCAGGCCACCGGTGAGGCCGAGGCCGCGACGAAGCGTGCGGTCAAGGAAGACGCCCTCAAGAAGGACGAGGCCCCCGCGGCCGAGTCCGTCGAGGACGCCAAGCCGGCCGACGACGCGGAGTCCAAGGACGCCTGAGCGTTCTGAGACGGACCACGGGACGGGCCCGCATCACCCTTCGGGGCGGTGCGGGCCCGTTCTGCTGACCAGGGGAGTCGAGAGGATGACGCGGTGAGTGACGAGGCGGAGCCCGGTTTCGTACGGGTGCGGCTGGACCTGGCCTACGACGGCAGGGACTTCTCCGGCTGGGCGAAGCAGACCAGCCGGCGCACGGTGCAGGGCGAGATCGAGGACGCGTTGCGGACCGTGACCCGCTCCGCCGTGACGTACGACCTGACGGTGGCGGGCCGGACCGACGCCGGGGTGCACGCACGCGGCCAGGTGGCCCACGTGGACCTGCCCGATGCGGTGTGGGCCGAGCACGAGGAGAAGCTGCTGCGACGGCTGGCGGGCCGGCTGCCGCTGGATGTACGGATCTGGCGCGCGGCCCCCGCACCCGCCGGGTTCAACGCCCGGTTCTCCGCGTTGTGGCGGCGGTACGCGTACCGGGTGGGGGACCGGCCCGGCGGCGTCGACCCGCTGACCCGTGGTCATGTGCTCTGGCACGACCGGCCGTTGGACGTGGACGCGATGAACGAGGCGGCCGCGTTGATGGTGGGGGAGCACGACTTCGCCGCGTACTGCAAGAGGCGCGAGGGCGCGACGACCATCCGTACGCTCCAGGAGCTGAGCTGGGTACGGGACCCGGCGTCCGGGGTGCTGACCGCGACCGTCCAGGCGGACGCGTTCTGCCACAACATGGTGCGGGCGCTGATCGGGGCGGCACTGTTCGTCGGCGACGGTCGGCGGCCGGCCGGCTGGCCCGCCGAGGTGCTCGCCGCGAAGGTGCGCGACCCCGGGGTGCACGTGGTGCGCCCGCACGGGCTGACGCTGGAGGAAGTCGCCTACCCGGCCGACGCGTTGCTGGCGGCCCGTGCCGTGGAGGCGCGGAACGTGAGGACGTTGCCGGGGGCGGGCTGCTGCTGAGCGTCGCTCCGGCGGGAACTCCCGGTCACCGACCGGGAGTTCGGCACGGAGGGTGTCGGCCCGTCAGCCGTTGGGGGCGGCGGCGGCCTGGGAGGCCTGGAGCTGGCCCCGGCGGTGGATCTGGCGGAAGGTGAAGTTCGTCAGGTCCTTGTTGACCGCGTAGACGTCCTTGTCGGCGGTGGTGACCCGCTTGCCGTTCAGGAAGCCGCCGACGGTGAAGTAGGCGTAGCGGCCGTAGGAGTTGGCGGTGCGCAGGCAGACCGTGCCGCCCCGGCAGAAGGTGTCGACGCCGCCGCCGCTGAGGGAGGCGAGGCCGCCCGAGCTCTGGTCGACGGCCTTCTTCGCGCGGGCCTCCGTAGCGAAGACGGCGATGCCGACGGTGACCGCCACCCCGTCCTTGCGGTAGGTGGCCCGGATGAGCTGCCCACAGCCGTTGTTCGCGAGGACCGAGCCGAGGGCGCCCTGGGTGCCCGTCGTGCACGTCGCGGAGTTGCCCGTCGCGCCCTTGAGGTGGACGCGGTCGCCCATGGTGAGCTTCTTGCCGGGGAAGAACCCGTCCACGGTGATCGGCGCCTTGTCCTTCTTGGCGCTGGAGATGTAGTCCTTGGGGTCGGGCGGGGGCGGCGGTGCGACCGAGGAGAACGAGGGCGCGGGCGCCGACGTGTCCTCGGGGAGGTCGGCGGGTGCGGGCAGCTGGCTCGCGTTCTTGTCCGCCTTGCCCGAGCCGCCGCCGTTCGACGTGACCACGGCCGTGGTCACGATCGCGCCTATCGCCACGGTGGCCAGCGCGCCACCGCCGATCATCATCAGCCTCTTCCGGCGGGCGCGCGCCGCGGATTCCTCCGCCAGCGCCGCCCAGTCCGGAGTCCCGTCGCCCCCGGGCCCCCAGGAGGCCCCCCCTTGCCCAAAGCTCATGCGCGCAGTTTAGACCGGTCGGTCTCAGGGGGTGACGTAAACCGGTTGGGCCAGGAGTTCGCGGACCGTGACAATGCTCTGTATGGGACATCTCGAAGCAGGCCACCTGGAGTACTACCTACCGGACGGGCGGGTGCTGCTCGGCGACGCCTCGTTCCGGGTGGCCGACGGGGCCGTCGTCGCGCTCGTCGGGGCGAACGGGGCGGGCAAGACGACCTTGCTGCGGCTGCTCGCCGGTGAGCTCCAGCCGCACGGCGGCACGGTGTCGGTGAGCGGCGGGCTCGGTGTGATGCCGCAGTTCGTGGGCTCGGTGCGGGACGAGCGGACGGTGCGGGACCTGTTGGTCTCGGTGGCCCAGCCTCGGATCAAGGAGGCGGCCAAGGCCGTCGACGCGGCCGAGGAACGCATTCTCACCGTCGACGACGAGGCCGCGCAGATGGCGTACGCGCAGGCGCTCAGCGACTGGGCCGAGGCGCGCGGGTACGAGGCGGAGACGGTCTGGGACATGTGCACCATGGCCGCGCTGGGCGTCCCGTACGAGAAGGCGCAGTGGCGCGAGGTCCGCACGCTCAGCGGCGGTGAGCAGAAGCGGCTGGTCCTGGAGGCGCTGCTGCGGGGGCCCGACGAGGTCCTGCTGCTGGACGAGCCGGACAACTATCTCGACGTGCCGGGCAAGCGGTGGCTGGAGGGGAAGCTGAAGGAGACCCGTAAGACGGTTCTCTTCGTCTCCCACGACCGCGAGCTGCTGTCCCGTGCCGCCGAGAAGATCGTCAGCGTCGAGCCGAGTCCGGCGGGCAGCGACGTATGGGTGCACGGCGGCGGCTTCGCCACGTACCACGACGCGCGCAAGGAGCGCTTCGCCCGGTTCGAGGAGCTGCTGCGGCGCTGGCAGGAGGAGCACGCCCGGCTGAAGGCGCTCGTCCTGCGGATGCGGCAGCAGGCGGCGAACAGCCCCGACATGGCGAACCGCTACCACGCGATGCAGACGCGCTTCAAGAAGTTCGAGGAGGCCGGCCCGCCGCCGGAGCCGCCGCGCGAGCAGGACATCAGGATGCGGCTGCGCGGCGGGCGGACCGGGGTGCGGGCGGTGACCTGCAAGGGCCTGGAGCTGACCGGGCTGATGAAGCCGTTCGACCTGGAGATCTACTACGGGGAACGGGTCGCGGTCCTCGGCTCCAACGGGTCGGGCAAGTCGCACTTCCTGCGGCTGCTGGCGGGGGAGCCGGTGGCGCACACGGGGGAGTGGAAGCTCGGGGCGCGGGTCGTGCCGGGGCACTTCGCCCAGACGCACGCGCATCCGGAGCTGCTCGGCAAGACGCTGGTGGAGATCCTCTGGTCCGAGCACGCCAAGGACCGGGGCGGGGCGATGTCGGTGCTGCGGCGCTACGAGCTGGAGCGGCAGGGGGACCAGCCGTTCGAGAAGCTGTCCGGCGGGCAGCAGGCGCGGTTCCAGATCCTGCTCCTGGAGCTGGCCGGCACGACGGCGCTGCTGCTGGACGAGCCCACGGACAACCTGGACCTGGAGTCGGCGGAGGCGCTGCAGGACGGTCTTGAGGTGTACGACGGCACGGTGATGGCCGTCACGCACGACCGGTGGTTCGCGAAGTCCTTCGACCGGTATCTGGTCTTCGGGTCGGACGGGGTCGTGCGGGAGACGGCGGAGCCGGTGTGGGACGAGCGGAGGGTTCAGCGGGTGCGGTGACCTCGGGCGGTCGGCGGCGAGGTGGGCTGGGGTGCCGTTGTGTGGAGCGGTGCGGCTTCGTTGCGGGGGCGCCGCCCCCGGCCCCCGCGCCTCAAGCGCCGGCGGGGCTGCAAACGGTCGCCTCAAGCGCCGGCGGGGCTGCAAACGGTCGCCTCAAGCGCCGGCGGGGCTGGGGTGGCGCGGCTGGGCTGTAAGCGGTCGCCTCA